>NZ_JBBPFR010000022.1:0-76378 GCF_037969685.1 Stenotrophomonas sp. G106K1 | reverse complement strand
TCGAAATCTTCGATTTCAATGGAGATTCATCCACGCATGAGGTGGATCCATCAGACGCCGGAAATCTGTCAGAGGTGGGGCGGTGTCGGAGTACGGGGTGTCCGCGGCATGGATGCCGCGGCCAAGCCTACAAGGACGTACTTGCGGCGTCCCCGCAATCCGACACCGCCCCACCATCCCACGGAATACCGCTTCGGCCGTTGCTTCGGCTGTTGCCGTTGCCTGTAGCAGGTGCAGGGCGCAGCCCTGCCGACCAACCCTACTCTTCGACCGGGAAACTCTCGATCGGCTTCAATACATCGTAGTGCTCGCGATGCAGCTTGCCCTTCAGCTTCGGCAGGTCCGGCAGCGGCGCATCCACCCGCGTGTCCGGCAAGCGGTCCAGCAGGTTGCGGGCCAGGGTCAGGCGACCCAGCCGCTGGTCATTGAAATCCACCAGCGTCCACGGCGCACCGTCGCGATGGGTCGCGCGCAGCATCGCCTCGCGCGCTTCGGTGTACGCGCTGTACTTGCTGCGTGACTTCAGGTCCACCGGTGACAGCTTCCAGCCCTTCAGCGGATCGACATGGCGTTCGGCAAAGCGCTTTTCCTGCTGCTCCTGGTCCACGCACAACCAGTACTTGAACAGCAGGATGCCGTCATCCACCAGCAGCTGTTCGAACACCGGTGCCTGGCGCAGGAACTGCTGGTACTCGGTTTCGCTGCAGTAGCCCATCACCCGTTCAACGCCGGCGCGGTTGTACCAGCTGCGGTCCATCAGCACGATCTCGCCGGCAGCCGGAAGATGCGAGGCGTAGCGCTGGAAGTACCACTGCGTGGCTTCGCGGTCGGTGGGTTTGGGCAGCGCCACCACCCTGCATTGGCGTGGGTTGAGGTGCTCGCTGATGGTCTGGATCGCGCCACCCTTGCCGGCGGTATCGCGTCCTTCGAACAGCACCAGCAGGCGTTGTCCGCTGTGCTGCACCCAGCGCGCCATCGCAGCCAGTTCCAGCTGCAGCGGCTGCAGCAGTTCGTCGTATTCCTTGCGCTTGAGCTTGGCCATGGTCATACCACGCGGGAAGGAAGCCCGAGCGTAGCGCAGGGTGATGTCAGGGCGTGTCGAGGCCCTGCCAGCCCTGTTCGCTGGCCAGCTGCTGCAGCAGTGCGGACAGATCGCGCGCGAAACCCGCCATGTCGAACAGGCCGCTGCGCTCGCGTGCCTGCGCCAGTTCGGCGCGCACTGCGGCCAACGCGGTCGGATCGTTGCCGAGTGCGCTGGCGGTGGCGACGAACGCCGCGTCGTCGGCGACGTTCATGTGCTCCAGCCCCAGCTGATGGTTGAGGCCGCCGGCCACGCGCGCGGCGAAGGTCGTGCCGGGGCAGGTCAATACCGGACAGCCGGCCCACAGTGCATCCGATGCGGTGGTATGCGCGTTGTACGGGTTCGTATCCAGGAACAGGTCGGCCAGCTGATAGCGGGCCAGATACTGCGGATGCGGCAGCTTGGCCATGAACACCAGGCGTGCCGGGTCGAGTCCTGCTGCCTGTGCGGCGGCACGCAGCCGCGCATCGCCCTGGCCGGGGCCGGACAGCAGCCACAGCACGCTGTCCGGTACTGCCTGCAGCACCGCGAACGCGCGGCCCATGCTGCGCGGGTTGAGCTTGTAACTGTTGTTGAAGCAGCAGAACACGGTGCCCTGCGCAGGCAGCCCGCATGCCACGCGCTCTGGTGCCGGCTCCAGCATGCGAGTGCTGTCCGAAGGCTGGAACGCGCGCGGCAGGCGCAGCACACGCTCGCTGTAGTGCGGTTCCAGCGAGGACGGCAGCGTGAAGTGGTCAGCGATCACGGCATCCAGCCACGGTGCACCGGAGCTGCCGGGGTAGGCCAGCCAGTTGAGCTGCAGCGGGGCAGGGCGCATCGCCAGTACTTCCGGTGTGCCGCCGCCGCCCCAGCCGCGCAGGTCGAACATCAGGTCGATGCCCTGTGCACGGATGCGCGCGGCGGTATCGGCATGGCGCAATCCCGCCACGTCATGCAGCCGGGTGGCGGTCTGCAGGCGTTGGCGGATGCGGCTGCCATCGTTGGCGTTGAGCGCGAACAGATGCAGGTGCAGGGCCGGGTCCTGGCTCATGCGTTCCAGCAGCGCCACCGTCAGCAATCCGGTGGGATGGGCGCCGAAACCGTTGGACAGGAAGCCCACGCGCAGTGGACCTCGTTCGCGCAGCTTCACCGGCGGCAGTGGCCGCACCGCAGCAGCGACAGCGGCCGCGCGCGCGCGCGCGCAGGCCAACTGTTCGGCCGCGCTGGCGTCTTCGCTGAGGAACGCGAAGGGCTCAACCACGCCTTGGCCAGATGCAAGCGCGCCGCGTACCTGGGTGGCAAGCGCATCCACGTCCTGCCAATCGCACAGGCGACGCTGCCAGGCGAGGCGCTGTGCGGCGATATACGGCTCATCGGGCATCAGCACATGCGCGCGGCGATAGGCGGCCGATGCACCTTCTGCATCGTTGGCATCTTCCAGCGCATGCCCCAGCCACAACGCGATGCCCGGATGCTCCGGTGCCAGCGACGAGGCCTGGCCCAGCAATGCAGCGGCATCGTCGTGCGCGCCTGCCATCCACGCTACCCGGCCCAGCCGGGCAAGTGCTTCAGGATGGTTGGGTCGCAACTGCAGTGCGCGTCGCGCGGCCTGCTCGCCGGCCGCAATGTCGCCGGCTTCCAGTTCCAGGTCGGCCAGCATCACCCAGGCGACGAAGTCGCCGGGCTGGCGCGTGATCGCCTGCTGCAGTTGCTGCCGCTGCTGCCAGGCCGACATGCTGGTCAACCCGCCGAAAGCTGGGCCAAAGCGTCGACCTGATGCTCGTGGCTCAATCGCTGCAGCAGCGGGTCCAGATCGCCGGCCAACACGTTGGGCAGGTCGTACAGGGTCAACCCTTCCACGCGGTGGTCGGTGATCCGGCCCTGCGGGAAGTTGTAGGTGCGGATGCGCTGGCTGCGGTCGCCGCTGCCGACCTGCAGGCGCCGAGATTCAGCCTGCGCCGCGTCGTGGCGCTGGCGCTCGGCATCGAGCAGCTGCGCCTTCAGGCGTTTCATCGCCTTGTCCCGGTTGGCGTGCTGGCTGCGCTCGGTCTGGCATTCGACCACCACGCCGCTGGGCACGTGGGTGATGCGGATCGCCGATTCGGTCTTGTTGACGTGCTGGCCGCCGGCGCCGGAAGAACGGTAGGTGTCGACTCTCAGGTCAGCCGGGTTGATGACGATCTCATCGACTTCGTCGGCTTCCGGGATGATCGCCACGGTTGCCGCCGAGGTGTGGATGCGGCCCTGCGATTCGGTGGCCGGCACGCGCTGCACGCGGTGCGTGCCCGATTCGAATTTCAGGCGTGAGAACGCGCCTCGGCCGACCACGCGCGCCACCACTTCCTTGTAGCCGCCATGTTCGCCGGGATTGTCCGATTCGATCTCGACCTTCCAGCCCTGTCGCTCGGCGTAGCGGGCGTACATGCGGAACAGGTCGCCAGCGAAGATCGCCGCCTCGTCGCCGCCAGTGCCGGCGCGGACTTCCAGGAACAGGTTGCCTTCATCGCGCGGGTCGCGCGGCACCAGCAGCAGCGCCAGTTCCTGCTCCAGTTTCTGCAGGCGGGCTTGCGCGGCTGCGATTTCCTCGTCGGCCAGCTCGCGCAGGTCCGGGTCGGCACGCATGCTTTCGGCCGCAGCCAGATCGGCCTTGGCGCGCGCTTCATCGGCCAGTGCGGTGGCAATCGGTTCGAGCTGGGAAAACTCGCGCGACAGATCGCGGAAGCGCGCGTTGTTGGCGACCACCTCCGGTTCGGCGAGCAGGCGTTGCAGTTCTTCGCGGCGCTCGGCCAGCGCTTCCAACTTACGGCGCAGGGTCGGCGTCATCGGTTCTCACAGGTGGGTGGCGGTAACCCGGCGTCGCCGGGAACAGGCGCTCGGCGGCGCGGGTCAGGTCGGCATCGCCGCTGAGCGCGGCCGCGCGCAGGGCGGCGGTCGGCGGATGCAGCAGGCGGTTGGTCAATCCGTGGGCAAGCAGTTCCAGCACTTCGTCGGCCGGCTTGCCGTTGGCCAGTTGCTGGCGCGCGCGTTCCAGCAGTTCGGCACGGGTGGCCTCGCCGAAGGCACGCAGCTGTCGCAGCGGTGCCTGATGGGCACTGGCCTGCAGGGTTTCGACGAAGCGCGAGACCTGCAGGTCGATGATCGTCTCCGCTTCGGCGGCGGCCTCGCGACGGCTGCGGCGGTTGTCTTCCACCGCGCGCTCGAGATCGTCCACGGTGTACAGGAACGCATCGTTGAGGCTGGCAACGTCGGCTTCGATGTCGCGCGGCACGGCCAGGTCGAACAGCAGCATGGGCTTGTGCCGGCGTGCGCGCAGGGCGTTGGCCACCGCGGCACGGTGGATCACCGGTTCGCGGGCGGCGGTGGCCGAGAACACCACATCGGCCTCGGCCAGGTGGCGCTCCAGTTCGGTCAGCGGCAGCGCCACGCCGCCATGGCGGCTGGCCAGTTCCTGCGCATGGGCGAGGGTGCGGTTGGCGATCAGCAGCCGCCGCACCTTGCCTTCGCTGAGGTGGCGCGCGGCCAGTTCGATGGTCTCGCCAGCGCCGACCAGCAGCACGGTGGAATCATCCAGGCGGGCAAAGGCGTTCTGCGCCAGGCGCACCGCTGCCGAGGCCACCGATACCGGGTTGGCGCCGACCTGGGTGTCGGTACGCGCGCGCTTGGCCACCGAGAACGTCTGCTGGAACAGCCGGTCCAGGCGCTGGCCGAGCAGGCCATGGTCGCGCGCGGTCGACCAGGCGTCCTTCACCTGGCCGAGGATCTGCGGCTCGCCCAGCACCATCGAATCCAGCCCCGTCGCCACCCGGAACAGGTGGCGCACGGCATCGGCGTCGGCGTGCTGGTACAGATAGCCCTGCAGGTCGCCGGCCTGGGCGTGCAGCCACTGGTCCAGTGCCTGCGCGGATTCGGCCACGGCATACAGCTCGGTGCGGTTGCAGGTGGACAGCAGCACCGCCTCGGCGATCTGTGGGGTGTCGCGCAGCGAACCGAGCGCGCGCGGCAACGCGTCACCGGCGAAGGCTGCGCGTTCGCGCAGTTCCACCGGTGCGGTCTGGTGATTCAGTCCGAGCACCCACAGGGTCATTGTTCAGTTGCTTGCGATAAGCTGCTGGCCATTGGACGACATTTTAAGGCCCCGATGCCGACGATGCCCGCATTGATTCGCATCCCCAGTGTTCTGCTGCTGTCTCTGGCCTGTGCCCTGGCCCTGGCGGCGGTGCCCGCCAAGGCGCCTGCACGGCCCGCGGTGACTGAGGAACTGGCGCTGGAGCCGGTCCTGGCTGGCGAGTTCGCCCTGCAGGCGGGCAAGCTGGCCGAGGCCGCGCGCTGGTACCTGCAGGCCGCCCAGCAGACCGACGGCGACGCCGGCCTGGCCGAGCGGGCGACCCGCATCGCCATGCTGGCCAATGAGGATGATGCTGCGGCCAAGGGCCTGGCCCTGTGGCAGCAGCGTGCGCCGCGCTCATTGGCGATGCGCAGCGCCGCCGGTGCGCTGGCGATGCGCCAGGGCGATGTGAAGACTGCGCGCAGCGAGCTTCAGGCCTTGTTGCAGGACCCGGGCGACGAGGGCTGGAAGTTCGCCCTGGGCGCCCTGATCGGCGGCGGCCGCGATCCGGCCGTGCCGGCCCAGGTGCTGGGCGAGCTGGTCGATGCCAACGCCATTCCCCAGAAGATCGAGGCCTGGCAGGAGTTTGGACGCCTGGCGCTGCGCATGGAAAAGCCCGAGCTGGCGCGGCGCATGATCGACGAGGTGGTCAAGCGCTTCCCCGAGGAGCCGCGCGTTGCTCTGCTGCGCGCCAGCCAGCTGCAGCAGGCTGGCCAGACCGACCAGGCGCTGTCGCTGCTGCGCGGGGTAGAACCGAAGACCCGTCAGGATCCGGAACTGCGCAATGCGGTGGCGATCGCCTATGACAGCCTCGGCCAGCCGGCAGCGGCCGAGCGTGTGCTGGCGGTCGGTCCGCAGAATGTGCAGACGTGGGGCATGCGCGCTTCGCTGCTGGCCAAGCAGGGCGACAAGGCCGCGCTGTCCAATCTGTACAACGAACTGTCGCGGCAGGCGGCCAAGCCGGACCCGGCGCAGCGCCTGTTGCTGGGCAAGATCGCCGAGTACCTCAAGCGCTACCCGGAGGCGGTCAACTGGTATCACAGCGTGCCCGGCGGCGATGAGCTGAATGAAGCGCGCCTGCGCGCGGCCAATGCACAGGGTCTGGCAGGCCGGCAGTCGCTGGCGCTGGATGAAGTGCATGCTATCCAGTCCGATGCCGGCGTGGATGACGATGTGCGGCGCGATGCGTATCTGCTGGAAGCCGAGCTGCGCCAGCGCGCCGACGACCTTCCTGGCGAGATCGATGCGCTGGCCCGTGGCCTGGCTGCGTATCCGGACGAGAACGGCCTGTTGTATGCCCGTGCGCTGGCCTGGGAGCGTCGCGATGACATCGCCCGCGCCGAGGCCGATCTGCGCAAGATCCTGGTGACCGAGCCGGAGAACGTGCCGGCACTGAATGCACTGGGTTACACCCTGGCCGACCGTACTGGCCGCTACCAGGAAGCGCTCGAACTGATCGACCGCGCGCGTGTGGCCGAGCCGGACAACGCGGCCATCGTCGACAGTTATGGCTGGGTGCTGTATCGGCTGGGACGCAACGCCGACGCGCTGGTACAGCTGCGCCGGGCCTGGACACTGGCCAAGGACCCGGAAATCGCCGCCCACGTGGGCGAGGTGCTGTGGGTGCTGGGCAAACACGATGAAGCCCGTCACTTCTTCGAGGAAGCGGCCCGGCTCGACCCTGAAAACCGCGCGCTGCTGCGCGCCCGCGAGAAATTCAATCCATGAGTGTTTCCACGATCCGGCCCCTGCTGCTGGTGGCCGTGACCCTGGCCCTGAGTGCCTGTACCACCGTTGGCCGGCAGAAAACGCCTGCGCCGGCCGTGGTCACCACCGTTTCCGCCGAAGCGGCCGCCATCGAGGCTGCGCGCGTGGATGCCCTGCGTTCGGCAGCGGACTGGAATTTCCAGGGCCGGGTGGCGGTCAGCAAGGGCAAGGACGGTGGCAGCGGCCGCATCGACTGGAAGCAGGAAGGCCAGCGCTATGTCGTCGAGCTGAGCGCGCCGGTGACCCGCCAGAGCTGGAAGTTGAGCGGTGATACCCACCATGAAGCCGGGCGCCTGGAAGGATTGGCCGGTGGTCCGCGAGAGGGTGAAGACGCGCAGGCGCTGCTGCTGGAGGCCACCGGCTGGGATATTCCGGTCAATCAGCTGCCGGACTGGGTACGCGGCCTGGTCGCCGGCGACAGCGCTGGGCCGGAAAAGATCGACCGTGATGCTGATGGCCGCCCGCGGCGCATGCAGCAGATGGGGTGGGTGATCCAATATCTGGACTGGTACCCGGCCGAAGCTGGGCGTCCGGCCCTGCCGCGCAGGGTCGAAGCAGTCAATGGCGACGCCAAGGTGCGCCTGCTGGTCGACCAGTGGGGCCAGGGCGCGCCATGAACGCGCGGGGGGATGACGCGGGGTGGTCCTGGTGGCCGGCCCCTGCCAAGCTGAACCTGTTCCTGCACATCACCGGCCGCCGTGCCGACGGCTACCACGAGCTGCAGACGGTGTTCCGCCTGCTCGACTGGGGCGACCGGATCGGCCTGCGCCTGCGTGAAGACGGCCAGGTGCGGCGGCAGGGCGATGGCCTGGCCGGCGTCGCCGAGGCGGACGATCTGGCCGTTCGCGCGGCGCGGATGCTGAAAGAAGTGGCGAATGTCGAGCAAGGTGTCGACATCATCGTCGAAAAGCATGTTGCTGCGGGCGGCGGTTTCGGCGGCGGTTCGTCCGATGCGGCCACCGTGCTGGTGGTGTTGAACCGATTGTGGGGCGCCGGGCTGGACGAGAATGCGCTGGCTGCGCTGGGGTTGCGCCTTGGCGCCGACGTGCCGGTGTTCGTGCGTGGTCACAACGCCTGGGCTGAAGGGGTAGGCGAGCAGCTGCAGCCGATCACCCTGCCGCAGGCCTGGTATGTGGTGGTCGAACCGGGCGTTCATGTGCCGACGCCCCTCCTGTTCGCTGATCCGGATTTGACGCGCGACAGTCCACAGGCGAAAATAGAGGACTTCGCTTCCGGCTCGCTGGTCGGGAACGTGTTCGAACCGGTGCTGCGCCGCCGTGAGCCTGCCGTCGAGGCGGTGCTTGCTGCGTTGAGCGACATCGGCACGGCACGTCTGACCGGTTCGGGAAGTGGTTGTTTCGTCGAGTTCGATTCGCAGGCTGCCGCCGAGCAGGGACGAGCGAAGTTGTCGAAGGAGTTGCGGGCAAGGGTGGCTGCGGGCGTTGCACGTTCGCCACTGCTGGATGCACTCGAGCAACACTGATTCATCAATGCAGGGGCGTCGCCAAGAGGCCCAAGGCACCAGGTTTTGATCCTGGCATTCGGAGGTTCGAATCCTCCCGCCCCTGCCAATGCGGCTGCGTCCGCGCCTTCCAGCGCATCACCTGCGCGGGACGTGGGAACAGCCGCGGTGTTGTCAGCAGCAGGGGCCGCAGTGGTCCTTGCCGCTACCGGATCCCCGCCACTCGTCCCCGCCCGAGACAATCATGATGCAAGAGTCCCCGAACCTGCTGGTCTTTTCCGGCAACGCCAACAAACGTCTGGCGCAGAACATCTGCAAGGAACTGGGAGTCCGCCCGGGCAAGGCGCTGGTCTCGCACTTCTCCGATGGCGAAGTGCAGGTGGAGATCGAAGAGAACGTCCGCAAGCAGGACGTGTTCGTGATCCAGCCGACCTCGGCGCCGAGCGCGGAAAACCTGATGGAACTGCTGGTGCTGATCGACGCGCTCAAGCGCGCATCGGTGGCCAGCGTGACCGCCGTGGTGCCGTACTTCGGCTACTCGCGCCAGGATCGCCGCATGCGTTCCTCGCGCGTGCCGATCACCGCCAAGCTGGCGGCGAAGATGTTCAGCACCGCCGGCGCTGATCGTGTGCTGACCGTCGACCTGCACGCCGACCAGATCCAGGGTTTTTTCGATATTCCGGTCGACAACGTGTATGCCTCTCCGCTGCTGCTGGCCGACATCTGGCGCGCCTACGGCACCGAGAACCTGATCGTGGTGTCGCCGGACGTGGGCGGCGTGGTCCGCGCCCGTGCAGTGGCCAAGCGCCTGGATGACGCCGACCTGGCGATCATCGACAAGCGCCGTCCGCGCGCAAACGTCTCCACCGTGATGAACATCATCGGTGACGTCGAAGGCAAGACCTGCGTGATGGTCGATGACATCGTCGATACCGCCGGCACCCTGTGCGCCGCTGCCGCTGCCCTGAAGGCGCGCGGTGCGCTCAAGGTCGCCGCCTACTGCACTCACGCGGTGCTGTCGGGCCCTGCGGTGGACAACATCACCAATTCCCAGCTCGATGAGCTGGTGGTGACCGACACCATCCCGCTGAAGGACGCCGCGCGGGTGTGCAGCAAGATCCGCCAGCTGAGCGTGGCGGAAATGCTGGCCGAAACGATGCGCCGCATCGCCTTCGGTGAGTCGGTCAGCTCGCTGTACGTCGATTGATTTTTTCGTCCCCGCCGGCAACGGCAGGGACACACTGGGCGCTTCTGGTCGCGGAAGTGCCTTCAACCGCCAAGCCGCAAGGCAAGGCAACAACCGAGTAGTCGAAAATGTCGAAGACCCATGAAATCAAGGTCACCAAGCGTGAACTGCAGCGTAAGGGTGCGAGCCGCCGCCTGCGTACCGCTGGTGTGATCCCGGCGATCGTGTACGGCGGCAACGCCGAACCGGTCGCCATCAGCCTGGACCACAACGAAATCTGGCTGGCCCAGCAGAACGAGTGGTTCTATGCCTCGATCCTGGACCTGAACCTGGACGGCCAGGTGCAGAAGGTGCTGCTGCGTGACATGCAGCGCCATCCGTTCAAGCAGCTGATCATGCACCTGGACTTCCTGCGCGTGAACGAGAACGAGAAGCTGACCGCTTCGGTTCCGCTGCACTTCATCAACGAAGACACCTCGCCGGCTGGCAAGGCTGCCGACGTCGTGGTCACCCACGAACTGAAGGAAGTGGCCATCAGCTGCCTGCCGAAGGACCTGCCGGAGTCGATCGAAGTCGACCTGGGCGAGCTGAAGGCTGGCGACGTGGTCTACCTGTCGGACATCAAGCTGCCGAAGGGCGTGGAAATCCCGGCGCTGGCGCTGGGCAAGGACCACGACGACGCGATCGTCACTGCCAAGCACGGCAAGCAGGACGCTGCCGACGCTGAAGAAGCAGCGGCCGAGTAATACCCCGCGGCGCCTGTCCTTCGGGGCAGGCGCCGTATCTGGATGGAACGATGGCAGGATTGCGACTGATCGTCGGTCTGGGCAACCCCGGATCGGAGCACGCCCGGACCCGGCACAATGCCGGGTTTCATTTCGTTGAGGCCCTGGCTGAAAAGGCCGGTGCACGATGGAACGTGGACAGCAAGTTGTTTGGCGAGACCGCCAAGGTCGACATCGCCGGACAGACGGTGTGGCTGCTCAAGCCCGCCACCTTCATGAACCTCAGCGGCAAGTCGGTCACCGCCGCGCAGCGGTTCTGGAAGATCGAGCCGGAGGAAACCCTGCTGGCCCATGACGAACTGGACCTGGCGCCCGGCGTGGCGCGCTTGAAGTTCGACGGTGGCCACGGTGGACAGAACGGCCTGCGTGACACCATCCGGTTGCTCGGCCACGGCAAGTTCCATCGCCTGCGCGTGGGCATCGGCCATCCCGGCCATAAGGACCGCGTGGTGGGCTGGGTGCTGGGACGCCCCTCCAAGGACGATGAAGTACTGATCTCGCGCGCCATCGACGATGCGATCGACGTGCTGCCGTTGGCGGTGCAGGGCGATTTCAGCGAAGCGATGAAGCGGCTGCACACCCCGAAATAGCGCTTCTGGTAGGTGCCAACCTTGGTTGGCACACAAAGATCGGCAACGCACAATCGGCAACACCGAGATGGATTGGCCAAGCGGCGCGCGCGCTGTTTCACCAATCACTTTCACCCCAGAGAGCTGTCACCCATGGGTATCAAATGCGGCATCGTCGGCCTGCCCAACGTCGGCAAGTCGACCCTGTTCAACGCGCTGACCAAGGCGGGCATCGCCGCGGCGAACTTCCCGTTCTGCACCATCGAACCGAACGTCGGCATCGTGCCGGTGCCGGATCCGCGCCTGAACGAGCTGGCGGCGATCATCAACCCGCAGAAGGTCATCCCGACGGCGGTCGAGTTCGTCGACATCGCCGGCCTGGTGGCCGGTGCCGCCAGCGGCGAAGGCCTGGGCAACAAGTTCCTGGCCCACATCCGCGAAGTGGATGCGATCACCCACGTGGTGCGCTGCTTCGAGAACGCTGACGTCATCCACGTCAACAACAAGGTGGATCCGATCTCGGACATCGACACCATCGATACCGAACTGGCCCTGGCCGACCTGGACAGCGTCGAGAAGGCACTGAACCGCGCCGAGCGTGCGGCCAAGGGCGGCGACAAGGACGCGGCGGCACGCAAGCCGGTGCTGGCCAAGCTGCAGGCCGCGCTGGCCGACGGCAGGGCCGGCCGTTCGGCGGGCCTGGACGAGGAAGAGAAAGCGCTGGTGCGCGATCTGTTCCTGCTGACCCTGAAGCCGGTGATGTACATCGCCAACGTGCTGGAAGACGGTTTCGAGAACAACCCGCACCTGGACGCCGTGCGCGCCCGTGCCGCCGAAGAAGGCGCGCAGGTGGTGCCGGTGTCGGCGGCCATCGAAGAAGAGCTGTCGCAGCTGGATGACGAAGACCGCGATACCTTCCTGGCCGACCTCGGCCTGACCGAGCCGGGCCTGAACCGCGTGATCAACGCGGCCTACAGCCTGCTCGGCCTGCAGACCTACTTCACTGCCGGTGTAAAGGAAGTCCGCGCGTGGACCGTGCGCAAGGGCGCCACCGCGCCGCAGGCTGCCGCCGTCATCCACACCGACTTCGAGAAGGGCTTCATCCGCGCTGAAACCATCGCGTATGACGACTTCATCAAGTACAAGGGCGAAGCCGGCGCCAAGGAAGCTGGTCGCCTGCGTCTGGAAGGCAAGGAATACCGTGTGCAGGAAGGTGACATCCTGCATTTCCGCTTCAACGTCTGATCGACGACGCAGCGCAGTGATTGCCAACAGGACCCCGCAATGCGGGGTCTTGTTGTATCGGGCGCCTGTCGGAAGGCGCACACGCTGACAGTGTCATTGCGCATTTGCGCTGCGGAAGCACCAGCCCGGTGTTGCAGATGGCAGTGGACATAAATTCACCACGCGGTGAAACGCTTGGCCTGCATGGATCGCGGCGACTTGTCCACACCAAACCCCCACGGCTTTCCACGTGGCGTGTGGAAAACCGATGAGGCGCCTGGACAAAAAACAGCCACTCCTTGAAACGCTTGCGGCATAACGTTCAAGGCGGGTTGTCCACATCAAGTTCGCATTGCTTTCCACCTGCTGTGTGGAAAACACGCGACTGCCTGCAGCCTGGACAGCCTGGACAAAAAAACACCAGCGTCGAAAACGCTTGCCGTGCGCGGCTTACGGCCACTTGTCCACATCCAACCCCCATCGATTTCCACGCATGGTGTGGAAAACAACAAGGGGTCCGACGACGCATCGCCGGACCCCTCGATGAGCTCGCCAGCAGTACGTCCTACCAGCGGTAGGAGACGCCCAGCTGACCGCTGGTATCGCGGAAGCCCATGCCACCGGTCTGCCGGCTGATCTCGCCCCAGCCGCGCCAGCCACCCGACAGACCCACCTGCACGCCAGCCTTGGCTTCGTAGATGTCACGCGGCAACTGCCGGCGCAGGCGTTCTCCGTCCACGGCGATGGCCGCGTCGTTGCCACCGGACCACCAGTTCACCGCGACGAACGGTTGCACCTGCCCCTGGCGCTGCGTCAGCGAACGCGTGTACAGGCGCAGGCCCACACGGGTGGTGGTGCTGTCCTTGTCGTAACCTTCAACCACCGTGTCGTTGGCCTCGACCACCCGGTCGGCATCGTAGCGGCTGTGGATCACCTGCAGCTGTGGCTCCAGGTAGACACCGCGCTGCGCCGTGCGCTGCACGGGCAGCACATAGCCTGCCTCGGCCGATCCGGTCCAGCTGTGCGAGCGGTAGTGCTCCTTCTGCAGCCCTTCGCCCTGCACGCTGTTGCGGAACCGCCCGTACTGCAGCCAACCGTCCACATACGCACCGCTGTCCATCCGCGCGTCCTGCAGCCAGGTGCCATACAGGCCCAGGCTGGTGCCGTTGACCACACCGTGCGCGGTGTAACCGGTCACCTGCGAACGGCTGTCGTTGCGTGCCCGACCCTGGCCGGCCATCACACCTGCCTGCAGCTGGCCACCGGGATTGGCTTCGAAGCGACGACCGACACCCAGCAGCACGCTGTTGAGTTCGCTGTCCACATCGACCTGGCGGCCGCGGCTGCCGGGCTGGCTGCTGCGCACCTGTGCCCATGCAATGGCATCGCTGCCGCCGTCGGTTGCGTCGGCAGGATCACCACTGCGGTCGTACAGGCTGTGCCGGAACATGCCCAGCGCACTGCTCTGGTTGGCCATGTACACCGCCGGCTCCGGACGCTCCACACGCGGCGGCGCCGGCGGCAGCGGCGGGTCAACCGGCGGGACCACCGGCGGATCGATCGGCGGATCGATCGGCGGAGCAGGGGGATCAATCGGCGGAGTCGGCGGATCAATCGGCGGTTCCGGCGGATCGGGCGGTTCCGGCGGATCGACCGGCGGTACGTATTCCGAGCGCAGGTACCAGTTGCCGTCGTCCGGGGTGGAGACGCCACCCTTGTACAGGAAGTAGTCGTAAGCGCCGGCCACCGCGCGTCCCTGCAGCGAGAACTGCGCATCGGACTGGCCAGCCACACTGATCAGGCGGATGCCTTCGCTGGTCAGGGCACCGGCGCCTCCCGCGTTGCGCACGCTGACAGAGGCCGTGCCACTGCTGTTGCCCTGGATCAGCAGCTGGTCACCCCGCGAGGCATCGTCGCCCAGCGCGCGGTTGAACAGCCAATGGCCATCGTTGCCGACATAGTCGTCGGTGACGGTCAGGGTCTTGAAGTCGTCGGTGGTGGGCGCGACGAAGACGATGGTGCCGGCATGGTCCAGCGAGCCGACGCTGGAATCGCCACGCACGTTCCACTGGCTGCTGCCGTCCATCGCCAGCTGCGCGACCTGGTAGCCCGAGTCGTTGCGCAGTGCGCCGTTGAACACGGTGCCGTTGCGCAGCGTCATCTGTACGTTGGCGGTGGCGCTGTCGACCACGACATCGCCGGTCAGGCGGCTGTTGTCGGCAGTGAAAAGAATGTCCGCGGTGGCGACCGAGCTTCCATCGGTGAACACCGTATCGCTCACCCGCAGCAGGCGGCCACCGTCGAGGTTGCCCTGCTGGCGCGCGATGACATCGGTATTGTTGAGCGTCAGCTCGTGGTTGCTGCCCTGCAGCCACAGCGCGGGACCGTCCTGGGTCTGCAGGCTGCTGTTGTTGAACACCAGACGGTCCCAGTACGGCCCGAACACCGTGATGTAGGACCGATAGGCGCCCGAATTCGTCCCCTGTGCCTGGATGCTCAGGTTGTCGGCGGTGAGCTTGGCGGTGTTCATCTGCACGATGCCGAACGAGGAGGCTCCCCGCGTGGTGATCGAGCCGCCGTCCAGCTGCGCATCGGCCGTGCCGCCACCGAGGAAGACGCCGCCACCGCCGGTGCCGTAGGTGGTGATGTCCAGATCCTTGGTTCGGATGCGCGAATAGGGCGTCGGTGGATTGCTGCCCGAGGCGCGCAGGCCGTAGACCCCATCGCCGTGGGTATCGATGCTGCCGCCGGTGATCGTGGCAGTGCCGCCCCAGACGTCCACGCCGTGGCCGTAGCCGTTGTCGCCATGGGTGCTGATCGTGGTATCGGTGAGGTCGGCCAGCGAGTCCGCGCCGGACAGCCAGATGCCGGAATAACCATCGCGCACGGTGAAGTGGGCGCCGTGGGTGGTCAGCTTGGCCCAGCTGTTGACGTTGACGCCATAGCCGCCGATGGTCTCGAAGCGGCCGCCGGTGATATCGGCGGTAGAGTATACGCGGTTGATTCTGTTGCCGAGCAGGCGGATGCTGCTGCCGCTGCTGCTGGCACTGCCGCCCACGATCTGCAGCGTGCCACCGTTGTCGATATCGAAGTAGCCGTTGACCACGTCCACGTCGCGCAGCGACAGCACGCTGCCGCTGCCATCGGAGGACAATCGGCCGCTGTAGCCGTTGCTGGCGTCGGCGAAGGTCATCTTCAGCGATTCCAGCGACAGCAGCGCGCCACCCTCGGCGTACACCGCGCTGTTGGCACCGCCATTGATCTCCGTACCGGCCACGTGCAGCTCGCTGCCGCGCCCACTGGAATACAGGGCGTGCCCGCCGCTGCTCACGCGGCCACCGGTCAACCAGAGCTTGCCACCGCCGGTGGCGTTGACCGTGCCGTAGCCGGAGCCGTTGCGGTAGGCATTGATGACCAGGTTGTTGGCCCGGATCACGCTGCCGGCACCGCTGGCGTTCAGCGCATAGCCGACGGTGGTGCTGCCGTTGCCGACCTGCAGGATGCCGCCCTCGATCACGACGCTGCCGCCGGCGCTGGCAAGGATGCCGCTGCCGCCTCCGGTGCTCGAGATCCAGCTGCCATTGACGGTAATGGTGCTGCCGACACCATTGGCCTCCAGGGCGTAGCCACCGGCACTGTGCGACAGGGTGTCGTCGGCGCCCAGCTGCAGGCTGCCGCCATCGGTAATCTTCAACGGCCCCTGCATTTCGGCCGCGTGCACGGGCAGGGCGGCCCACAGCGCGCTGGCCAGCAGGCTGGGAATCAAGGGGAGGCGCGAAGCGCGCGCGCAGGCGGACGCACGGCGGCGCCGTGGGGGAGAGGCGTTCATGCTGATGGATTCCTGTGGCAGGGCGCAGCGCGGCTGCGCGATCTGGCGCGGCAGGGCCGCGTCGCTGTGGAAACCGGGTGCGATGGCCACTGCAGGCGCCATCCGGTTTCGCTCCCGCCGGCAACGCGATGACGATGGGAAATCGTCACCGTGGCGGGATGCGTCCAGACTAGAAATCAGCCCTGTCCTATGGAATCAGGCATTTCCTAAAGCACTTCGTGCCCTGTGCATGGGCGGGGCACGGTTCAGTGATGTGGAGGCCTCAGCCGAACATCGACGACTGCAGGCAGTACTCGATCAGCGCCTGGTCGCTGTCCACGCCCAGTTTGCGCATCGCGTTGATTTTCTGCGTACTGACGGTCTTCGCACTGCGCTGCAGCTGGCGGGCGATGTCGCCCACGCTCATGCCGCCGGTGAACAGACGGATGACTTCGAGTTCGCGCGGCGAGAGGCGCGCCAGCACCGCCTCGGCATCGGCCGGTTCTGCGGCCGCAACCGGCAGCAGGCCCGGTGGACGGTAGACGCGGTCGGCCAGCACCGTGCGCAGCGCCTGCACCAGGCTGCCCAGGCCGTGGCTCTTGAGCACCACGCCGCTGGCACCGGCTGCGTACATTGCTGCCACCAGCGAGGGGTTGGAGACCATCGTCAACACCAGCAGACGAACATCGGGGAAGCTGCGGCGCAGGAACGAAATCAGCTTGATGCCATCGCCGAAGCTGTCACCCCCGGGCATGCTGTAGTCGGTGATCACCGCATGGGGCAGGGTGCTCGTCATCAGCTCGACCAAGGTCGCCGGATCGGCGGCCTCGCCGACCACGTCCAGGTCCAGCTCGCCAGCCAGGACATCGCGGATGCCGGCAAGCACGATCGGGTGGTCGTCAGCGATGAGGATGCGGGTGGTCATGGCGGTGTCGGCTTGCTGGGGGATGAGGGGGCGGCGACGTGCACCAGGGGTTGCAGCAGCCGCTGCAGGCGCCGTTGGAAATGCTCGAGCGCCGTGGCGAGGGCAGGCAACGCGTCGCCGTCGCCGATCTGCTGTTCAATCTGCTGGCCGTGTGCCACCAGTGCCGGTGCGCCAACGATCACCAGTGCGCCGCGGATGCGGTGCAGCACCTGTGCCACGCGTTCTGATGCGGCATCGTCGATCGCCTGCCGCAGGCTGTCCAGGTCGGCCTGCATGGTCTGCACGAACAACGCCTGCATTTTCTCCGGAACCTGCAGTGGCGCATCGGCGGCGGCGTCGATGGGTTCGCTGTGCGGCCGGGCTGCAACCTGGGTCAGCAGGCGCTGCAGTGCTGCCAGGGTGATCGGCTTGACCAGCACGCCCTGCATTCCCGCCTCATGGCAGCGTTGCCGCTCCGCCGGGTCGGCGTTGGCGGTTGCGCCATGGATCGGCACCTCAACCCCCCGTGCGCGCAATGCGCGGGCCAGACCGTAACCATCCAGTCCCGGCATGTTGAGGTCGGTCAACACCAGGGCGAAGGAACGCTGCGGCCAATAGTGCAGGGCTTCATTGCCGTCACTGGCGACCACGGCGTGGCAGCCGAGCTGCTCCAGCTGGCCACGCAGGATCGCCTGGTTGATCGGGTTGTCTTCGGCGACAAGTACCTGCAGCCCGAACCTGCGAGGCGCCGGCAGACGCCCGTTGACCTCGGCGGGCAGTGCTTGCCCGGCCGCGGCCGCCAGTGCGAGCACGATCGCATCCAGACGATGCACGCCGACCTGCCAATGCCCCTGCACCCGTTGGGGCTGCATTCCACCTTCGCGGCAGGCGACAACCTGCGGTCCACTCCACGTGGGCGTGCCCTCGTCCAGCACAAGGTCGAGCATCACTGTGCCAGGATCGGCAGGCTCCGGCGCATCATCGCGATGCACGCTGGCCTGTGCGCCGCGCTGCTGCAACCGCTCGCATATCGATTGTGCAAACTCGCGGACGCTGCCACGGACCTGCACCGGCAACGCTGCCGGCAATCGCGGTGAAGCCCCCTGCAGGGGATCGGGTGTTGCCTCGGGCAGCGGCAGTTCGACCGAGAAACTGCTGCCCAGCCCGCTTTCGCTGACCACCCGCAGGTGGCCGTCCATCATCGTGGTCAGATGTGCACAGATGGCCAGGCCCAATCCGGTACCCCGCATGGCATCGGTGCCCGGGTTGGCCTGGAAGAAGGGTTCAAACAGATGTGCCTGGTGCTCGCTGGCAATGCCGATGCCGGTATCGGCCACCTGCCAGCGCAGCCAGCAGCGATCATCGATGTGCTGTGCGCCCAGACGCACCACGACCCGCCCGCTGTCGGTGAATTTCAGCGCGTTGCTGATCAGGTTGTTGAGGATCTGGCGGATGCGCGCGGCATCACCGTTGACCGCAGCCGGTACGTCCGGATCGATGCAGGCGTAGAACTGCAGGCCCTTGTGTGCGGCGGCAGCGGCGTAGGAGTCCAGCGCGTCCTCGGTCAACCGCTCCGGATCGAACTCGCCGGGCTCCAGGCTCAGCTGGTCGGCCTCGGCCTTGCTGACATCCAGGATGTCGCTGATCAGCTGCATCAACGTCGATGACGAGCGCTGGATCGTGTCCAGGTAGTCCTGCTGGCGAGCATCCAGCGGGGTCAGGCCCAGCAGCTCCAGCGTGCCGAGTACGCCGTACAGGGGGGTGCGTATCTCGTGGCTCATGGTGGCCAGGAACTGGCTCTTGGCCCGGCTGGCCTGGTCAGCCGCACGCCGTGCCTGCTGCAGCACCTGCTCCGCTTCGTGCTGGCTGCTGAGGTCGATGAACAGGCACAGCACGGCGGGTTCGCCGCGATAGCGCGCGGGCGTCGCGGTGATCAGCAGATGGCGGTTGTCCGGCGTGGTGTAGGCCAGGCCGTCGCCCGCCGCAGTACCGCCGGCGGCGAGCACGCTGCGCCGCCAGGGCCCGTGCCAGCCACCGTCGTCGTGGTCTTCCCCCAGCCAGTGACGCGCCAGTGCGTTGTCCAGCAGCACGCGGCCATCGGTACGGCGCAGCAGGCACAACCCGATCGGTGCGTTGTCGAGGATGGTGCGGCTGAAGGCTTCGCTTTCCAGCAATCGTGCATGATTGCGGCGCAGTGGCTCGATCACCGAGCGCCGGTAGGCACGCAAAATCAGCGCGCCACCGGTGGCCAGCAGCAACGCCACCACCATGCTGCCCAGCAGCGGCCCGCGCGGGTGCTGGAACACCTGTTGCCAGCCAACGTGGTACACCGCCAGCCATCCCTGTTCGCTGCGCATGCGGAACAGCAGGCCCTCCAGGCCCGCGCGCCAGGACGTACCCGCGCGGCTGGCATCGCTGGCATCACCCAGCAGCAGGCGGCCGTTGCCATCGAACAGCGACATCCGTTCGAACACCGGTGTCCCCATCACCTGGCGGTAGTCATCAACGCGGCCGGGATCCAGCAGGCAGGCCACCGCGGCCAACGACTCGTCCTCGCTCTCGCCCCACAGGCGGGCATCCTGCGGTGCGTGGGCGATGGCAAGCAGCCGGGTCTGTCCCTCGCGCCAGGCCACCGGCGTCCACACCACGTTGCCGCGCCGCAGCGCCGGCCGTTCGCGCAGGACCTCGTGGATGGCGGTCAGTGCCGGCTGCAGGTGATGCGGGCTGCTCTGGCCGGGATCACCACGCACTGTCTGGATCGGTGCAAGCAGGCCACGGCGGCCCTGGCCATCGACCAGCAGGCACTGCGGCGGCGGAAACCGGGAGGCCGCCCAGAAAGCACCGTAGAAGCGCAGGAAGCGGTCGCCCAGTTCGGCCGTTGCCTGTGTCGAGGCGCCGCCGTCGGCACCGATCCGCGCGAAACTGGCAAACAGCGGGCTGGGCTGTGTACCTGAAGCGCCCTCGTCCACGGGCTGCCCTTGATTGCCCACGTCATGCAGGCGCCATTGCCGCAGGAAGCGATCCTGTTCCTGCAGCGTGCCGTCCAGCCGGCGGAAGTGATAGCGGATCTTGCTCTGTTCTTCGTTGAACAGCTGGCTGCCGGTGGACAGCAGCAGGCCGGCCTGCAGGGTGACCAGCACCACCACGCCGATCAGCAGGGCATGTACACGCAGGGAGCGGCGGGCGAGTCGGCGTACGGGAGTGGCCTCGGCCGGCATGGACAGGTCTCGGAGCAGTAGGCGGTCGATGGCGGCCAGAAGGGCCCAGGGCACGGCCGGTACCGCCGCGCAGAGAGGATCGTCAAAGACTCTTGATGGGATTGTGAAGCCTTTCAGCCTCGCCTGTCAGCGCGACGTTGCCCGGTTGCTGGCAGCGGCCGCATGCGGAACATCTTCGTCCAGCAGACGGGTGAAGTCGTCGGAGGGCAGCGCCTGCGAAATCAGGAAGCCCTGTACCTGGTTGCAGCCTAGATGGCGCAGCGCGGCCAGGTCGGCATCACTCTCCACGCCTTCGGCAACGATGGTCAGGCCGAGCTGGTTGGCCAGCGCGATCACCGTGGTCAAGGTCAGGTGCAGGGCGGGATCGCGCGCGCAACCACTGACCAGCGCACGATCGATCTTGACCTCGGTGAAGGGGGTGTTGACCAGGTTGTGCACCGAGCTCAGCCCTTGGCCGAAATCGTCCTGGGCCAGGCCGAAGCCCTTCATCCGCAACCTGCAGGCGCCTGCGTAGAAGTCGCTGACGTGGCGGGTGGTGCTGTTCTCCATCAGTTCGAAGCACAGATCCGCCGGAGTGCCGCCCGCGGCCAGGGTCAGCGCCTGCAGTTCATCCGGAAGATCGGACTGCTCCAGCAGGTGCGGCGGCAGGTTGATCGATACCGGTACGCGGAATCCCTGCGCGCGCCAGCGCGCCTGAGCCCGGATGCTGGCGGTGAGCATCGCCCGCAGCAGTTCGCCCTCCAGCCCATGACGGCACAGCGCCGGCAGGAAACTGCCCGGCGCCAGCGTCCCCAGCTGCGGGTGGCGCCAGCGCACCAGTGCCTCAGCGGCAACCACGCGCCCGGACTGCAACGACTTCTTCGGCTGGAACCAGGCGGTCAGGCTGCCGTCGGCCAACGCCTGTCGCAGCTGCGCGGCGTCCGGTTCGGGCGTCAGCGCCGCCGGGCTGGTGCGCACCGCTGGCCGCGCCTGCGCCAGTGCTTCGAGCAGCGCATCGACATCGCTGGCGGCGACCGGCTTGGCCAACAGTCCTACCACCTCCAGGCCCAGTGATTCGGCCATCAACCGTGCCGAACTCATCATCCGCCGCGAGGCCGCGCTGACTACGGCAAGCCGCGGTGGGCGCGGTTGTGCGGCCAGTGCCTGGATGAACTGGATGCCATCCTGGCCGGGCATCAACAGATCGCTCACCACCAGGTCATAGGCCTGGCAGGCACACAGGGCGATTGCCGCATCCACGTCTTCGCAGGCGTCAACCTGCACACCGGCGCGCGCGCTGAACAGATTGACGAGGTAACCACGTTGGAACGGCTGGTCTTCCAGGATCAGGACACGGCGGGTCATGCGGGATCTCCTTGGCGAACGGCGGAAAGCGCCTGACGCAGGCGTGCGATGTCGATGGGTTTGCTCAGATAGCCCTGCATCCCGCTGGCCAGGCAGCGCTCGCGCTCCTCGGCGGTCGCGTTGGCGGTGGCGCCGATCACGGGTAGCAGATTGCCCTCCGCACGCAGCCGGCGCGCCAGGGTGTGGCCGTCCATGCGCGGCATGTTGATGTCGGTGACCACCAGGTCGAAGTCATGGGTCTGGCACAGCTGCAACGCCTCGACACCATCCTGCGCAAGCTCCACCTCGCAGCCCAGGGCCTGCAGCTGTTCGGCCAGGATCACCCGGTTGATGGGATTGTCTTCCACGGCCAGCACCCGCAGTCCCAGCGGACCCGGTTGCACATCGCGGGCTGCGGTCGGCAGCGTTGTGCATTGCCGCTGCTGGCGTGCGACCGCCAGGGCGATCGAGGACATGCCGTGCAGGGTGACCAGCAGCGTGCCATCGGCGGTGGGTGAGGGTTGGTCGCCACCGTCGATCGAGGCCAGCACCCGCGGGCCCCGCCAGGCCAACGGTTGTTCCGCCTCGCCATCCATCAGGATCGCGCCGGCGTGGTCGAGCAGGGCAGGGTCGCCCTGCAGAGGCTGCGCATTGGCACCCCAGCGGCGCAGCCAGCCACAGGCACTGTCGACCAGCTCGCGATCGCGGCCGCGCACGTAGACCGGCGGCTCGGCCAGCAACGCCGGGCCATCCTCGGTCGCGGCCAGCACCGGCAAGGGCAGGCGCACGGTGAAACTGCTGCCCAGTCCCGGTTCGCTGACCACGCGCAGTTCGCCACTCATCAACCGCACCAGGCGGTCGCTGATCGACAGACCCAGCCCGGTGCCCTGTGCGCTGGCGGCACTACGGACCTGGCGGAAGGGCTCGAACAGGCGCACCTGTTCCTCGGTGGCGATGCCCACGCCGGTATCGGTGACCTGCCAGGCCAGCACGCTCGACTCGCCTTCGCGCTGCACCAGTCGTACGCGCAGCACCACCCGGCCATGCTCGGTGAACTTGATGGCATTGCTGAGCAGGTTGCCCAGCACCTGGCGGATCCGGTCGGCATCGCCGAGCACCCGCGTCGGCAACCGGGGATCGGTGCACACCAGTACCTGCAGGCCCTTGCGCGTCGCCGCAGCGGCGAAGCTGCGCAGCACGCTCTCGGTCAGTTCGCGCGGCGAGAAGGATGCCGGCTCCAGGCTCAGCTGGCCCGATTCGATTTTGGACACATCCAGCACGTCGCTGATCAGTTGCAGCAGCACCGATGAAGAACTCTCGATGGTGCGCAGGTACTGCGACTGGCGCGCATCCAGGGGCGTGCGGCCGAGCAGCTCCAGCGTGCCAAGCACCCCGTACAGCGGTGTGCGGATTTCATGGCTCATGGTCGCCAGGAACGCGCTCTTGGCCTGGTTGGCGGCGTCGGCCGCCTGCCGTGCCGAGGACAGTGCTGCCTGCGCCTGGCGATGGCGTGAGATGTCATGGAACACACACAGCAGCACGTCGTCATCCTGGTAACGGCAGGCCGCATGCAGTACCTGCAGCTGGCGACCGTCGCGTGCGGTGAACTCCAGCCCGCGACCGCGTTCGCCGGCATGCACGCGCCACGGTGCCTGCCAATCGCTGTCGGTGCCGTCCTCGCCCAGCCAGTCGCGCAGCAGCTGGTTGGACAGCAGCAGCTGACGGTCGCTGCGGCGCAGGACACAGATGCCGACCGGCGCCAGGTCGATCACCGTGGAACTGAAATCCAGGCTTTCCAGCAGGCGCCGGTGCTGCAGCAGGGCCGGCTGGATCAACTGGCGGTCGATGCGATGCCGCAGCAGACGCAGCGCGATACCCGCCAACAACAGCAGTGCACCGCTGATCAGCAGCGAGGTCGCCATGTCGCCGAGCAGCAGGCGCGGAGGCAGGTGATAGACCAGCCGCCAGCCGTCATTGCCTACGCCCTTCACCAAGGCCACGCCGCGTGGCAGGCCCATGCTCCAGAGCACGCCGAAACTGTCGTCCTGGCGTTGCTGCAGCGCTTTCCAACCTGCACTGTCCAGCCGTGGCGCCAGGCTCGACAGCGCGGGCTGCCCGTCGCGGTCCAGCAGGGCGTAGCCGCCGATGCCCTGGCCATCGATCATGTCCGAGGCGGGCGCACTGTCCAGCAGCAGCATCAGCCACTGGCTCGGCTGCGGCCCGGCCTGTACCGGTTGGGCCAGGGCGACCCCGGCATCACCCGCGCGCAGCCAGTACACCGGATCGGTGCCGGCAAGCGTGCCGCTGCGCTGCCGCAGCACCTGCAATGTGGGCAGGCCGGCGATGTCAACGTCAGCCTGGCCGCCTGCCAGCCAATGCGTTCCCTGCGCATCGACCAGCAGCAGATGTGTCTGCAGGGTCTGCAGCGTGTGCTCCGCGCGCGGCGACAGCAGCAGGCGCTGGCCCGGCTTGCCACCCGGCCCGTCCAATGGCAGCTGGCGTACGCCCTCGCTGGACGGCACCGACGGATCACCCACCACCACCGAATCGCCCAGGTAGCGCAGCAGGGCCTCGCGCTGGTCGAAGTAGATCTGCGCCCTGTACGCGGCGGCATTCATGTCGCGGCGGTGGCTGGAGATGTCTTCGGTCATCGCGGTCAGCAGGTAGAAGCCGGTGGCGGCCGCCAGGCACAGGAACACGCACACCGTCAGCCAGCGCAGCAGCACCGAAGCAGTGGTCGGCGGTGCGACCAGGGGCAGGGAAGGGCGAGGGAATCGGAACATGCACCGATCCTAGGGAGGGCACTCACCCGCCCGGAATCAGCCATGTCCTAAAAAGCGGCATGCACCCCGTGAAGCACCTCGCCGGCCGGGAACCGTTCAGGCTGGGGCTTGGCCGGCGCTCTAAAGAAAGACCCCCGCCGAAGCGGGGGTCTGTAACGTGCCGCCAGCAGGGGCGCCCTTACAGCGCGCTGCCGCCGAACTTGTGCGTGTACTGCAGGTTGATGGTGCGGCCGACGCTGTCGAACCAGGACACGTCGTAGTACGGGTACGCCGTATAGGTCCTGTCCTTCGGCGGCATCTTGTTGAACACATTGACCACCGACAGCGACAACCGCGAGTGATCGTCGAAGCGGTACTGCAGCGAGGCGTTGTAGCGGTAGGTCGCCTTGATCCACGGGCTGTCGCCGCTCTCCTCGTCGAACACCTGGTCGTAGCTGTCCGAGGTCGGCAGCTTGCCCAGGCGCGAGCCGTACACGGTGGCCGACCAGGCATCCTTCTCCCAGGTCACGCTGACGCTGGTCTTGGTGCGGGGAATATCAAAGCCACTGTTGATCGCGAACTGGTCTTCGGTCACATCACCGGCATAGCGCTGGAAGTCATGCTTCTTCACCCAGGTGTGGGTGCCATTGAAGATGAAGTCGCCGATGCCGGTCTGCAGGCGGTAACGCAGGCCGACGTCGACGCCGGAGGTGGACTCGCGCGCAACGTTGATCGGGTTCACATGCACGCCATACAGACGGCCATCGGCAGTGCGGGTGATGCGGGCCAGGGCGTCCACGCAGGTCGGCGAGCTGATGTCGGCGCTGCCCAGCCGGCAGTTCGCTTCGCTGGCCAGGATCGTACGCACGTCCATGTCCTGCACCTGGTCGCGCATGTCGATGTTGAACCAGTCGGCCGACAGGTCCAGGCCGGCGGCCGGCGACCACACGAAGCCAGCGCTCCAGGAAGTGCTGGTTTCCGGGTCCAGCTCGCGGTTGCCACTGCGGCTGCGGATCACGTTGCGCTCGTAATCGGCGCAATCATCGGCGGCATCGGCGCGGCAGTTGTACAGATCTTCCGCGCTGGTCTCGTCGTTGCCCGGGCCGGCGAAAACATAGTGCAGGTCCGGCGCACGGAACGCGGTGCCGTACGAACCGCGCACCAGCAGCGTGTTGATCGGACGCCATTCCAGGCCGCCGCTCCAGGTCGCCTTGCCGATGGAGTGGCCCGAATAGCGGTACTGGTCGTAACGCCCGGCCACGCTCAGGTTGACCGTTTCATGCAGCGGCATGCGCAGCTCGGCAGCCGTCGCCCAGCGGTTGCGCGAGCCCTTGCCGTCCGAATCCTTCCAGCTGTAGTAGTAATAGCCGGTCGCCAGCGGGTCGGGATTGAGCGCATAGGCCTGCTGGCCCACTTCCACCGTCGCGGCAAAGCCGGCATCGCCACCGGGCAGGGTGAACAGCGAGCCATTGGTCAGGGTCAGCGCCGCCGTCTCGGTGCGCGACTTCGGCGTATAGGTGGTGCGTGCGGCGATCGAATCGTACTCGGCACGGGTCAGCGGCCGGTACAGGCGCGACGGATCGGCGTTGTAGATCGGGAAGCCGTCATCGTCCTCGCCCAGCTGCGGGCCCAGGAACAGGTCGTTGGCCTTGGACGCGATGATCTGCGCCCAGCTGATCCGCGACTGGTACTGCGAATGGCTCAGTGCCGCTTCGTAGTCCCAGCTGCCGGTCAGGTTGCCCTTGAAGCCGGTGGTCACGCTGAAGGTCTTCTGCGTGCTGCGTACCATCGCATTGTCCAGCCCGCCCATTTCCTCGGGCGAGAACTGGCGCTGCCAGAACTCGATCTCGCCGGTCGCTTCATTGTTGAAGTAGCCCGACTCGTCGCCGTCGGCGGCCATGCGCCCCCACTTGGTGACATCGCGCATCAGCGACATCGTGTGGTAGCCCAGCTGCACGTCGGCGAACCACTGCTGGCCGTTGTCGAAGTCGTAGCTGAGCGAGGCATAGCCGTTGGCGCCGCGGCGCTTGCTGAGGATCGTGCCGTAACCGATCGCGCTGTCGCTGCCGCAGTAGTAGCCGTAGCGCGGACGGAACGCGCGGTAGGTGCTGCCCTGGTTCTGTGCCGACAGTGCATCACAGGTCGCTGCGCCCGGGTCCAGGTAGTCGTCGTTGTAATCGGTGCGCAGATAGGAACGACGGGCGACGCGCGCGCCTTCGGTCGGGCCGTCCTGGGTCGAGTCCTGGATGTCGCGGTCGTAGGCCCACAGCGGCGTCTGCGACTGCAGTTCGACGCTGTACACCGCATTGAAGTTGCCGCTACTGAAACCGCTGGCCAGGCTCATGTCGAACGATTCGCCACCGCCTTCGGTAGTGGTGCCCATGCGTATGTCGATGGTGGTGCCATCGGCCTTCTTCTTCAGGATGAAATTGACCACGCCGGCGATCGCATCCGAGCCGTAGATCGCCGACGCGCTGCCGGTCAGCACTTCAATGCGGTCGATCATGCCCAGCGGAATGTTGGACACATCGGTGAAGTTGCTTCGGCCCTTGAACGGCATCGGGAAGTCGGCGATGCGACGGCCGTTGACCAGCACCAGGGTGTGGTTCGGCCCCAGCCCACGCAGGTCGACCTGCTGCGCGCCCGGCGAGAAGTCGGCGCCGCCGGAGGACTGCTGGCTCTGCGTCTCACCGCCGTTCTGGGTCATCGCGCGCAGCACGTCCGGCACGGTGGTGAAGCCGCTGGAGCGGATCTGCTCTGCGTTGATGACAGTGATCGGCGCCGGTCCTTCCACCTGGGCGCGCGGGATGCGTGAGCCGGTCACCTGCACCGCATCCAGCTGTTGTACCGAAGAGGAAGCGGGAGTCTGTGCCGCCGCCGAAGCAGCAACGCCCATCAACGTCAGCTGGATCGACCACGCCATCGCCTGTCTACGCATGAGAAATTCTCGGAAGTAATGCCGGCCCGCGGAGGAGGGACCCTGTCCCCCATTCACATTTCAGGAATGGGCGCGCGCATTTAACGCCTTTTTCATGTCCTTGACTACTGGGACTACTGGGGATATGTCTGGCAATCTGGCAAAGAGTGAAAACGGTTGCAGGTCGTTTTGTTCAGGGAGATCAGGATGCGATGCCTTCGCTACAGCCTGCCTGGCCCGCGCCTCACCTTGCTGCTGTCGGTGCTCTGTTGGTCCTCGCCAGCAGCTGCACAGGAGCTGATGGAGCCGGGCTTCGCCTATTACGAAGTGGGTGATCTGGATGTGCCGCGGCCTGGCCCGCGCACCCCCGCGATGATGCTGATGGGCGGCGGCGAATGGGTCCCCGAGGCCTTCCAGTGGTGGCTGCGCCAGGCTGGCAATGGTCGCGTGCTGATCCTGCGTGCCTCCGGCACCGATGAACTGCAGGACCGTCTGTACCGTGAGATCGGCGGGACCACCGCCGTGCAGACCCTGGTGTTCGACAGCCGCCGCGGCGCCGACGACCCGGCCGTGCTGCGGGTCGTGGCTGCGGCCGATGCGATCTTCATCGCTGGCGGCGATCAGTCCCGCTACATCCGCTTCTGGAAGGGCACCGCGCTCAATCGCGCGCTGAATGCCCACGTGCGCGCCGGCAAGCCGATTGCCGGTACCAGCGCCGGGCTGGCCATCCTCGGCGGCTACGCCTATGGCGCGCTGGATGGAGGCAGCATCGACTCGGCCAGCGCCATCGCCGACCCGATGGGCGAGGCCGTCACCCTGGACCGCGGCTTCCTGCAGCTGCCCTACCTGCAGCGGGTGGTCACCGACACCCACTTCGACAAGCGCGACCGTCTCGGCCGCCTGATCGTGTTCGTGGCCCGCGCCGCGCATGACAGTGGTGACCCGGACATGGTCGGCATCGGCGTCGACGAAGATACGGCCCTGTGCGTGGAGCCTGACGGCCAAGCCCAGGTCTACAGCGCCGACGGCCAAGGCAAGGTATGGGTGGTCAGCCCCGGACGCGATGCCGACCGGCTGGTGGAAGGTGAGCCCCTGCGCTTCCACGCGGTGCCGGTCACCGTGGTTGCCAGCGGCAGCCGCATGCGCCTGGACGACTTCGAGGCCGAGGCCGATTACCAGGCCTTGGTTGAAATCAGCGACGGCGAGATTGAAGTCGTCCGCCAATGATCCACCATGCTCGCGGATGCCGCCGTGCTGTGCCTTCCGCCGGGCCCGGCCCGGCGCTACCGTGCAATCCAATCCCTGTCCTGCTGGAGATCTGCTTCCATGAAACTGCGCCTGGCACTGTCCGCGCTGTTGTCCCTGCCACTGCTGGCCCAGGCCGCACCCACCGCATCGCCGCTGTTGGTCATCCACGGCGGCGCCGGCGTCGAGCGCAAGGATCTCTCTGCGGCGGAAGAACAGGCCGCGCGCGCTGCCCTGAAGGCGGCATTGCTGAAGGGCCATGCCGAACTAGCAGCCGGGCGTCCGGCATTGGCGGCGGTCACCGCGGCCATCACCGTGCTCGAGGATGATCCGACCTTCAACGCGGGCAAGGGCGCGGTATTCACCCACGAAGGCCGCAATGAACTGGACGCGGCGGTGATGGACGGGGCCACCCAGGCAGCCGGCGCAGTGGCCGGCGTGCAGCGCGTGCGCAATCCGATCCTGCTCGCGCAGACGGTGATGCAGAAGTCCAGGCACGTGATGATGGTGGGGCAGGGCGCAGAAGCCTTCGCCGCCGAACAGGGCGTGACCCTGGTCGACCCCTCCTACTTCCGCACCGACAAGCGCTGGCAGCAGCTGCAGCGTGCATTGAAGGAAGAGGCGAGCGGGCAGGCGCATGCCGACCTGGAAACCGCAAAGCACTTCGGCACGGTCGGCGCGGTCGCCCTGGATGCGCAGGGGCATCTTGCTGCAGGCACGTCCACCGGCGGCATGACCAACAAGCGCTATGGCCGTGTCGGCGATTCGCCGATCATCGGTGCCGGCACCTGGGCTGATGCGCGTTGTGCGGTGTCGGGTACCGGTTGGGGCGAGTACTACATCCGCACCGCGGCAGCCCATGAGATCTGCGCGCGCATGCGTTACCTCGGTCAATCGCCGGAACAGGCGGGCAAGGGCGTGATCAACGACGCGATTCCGCAGATGGGCGGCGACGGCGGGGCGATCGTGCTCTCTGCAGATGGAAAAGCGGCAGCACCGTTCAACACCCAGGGCATGTATCGGGGCTGGATCGGGGCCGATGGCGTTGCCCACGTGGCCATCTTTGCCGACGAGACAATCGAACTGCCCTGAGCAGGCCCTTGCGTATCAAGGGGTTTGCGACGCGTGTGAAAAAAAGTGAAAAAAAGCGTTGACAGACCCCCGCTTCATCTCCAGAATTGCGGGCTCACCACCACACACCGCAACGCTTCGGCGGCACGGGACGGGGTGGTAAAAGGAGGGATACCCAAGCGGCCAACGGGGGCAGACTGTAAATCTGCTGGCTTACGCCTTCGGTGGTTCGAATCCACCTCCCTCCACCAGCTTCACGTTGTGGCACATTCCCGGTGCGGGAGTAGTTCAATGGTAGAACCTCAGCCTTCCAAGCTGATGGTGCGGGTTCGATCCCCGTCTCCCGCTCCATTGAGTGAACTTTGAATATTATCGAGTTCATGCCATAATGCAAAACTCGCTCACATAGCTCAGTCGGTAGAGCACTTCCTTGGTAAGGAAGAGGTCGAAGGTTCGATTCCTTTTGTGAGCACCATCTTCAGCACCACACCAGACGAATTCGAGATAAGCAGCCATGGCCAAGGGTAAGTTCGAGCGCACCAAGCCGCACGTCAACGTCGGCACCATCGGTCACGTCGACCACGGCAAGACCACGCTGACCGCCGCACTGACCAAGATCGGTGCAGAGCGCTTTGGTGGCGAGTTCAAGGATTACTCCGCGATCGACGCCGCGCCGGAAGAAAAGGCACGTGGCATCACGATCTCGACCGCGCACGTCGAATACGAATCCACCGTTCGTCACTACGCCCACGTCGATTGCCCGGGCCATGCTGACTACGTCAAGAACATGATCACCGGTGCTGCCCAGATGGACGGCGCGATCCTGGTGTGCTCGGCCGCTGACGGCCCGATGCCGCAGACCCGCGAGCACATCCTGCTGTCGCGTCAGGTCGGCGTGCCGTACATCGTCGTGTTCCTGAACAAGGCCGACATGGTTGACGATGCCGAGCTGCTGGAACTGGTCGAAATGGAAGTCCGCGAGCTGCTGAGCAAGTACGACTTCCCGGGCGACGACACCCCGATCATCTCGGGTTCGGCCCGCCTGGCGCTGGAAGGCGACCAGAGCGACATCGGCGTGCCGGCCGTCATCAAGCTGGTTGAGGCGCTGGACACCTGGATCCCGACCCCGGAGCGTGACGTCGACAAGGCATTCCTGATGCCGGTCGAAGACGTGTTCTCGATCTCGGGTCGCGGCACCGTGGTCACCGGTCGTATCGAGCGCGGCGTGATCAAGGTCGGCGAAGAAATCGAAATCGTCGGCATCCGTCCGGTGCAGAAGACCACCGTGACCGGCGTGGAAATGTTCCGCAAGCTGCTGGACCAGGGTCAGGCAGGCGACAACGCCGGTCTGCTGCTGCGCGGCACCAAGCGTGACGACGTCGAGCGTGGCCAGGTTCTGGCCAAGCCGGGTTCGATCAAGCCGCACACCAAGTTCGACGCCGAAGTCTACGTCCTGTCGAAGGACGAAGGCGGCCGTCACACCCCGTTCTTCAAGGGCTACCGTCCGCAGTTCTACTTCCGTACCACCGACATCACCGGTGCGGTCGAGCTGCCGGAAGGCGTCGAGATGGTGATGCCGGGCGACAACATCAAGATGGTTGTCACCCTGATCAACCCGGTCGCCATGGACGCCGGCCTGCGCTTCGCAATCCGCGAAGGTGGCCGTACCGTCGGTGCTGGCGTGGTTGCCACCATCCTCGAGTAAGCCTGCATGCCGGCGGTCGCATAGCGCTGCCGGTCTGGCGAGTGGCGGGCCGGGAACCTCGGTCCGCCTTCGCCGTCTAAGGGAAGGCAAGTTTTCTACGTACGCCAGTAGCTCAATTGGCAGAGCAGCGGTCTCCAAAACCGCAGGTTGGGGGTTCGAGTCCCTCCTGGCGTGCCATCTGCCCACCTTACCCAGCGGCCCTGCCGCTAAAGCAGACACAGCCTGATGAATAGCAAGATCGAACATTCCAAGGACACCTCCGCGCAAGGCGGGGATATCGTCAAGTACGTCCTCGCATCGTTGCTGGTGCTGGCAGGTCTGTTCGTCTGGTTCTGGTTCTCCGCCGATTCCGGTCGCGCTGCCCAGTTGGGCTCGTGGGCGGGTCAGCTGCGTGCGTTGGCGGTCGTGGTCGGCCTGGTTGGCGGTATCGGCGTGTTCATGCTGACCGGCAAGGGGCGCGACACCCGCGAATTCCTCTCCGAGTCGCGTTTCGAGCTGCGTAAAGTGGTTTGGCCGACCCGCCAGGAAGCCATTCGCATGACCTGGGTGGTGATTGTCGTCGTCCTGATCCTCAGCCTGTTGCTGGGTGGGTTCGACTTCTTCATCCAGAAACTGACTCAGTGGTTCCTGAGCCGCTAAGGAGAAATGCATGAAGCGTTGGTACGTCGTTCACGCCTATTCGGGCTTCGAGAAGTCGGTGGCGCAGGCTCTGCGCGATCGCATCGTCCGTGACGGCATGGAAGAGCGCTTCGGCGACGTCCTGGTCCCGACCGAGGAAGTGATCGAAATGCGCGCCGGCCAGAAGCGCCGTTCCGAGCGCAAGTTCTTCCCGGGTTACGTGCTGGTCCAGATCGAGACCCACGAAGAAGCGGGCATTCCGCGCATCGACAACGAAAGCTGGCATCTGGTCAAGGAAACCCCGCGCGTCATGGGTTTCATCGGCGGAACCGCTGATCGTCCGCTACCGATCGCTGATTCCGAGGCCGAGGCGATCCTGAACCGTGTCCAGGAAGGCGTCGAGAAGCCGCGTCCGAAGGTGCTGTTCGAGCCGGGCCAGATGGTCCGCGTCACCGAAGGTCCGTTCAACGACTTCAATGGTGTCGTCGAAGAGGTCAACTACGAGAAGAGCCGTCTGCGCGTCTCCGTGTTGATCTTCGGTCGCGCTACCCCGGTCGAGCTCGAGTTCGGCCAGGTCGAAAAGGCCGTCTGATCTGAATTCACCTGCCGCTTCAGGCATGTGAAGAAAAAACCTGATATGCTGCGCGGCTCCCGTTGGGAAGCTGGCGGGAAGAGGCCACCGAAAGGTGGCCTTCGGCATGATTTCAAAACGCGATGCCGGGACGCGTGATTCCCGGTCCGATGGGGAGCCTGTTGTCGCAAGGCGCTAGCACCCGGAGAGTACTCACATGGCAAAGAAAGTTGTCGGTTATATCAAGCTGCAGGTGAAGGCCGGTCAGGCCAACCCCTCGCCGCCGGTCGGTCCTGCGCTGGGTCAGCGCGGCCTGAACATCATGGAATTCTGCAAGGCCTTCAATGCCGCCACGCAGAAGCTCGAGCCGGGTCTGCCGGTTCCGGTGATCATCACGGCCTATTCGGACCGTACGTTCACCTTCATCACCAAGAGCACCCCGGCCACCACCCTGCTGAAGAAGGCCGCTGGTATCTCGTCGGGCTCCAAGCGCCCGAACACCGAGAAGGTCGGCAAGGTCACCCGTAAGCAGCTGGAAGAGATCGCCAAGGCGAAGGAACCGGATCTGACTGCCGCCGACCTGGACGCCGCCGTGCGTACCATCGCTGGCTCTGCCCGTTCCATGGGCCTCGTGGTGGAGGGTTAATCAGATGGCACAGAACAAGCGCGAAAAGGCCATCAAGGCCGCCGTTGTCCCGGGTAAGGCATATGCCTTCGAGGACGCAATCAACATCCTGAAGACCGCCACCAAGGCCAAGTTCGTCGAGTCGATCGACGTTGCTGTGCGCCTGGGCGTCGACGCGAAGAAGTCCGACCAGCAGGTCCGTGGCTCTACCGTGCTGCCGGCTGGTACCGGCAAGTCGGTCCGCGTCGCTGTCTTCGCTCCGGCCGGTGCCAAGGCTGATGAAGCCCTGGCCGCTGGTGCCGAAGCCGTCGGTATGGACGACCTGGCCGAGAAGATGCAGGCCGGCGATCTGAACTACGACGTCGTGATCGCGACCCCGGACGCAATGCGCGTCGTCGGCAAGCTGGGTACCGTGCTGGGCCCGCGTGGCCTGATGCCGAACCCGAAGGTCGGCACCGTCTCCCCGAACCCGGGTGAGGCTGTGAAGAATGCCAAGTCGGGTCAGGTGCGTTACCGCACCGACAAGGCCGGCATCATCCACTGCACCATCGGCAAGGCCGACTTCGCCGAAGACGCGCTGAAGTCGAACCTGACCGCGCTGCTGCTGGACCTGATCAAGGCCAAGCCGGCTACCTCGAAGGGCCTGTACCTGCAGAAGGTGTCGGTCAGCTCGACGATGGGCCCGGGCGTCACCGTCGACCAGTCGTCGCTGAGCCTGAAGTAATCGTTTCAAGCGGTCGCGGGCCCCTCGGGTTCCGCGGCCGTGACATTTGAAGGCATCGCCGGCAACCCATCGCCGGTGGTAGCCGTCAAAGACCGCAGGTGCGGTCGTGGTATGCCGGCGACGGGCACGGAAGCTCGATTTGGCAGGGAGTCGCCGCCGGAGCAGTCACGAGCGCTTAATCGATTCCCCGGAATCACCCTGCGTAGATGGTGCCCTTCTGGAGTTTTTCTGGTTCACGCACGTCTGGGGTTACCCAGGTTGGCCCACTCCAGGTCTAGAACGGCCCACCCCCCGGAACATCATTCCGATGTTCCCGGCGTCCAGGACGGATGCCGCACAGGACCGCACACGGCAGGAGCCGTAAGCGGAGTTCAATCGGAGGAGTGCAATGGCTCTCAATCTGTCCCAGAAGCAAGAAGTAGTCGCGGAGCTGGCAGACATCGCCGCCAAGGCCCACTCCTTGATCGCAGCCGAATACGCTGGCACCACGGTCGCCCAGATGACCGCGATGCGCAAGCAGGCTCGTGAAACCGGCGTTTTCTTGAAAGTTGTCAAGAACACCCTGGCGTCGCGTGCTGTTGAAGGCACCGAGTTCGCAGTCGCACAGGACCAGATGGTTGGTCCGCTGCTGTACGCGTTCTCGCTCGAGGAGCCCGGTGCTGCCGGTCGCCTGATCAAGGAAGCCGCCAAGGGCAACGACAAGCTGAAGGCCAAGGTCGTCGCAATCGGTGGTGAAGTGTTCCCGGCAAGCCACGTCGACGTGTTGGCATCGCTGCCGACCCGCGACCAGGCCCTGGCAATGCTGGCACGCGTCCTGACCGAGCCGGTCACGATGTTCGCCCGCGCCATCAAGGCAATCGGCGACAAGCAGAATGGTGGCGACGTCGCCGCCGACGCTGCTGAACCGGCCGCCGAGACCGCCTGAGTTTCGACTAATCGTGGTTCCTGACGGAACCTCAATCCAGAAAAACATCCAAAGGTAATTATCATGTCCCTTACCAACGAACAGATCGTCGACGCCATCGCCGAGAAGTCCCTGATGGAAGTGATGGAGCTGGTCAAGGCCATCGAAGAGAAGTTCGGCGTCTCCGCCGCTGCTCCGGTCGCCGCTGCTGTGGCTGGCCCGGCTGCCGTCGTTGAAGAGCAGACCGAATTCGTCGTCACCCTGAAGACCGCCGGCGACAAGAAGGTCGAAGTCATCAAGGCCGTCCGCGCCATCACCGGCCTGGGCCTGAAGGAAGCGAAGGACCTGGCCGAAGCCGGCGGCGTCCTGAAGGACAACGCTTCGAAGGACGAAGCCGAGAAGATGAAGAAGGACCTGGAAGCTGCTGGCGCGACTGTCGAAGTCAAGTAAGCACTTCCATTGCGTCGCCATCGAAATCCGGCGATGCAGCCAAGGCTGGGGGCGTAAGCCCCCGGCCTTTGGTCGTTGTTGCGGTGTTGTAGATCCACGCCATGCGTGGATGTGAAAAGCGGCAAAAAGCCCAACACGGGCTGCGGTCAAACCCTGGTCGGCCAGCGCAAAGCGCGACGGCAGGGGAGTGGATGCAGACGAGTTGGCAGTTGGAAGTAGCGGGAGAAGGCGTGCTGGTGCCGGCAATACCAGCGACTTCCAACTGACAATTTCAAGTTCCCTTCGGGTCGTGGGCGCACGACTCGCACAACAAGGTGGAAGACCTCATGACGTCCTATTCGTTCACCGAAAAAAAGCGTATCCGCAAGGATTTCGGCAAGCAGCGTTCGATTCTCGAAGTGCCGTTCCTGCTCGCCATCCAGGTGGATTCCTACCGTGAATTCCTGCAGGAAAACGTCGATCCGGCCAAGCGCACGGACCACGGCCTGCACGCTGCACTGAAGTCGGTCTTCCCGATCGCCAGCTACAGCGGCAATGCTGCCCTGGAATACGTCGGCTACAAGCTGGGCGATCCGGTCTTCGACGAGCGTGAATGCCGTCAGCGTGGCATGAGCTACGGTGCGCCGCTGCGCGTGACCGTGCGCCTGGTGATCTACGACCGCGAGTCGTCGACCAAGGCCATCAAGTACGTGAAGGAGCAGGAGGTCTACCTCGGCGAAATCCCGCTGATGACCGACAACGGCACCTTCATCGTCAACGGCACCGAGCGCGTCATCGTTTCGCAGCTGCACCGCTCGCCGGGCGTGTTCTTCGACCACGACCGTGGCAAGACCCACAGCTCGGGCAAGCTGCTGTACAGCGCCCGCATCATTCCTTACCGCGGCTCCTGGCTGGACTTCGAGTTCGACCCGAAGGACGCGCTGTTCACCCGTATCGACCGTCGCCGCAAGCTGCCGGTGTCGATCCTGCTGCGTGCGCTTGGCTACAGCAACGAAGAGATGCTGGCCGAGTTCTTCGAGATCAACACCTTCCACATCAACCCGGATGAAGGCGTCCAGCTGGAGCTGGTGCCGGAGCGCCTGCGCGGCGAAACCCTGGGCTTCGACCTCGCCGACGGCGACAAGGTCATCGTGGAAGCCGGCAAGCGCATCACTGCGCGCCACATCAAGCAGCTGGAAGCCTCGGGCATCGCCGCCCTGGCCGTGCCGGACGACTACATCGTCGGCCGCATCCTGTCGCACGATGTGGTCGATGCCTCGACCGGTGAACTGCTGGCCCAGGCCAACGACGAAATCACCGACGAGCAGCTGCAGAACTTCCGCAAGGCCGGCGTCGATGCCGTGGGCACCCTGTGGGTGAACGACCTGGATCGTGGCCCGTACCTGTCCAACACCCTGCGCATCGATCCGACCAAGACCCAGCTGGAAGCCCTGGTCGAGATCTACCGCATGATGCGTCCGGGCGAGCCGCCGACCAAGGATGCCGCGCAGAACCTGTTCCACAACCTGTTCTTCACCTTCGAGCGCTACGACCTGTCCGCCGTCGGCCGCATGAAGTTCAACCGTCGCGTGGGCCGCAAGGAAACCACCGGCGAAGCCGTGCTGTACGACCGCAAGTACTACGGCGAGCGCAACGACGAAGAGTCCAAGCGCCTGGTTGCCGCCCACGGCGACAGCTCGGACATCCTGGACGTGATCAAGGTCCTGACCGAGATCCGCAACGGTCGTGGCGTGGTCGATGACATCGATCACCTGGGCAACCGTCGCGTGCGTTCGGTCGGTGAAATGGCCGAGAACGTGTTCCGCGTGGGCCTGGTCCGCGTCGAGCGCGCGGTCAAGGAACGCCTGTCGATGGCAGAGTCGGAAGGCCTGACCCCGCAGGAGCTGATCAACGCCAAGCCGGTGGCTGCGGCGATCAAGGAATTCTTCGGCTCCTCGCAGCTGTCGCAGTTCATGGATCAGAACAACCCGCTGTCGGAAGTCACGCACAAGCGTCGCGTCTCGGCCCTGGGCCCGGGCGGCCTGACCCGTGAGCGCGCCGGCTTCGAAGTGCGCGACGTGCACCCGACCCATTACGGCCGCGTCTGCACCATCGAAACCCCGGAAGGCCCGAACATCGGCCTGATCAACTCGCTGGCCGTGTACGCCCGCACCAACCAGTACGGTTTCCTCGAGACCCCGTACCGCAAGGTCGTGGACGGCAAGGTGTTCGACGAAGTCGAGTTCCTGTCGGCCATCGAAGAAAACGAGTACGTCATCGCCCAGGCCAACGCCTTGACCGATGCCAACAGCGTGCTGACCGAGCAGTTCGTTCCCTGCCGTTACCAGGGCGAATCGCTGCTGAAGCCGCCGGCGGAAGTCCATTTCATGGACGTTTCGCCGATGCAGACCGTGTCGATCGCGGCTGCGCTGGTTCCGTTCCTGGAGCACGATGACGCCAACCGCGCACTGATGGGCGCCAACATGCAGCGTCAGGCCGTGCCGACCCTGCGTGCGCAGAAGCCGCTGGTCGGTACCGGCATCGAGCGCGCCGTGGCGCGTGACTCGGGTGTGACCGTGAACGCCCGTCGTGGTGGTGAGATCGTGCAGATCGACGCCGCCCGCATCGTGGTCAAGGTCAACGAAGCCGAAATCACCGATGCGTCCGATGCCGGCGTCGACATCTACAACCTGATCAAGTACACCCGCTCCAACCAGAACACCTGCATCAACCAGCGGCCGCTGGTGGAAGTGGGCAACGTGGTGGCGCGTGGCGACGTGCTGGCCGACGGTCCGTCCACCGACATCGGTGAACTGGCCCTGGGCCAGAACATGCTGATCGCCTTCATGCCGTGGAACGGCTACAACTTCGAAGACTCCATCCTGCTCTCCGAGCGCGTGGTGGAAGAGGATCGCTACACCACGATCCACATCGAAGAGCTGACCTGCGTTGCGCGTGACACCAAGCTGGGGCCGGAGGAAATCTCTGCCGACATCCCGAACGTTTCCGAGCAGGCGCTGAACCGCCTGGACGAGAGCGGCGTGGTGTACATCGGTGCCGAAGTCCGCGCCGGCGACATCATGGTCGGCAAGGTCACCCCGAAGGGCGAAAGCCAGCTGACCCCGGAAGAGAAGCTGCTGCGGGCGATCTTCGGCGAGAAGGCTTCGGACGTGAAGGACAGCTCGCTGCGCGTGCCGCCGGGCATGGACGGCACCGTCATCGACGTGCAGGTCTTCACCCGCGATGGCATCGAGAAGGACAAGCGCGCCCGTCAGATCGAAGAATCTGAAATCAAGCGCGTCAAGAAGGACTTCGACGACCAGTTCCGTATCCTGGAAGCGGCCATCTACGCCCGTCTGCGTTCGCAGATCGTCGGCAAGGTGGTCAACGGCGGCGCCGGCCTGAAGAAGGGCGACGTCATCTCCGACGCCTACCTGGATGGCCTGAAGAAGGCTGACTGGTTCGTGCTGCGCATGAAGGACGAGGACGCTGCCGAAGCCATCGAACGCGCACAGAAGCAGATCCAGGCGCACGAGAAGGAATTCGAGCGTCGCTTCGCCGACAAGCGCGGCAAGATCACCGCGGGTGACGACCTCGCCCCGGGCGTGCTGAAGATGGTCAAGGTGTTCCTGGCCGTGAAGCGCCGCATCCAGCCGGGCGACAAGATGGCAGGCCGCCACGGCAACAAGGGTGTGGTGTCCAACGTGGTGCCGGTCGAGGACATGCCGTACATGGCCTCGGGCGAAACCGTGGACATCGTGCTGAACCCGCTGGGCGTACCGTCGCGTATGAACATCGGGCAGATCCTGGAAGTGCACCTGGGCTGGGCCGCCAAGGGTCTGGGTCGCAAGATCCAGGCGATGCTGGAAGCCCAGGCGGCGGTTGCCGACCTGCGCAAGTTCCTGGACGACATCTACAACCACGATGACACCAACGTGGCCAACCGTGTCGACCTGTCGCAGTTCAGCGACGAGGAACTGCTGCGCCTGGCCCGTAACCTGTTCGACGGCGTGCCGATGGCCACTCCGGTGTTCGACGGCGCCACCGAAGCGGAAATCAAGCGCATGCTGGAACTGGCCGACCTGCCGAGCAGTGGCCAGACCCAGCTGTATGACGGCCGCACCGGTGAAGCCTTCGATCGCCACACCACCGTTGGCTACATGCACTACCTGAAGCTGAACCACCTGGTCGACGACAAGATGCACGCCCGTTCGACCGGTCCGTACTCGCTCGTCACCCAGCAGCCGCTGGGCGGCAAGGCGCAGTTCGGCGGCCAGCGCTTCGGTGAAATGGAAGTCTGGGCGCTGGAAGCCTACGGCGCGGCCTACACCCTGCAGGAAATGCTGACGGTGAAGTCCGATGACGTGCAGGGCCGCAACCAGATGTACAAGAACATCGTCGACGGTGAGCACGAGATGGTCGCGGGCATGCCGGAATCCTTCAACGTCCTGGTGAAGGAAATCCGCTCGCTGGCCATCAACATGGAACTGGAAGACAACTGATCCATGCCGGCGCGGCGGTCAACGCCGCCGCGCCGCTGGCAGTCAACTGAAAGCCCATCGACACAGCATTCCTCCTTCTGGAGAACACCATGAAAGACCTGCTCAACCTCTTCAACCAGCAGCGCCAGACGCTGGACTTCGACGCGATCAAGATCGCGCTGGCTTCGCCGGACCTGATCCGTTCGTGGTCCTTCGGCGAAGTGAAGAAGCCGGAAACCATCAACTACCGTACCTTCAAGCCGGAGCGTGACGGCCTGTTCTGCGCCGCCATCTTCGGACCGGTCAAGGACTACGAGTGCCTGTGCGGCAAGTACAAGCGCATGAAGCACCGCGGCGTGGTCTGCGAGAAGTGCGGCACCGAAGTGACCCTGGCCAAGGTACGTCGTGAGCGCATGGGTCACATCGACCTGGCCTCGCCGGTCGCGCACATCTGGTTCCTGAAGTCGCTGCCGTCGCGCATCGGCCTGATGCTGGACATGACCCTGCGCGATATCGAGCGCGTGCTGTACTTCGAAGCCTACGTGGTGACCGAGCCGGGCCTGACCGCCCTGGAGCGCCGCCAGCTGCTGACCGAAGAACAGTACCTGCAGGCCCGCCAGGAGCACGGTGACGACTTCGACGCCGCCATGGGCGCCGAGGCCGTGTACGAACTGCTGCGCACCATCGACCTGCAGTCGGAAATGACCCGCCTGCGCGAAGAAATCGCCAGCACCGGTTCGGAAACCAAGCTGAAGCGCCTCACCAAGCGCATCAAGCTGATCGAAGCCTTCCTGGAATCGGGCAACCGTCCGGAGTGGATGGTCATGACCGTCCTGCCGGTGCTGCCGCCGGACCTGCGTCCGCTGGTCCCGCTGGACGGTGGCCGCTTCGCGACCTCCGACCTGAACGACCTGTACCGCCGTGTCATCAACCGCAACAACCGCCTGCGCCGCCTGCTCGAACTGAGCGCGCCGGACATCATCGTGCGCAATGAAAAGCGCATGCTGCAGGAATCGGTCGATGCGCTGCTGGACAACGGTCGTCGTGGCCGTGCCATCACCGGCACCAACAAGCGCCCGCTGAAGTCGCTGGCCGACATGATCAAGGGCAAGCAGGGTCGCTTCCGTCAGAACCTGCTCGGCAAGCGCGTCGACTACTCGGGCCGTTCGGTCATCGTGGTCGGTCCGTACCTGCGCCTGCACCAGTGCGGCCTGCCGAAGAAGATGGCACTCGAACTGTTCAAGCCGTTCGTGTTCGCCAAGCTGCAGCGTCGTGGCCTGGCCACCACCATCAAGGCCGCCAAGAAGCTGGTCGAGCGCGAAGAAGCCGAAGTCTGGGACATCCTGGAAGAGGTCATCCGCGAGCATCCGGTGATGCTGAACCGTGCGCCGACCCTGCACCGTCTGGGCATCCAGGCCTTCGAGCCGGTCCTGATCGAAGGCAAGGCCATCCAGCTGCACCCGCTGGTCTGCACCGCGTTCAACGCCGACTTCGACGGTGACCAGATGGCCGTCCACGTGCCGCTCTCGCTGGAAGCCCAGCTGGAAGCGCGTGCGCTGATGATGTCCACCAACAACATCCTGTCGCCGGCCAACGGCGAGCCGATCATCGTGCCGTCGCAGGACGTCGTGCTGGGTCTGTACTACATGACCCGCTCGCTGGAGAACAAGAAGGGCGAGGGCATGGCCTTCGCCAACATCGCCGAAGTCAAGCGCGCCTACGACAACCGCGTGGTGGAACTGCACGCGCGCGTCAAGGTCCGCATCACCGAGGTGGTGACCGACGAGGAAGGCAACAAGCAGAGCAAGTCGTCGATCGTGGAGACCACGATCGGTCGCGCCCTGCTGGCTGAAATCCTGCCGGAAGGCCTGCCGTTCGCGCTGGCCAACACCGAGCTGACCAAGAAGAACATCAGCCGCCTGATCAACTCCAGCTACCGCCAGCTGGGTCTGAAGGACACGGTCGTGTTCGCCGACAAGCTGATGTACACCGGCTTCGCCTACGCGACCCGTGCCGGCGTCTCGATCGGCATCGACGACATGCTGATCCCCGACGAGAAGAAGGGCATCCTCACCGAGGCTGAAGCCGAAGTGCTGGAAATCCAGGAGCAGTACCAGTCGGGCCTGGTCACCGCCGGCGAGCGCTACAACAAGGTGGTCGACATCTGGTCGCGCACCAATGAGCGCATCGCCAAGGCGATGATGGACACCATCGGTACCGAGAAGGTCATCAATGCCAAGGGCGAGACCATCGACCAGAAGTCGATGAACTCCCTGTACATCATGGCCGACTCCGGTGCGCGAGGCAGCCAGGCGCAGATCCGTCAGCTGGCCGGCATGCGTGGCCTGATGGCCCGTCCCGATGGCTCGATCATCGAGACGCCCATCAAGGCGAACTTCCGCGAAGGCCTGAACGTGCAGGAGTACTTCAACTCCACCCACGGTGCCCGTAAGGGTCTGGCCGATACCGCGCTGAAGACCGCGAACTCGGGTTACCTGACCCGTCGTCTCGTCGACGTGGCGCAGGACGTGGTGATCACCGAGGTGGATTGCGGTACCACCGAAGGCCTGATCATGACCCCGATCGTTGAAGGCGGCGACGTGGTCGAGCCGTTGAAGGATCGCGTGCTGGGTCGCGTGGTTGCCGAGGACGTGTTCCTGCCGGGCAACGACGAAGATCCGATCGTCACCCGCAACACCCTGCTCGACGAAGCCTGGGTCGCCAAGCTTGAAGAGGCCAGCGTGCAGACCATCAAGGTCCGCTCGACGATCTCCTGCGAATCGGCCTTCGGTGTCTGCAGCCGCTGCTACGGCCGCGATCTGGCCCGTGGCCACCTGGTCAACATCGGTGAAGCGGTCGGCGTCATCGCCGCCCAGTCCATCGGTGAGCCGGGTACCCAGCTGACGATGCGTACGTTCCACATCGGTGGTGCGGCATCGCGAGCTGCTGCGGTCGACAACATCACCGTCAAGACCACCGGCTCGGTCAAGTTCAGCAACCTCAAGTCGGTGGCCCATGCCAATGGCTCGCTGGTCGCCGTGTCGCGCTCGGGCGAAATGTCGGTGCTCGATGCGCACGGCCGTGAGCGTGAGCGTTACAAGCTGCCGTACGGCGCAACCATCACCTCCAAGGATGGTGATGCGGTCAAGGCTGGCCAGACCGTGGCCAACTGGGATCCGCATAACCACCCGATCGTTTCGGAAGTGGCTGGTTTCATCCGCTTCATCGACTTCGTGGACGGCATCACCGTCATCGAGAAGACCGATGAGCTGACCGGCCTGGCATCGCGCGAAATCACCGACCCGAAGCGCCGCGGCGCCCAGGCGAAGGATCTGCGCCCGATCGTCCGCATCGTCGATGGCAAGGGCAACGACCTGTCGATTCCGGGCACCGACCTGCCGGCGCAGTACCTGCTGCCGCCGCGCTCGATCGTCAACCTGCAGGACGGCGCTGCCGTCGGCGTGGGTGACGTGGTCGCCAAGATCCCGCAGGAAGCGTCCAAGACCCGCGACATCACCGGTGGTCTGCCGCGCGTGGCCGATCTGTTCGAAGCGCGCAAGCCGAAGGATCCGGCGGTGCTGGCCGAGCGTTCGGGCATCATCAGCTTCGGCAAGGACACCAAGGGCAAGCAGCGCCTGATCATCAAGGACACCGATGGTTCGGAGCACGAAGAGCTGATTCCGAAGTACCGTCAGGTCATCGTGTTCGAAGGTGAGCACGTGACCAAGGGCGAAACCATCGTCGACGGCGAGCCGAGCCCGCAGGACATCCTGCGTCTGCTGGGTGTCGAGCCGCTGGCCGCCTACCTGGTCAAGGAAATCCAGGACGTGTACCGCCTGCAGGGCGTGAAGATCAACGACAAGCACATCGAGGTGATCACCCGCCAGATGCTGCGCAAGGTCGAGATCACCGATCAGGGCAGCAGCAAGTTCCTGAACGGTGAACAGGTCGAGCGTCAGCGCGTCATCGAGGAAAATGCACGCCTGACCACCCGCAACGAGCTGATCGCTCGTTTCGATCCGGTCCTGCTGGGCATCACCAAGGCCTCGCTGGCAACCGAATCGTTCATCTCGGCGGCCTCCTTCCAGGAGACCACCCGCGTGCTGACCGAGGCTGCCGTCCGCGGCACCAAGGACAACCTGCGCGGCCTGAAGGAGAACGTGATCGTCGGCCGTCTGATTCCGGCCGGTACCGGTCTGTCCTACCACGCCAACCGCCGCCGCAACGCGAGCGGGCTGACCGACTCGGAAATGCAGACCCTCGCCGGTACCCCGGCAGCTGCAGCCCCCGTGGCCGTGGCAGCACCGGAAGTGGTGGTGGAATCGACCGACGCCGAGCAGGCCGAGGATTGATCGGCGGGTCCGGCTCCGGCCGGACCTCGATCGGGCAGGGGGCGGCCATCGGTCGGTCCCTGCCGACGTTCCGGCCTCGTGCCGGACAAGCATCACGCAGCACCGGTTCCGGCCGGATCTGCACTCGAGGGCCCAGGCCGCTGGTCTGTTGGCTTTCGATGAGGTAGGATGCCGCCCGGCCCAGCGATGGGTCGGACGACAACCTGAACGGGGGGCATGGAGAAGGCTCCCCTGTAACGGCCCGGGATCAGGGCTGGCTTGGCGTGTGCGCATTTGACCGCGTTTTCGCCAGGTTGCTACAATCGTCTGTCTCAGCAGGCCGGTTTTTCGCCTGCTCGCACATATCCGCATTCATGGCCGGTTTTTTTCGGCCTCTCTCAGAAGAACATACTGATGGCGACGATCAATCAGCTTGTCCGCAAGCCGCGGCAGGCAACCACTTATAAGAGCGCCTCGCCGGCTCTCGAAAAGTGCCCCCAGCGCCGTGGCGTCTGCACGCGCGTTTACACCACTACTCCGAAGAAGCCGAACTCGGCGCTTCGCAAGGTTGCCAAGGTTCGCCTGACCAACCAGGAAGAAGTGATTTCCTACATCGGCGGTGAAGGCCACAACCTGCAGGAGCACTCCGTGGTCCTGATCCGTGGCGGTCGCGTCAAGGATCTGCCGGGTGTGCGTTACCACACCGTTCGTGGTTCGCTCGACGCCTCCGGCGTTGCCAAGCGTCGCCAGGGCCGTTCCAAGTACGGCGCCAAGCGTCCGAAGAGCTAAGGGAAAGCACACATGTCTCGTAAAGGTAATACGCCGCAGCGCGCAGTCCTGCCGGATCCGAAGCACGGAAGCGAAACCATCGCCCGTTTCATCAACATGGTGATGCTGAGCGGCAAGAAGTCGGTCGCTGAAAAGATCGTCTATGGCGCCATGGACGTGATCGGTGAGAAGAACCCGAATTCCGTCGAGCTGGTTCAGAAGGCTCTGGAAAACGTGGCTCCGTCGGTCGAAGTCAAGTCCCGCCGTGTCGGTGGTGCCACCTATCAGGTGCCGGTCGAAGTGCGCGCCTCGCGCAAGATGGCCCTGGCCATGCGTTGGCTGATCGACTCCGCGCGCAAGCGTGGTGAGAACACCATGCCGAAGAAGCTGGCCGCTGAACTGATCGACGCTGCGGAAAACCGTGGCGGCGCCATCAAGAAGCGCGAAGAAACCCACCGCATGGCCGAAGCCAACAAGGCATTCGCCCACTACCGCTGGTGAGTTTGACGGCCTTGTAAAACAGGCAGGGCAGCACCATCTCGGTGCTGCCTCGCGGCCCCAGAAGGGCTGCGCCAATCCGAAGGCCGCCGAAAGGCGGCGTTCGGCCATCCGAAATCCAAGAAATCTGAGAGGCTCCCCGTGGCCCGTTCCACTCCCATCGAGCGTTACCGCAATTTCGGCATCATGGCTCACATCGATGCCGGCAAGACCACCACGTCCGAGCGCATCCTGTTCTACACCGGCAAGAGCCACAAGATCGGTGAAGTGCATGACGGCGCCGCCACCATGGACTGGATGGAGCAGGAGCAGGAGCGTGGCATCACGATCCAGTCCGCTGCGACCACCGCGTTCTGGAAGGGCATGGACAAGTCCCTGCCGGAGCACCGCTTCAACATCATCGACACCCCCGGGCACGTCGACTTCACCATCGAAGTGGAGCGCTCGCTGCGCGTGCTCGACGGTGCCGTCTTCGTGCTGTGTGCCGTCGGTGGCGTGCAGCCGCAGTCGGAAACCGTGTGGCGCCAGGCCAATCGTTACAAGGTGCCGCGCATCGCGTTCGTCAACAAGATGGACCGTACCGGTGCCAACTTCAGCAAGGTCGTTGGCCAGCTGAAGGCGAAGCTGGGTGCCAAGGCCGTTCCGATGCAGCTGCCGATCGGCGCTGAGGAAGGCTTCAAGGGCGTCGTCGATCTGCTGAAGATGAAGGCCATCCATTGGGATGAGGCTTCGCAGGGCATGAAGTTCGAGTACAGCGATGTGCCGGCCGACCTGCTGGCTGAAGCGACCGAAGCCCGTACCTTCATGATCGAAGCGGCTGCCGAAGCCAGCGAAGAGCTGATGGACAAGTACCTGGGCGGCGACGAGCTGACCGAGGCCGAGATCATCGAAGCCCTGCGCGTGCGCACCCTGGCCACCGACATCGTGCCGATGTACTGCGGCTCGGCGTTCAAGAACAAGGGCGTGCAGGCCATGCTGGACGGCGTGATCCAGCTGCTGCCGTCGCCGATCGACGTGCCGGACGTGACCGGTACCGACGTTGACGATGAAACCAAGGAAATGAGCCGCAAGTCTGACGACAAGGCTCCGTTCTCGGCCCTGGCCTTCAAGATCATCACCGACCCGTTCGTCGGCGCGCTGACCTTCTTCCGTGTCTACTCGGGCACGTTGAACGCAGGCGACCAGCTGCTGAACTCGGTGAAGGGCAAGAAGGAGCGCATCGGCCGTATCCTGCAGATGCACTCCAACAACCGCGAAGAAATCAAGGAAGTGCTGGCGGGCGACATCGCCGCCGCCGTGGGCCTGAAGGACACCACTACGGGTGACACTCTGTGCTCCATGGATCAGCCGATCATCCTCGAGCGCATGGTGTTCCCGGAGCCGGTCATCTCGATGGCTGTCGAGCCGAAGACCAAGTCCGACCAGGAGAAGATGGGTCTGGCACTGGGTCGTCTGGCGCAGGAAGATCCGTCGTTCCGCGTCAAGACCGACGAAGAATCCGGCCAGACCATCATCTCGGGCATGGGCGAGCTGCACCTGGACATCATCGTTGACCGCATGAAGCGCGAGTTCAACGTTGAAGCCAACGTCGGCAAGCCGCAGGTGGCGTACCGCGAAACGATCACCATGTCGGACGTGAAGTCGGACTACAAGCACGCCAAGCAGTCGGGTGGTAAGGGTCAGTACGGTCACGTCGTGATCGAGCTGTCGCCGATCACCGAGGCCGATCGTGCAGATCCGAAGATCGCTGCCGGCATCAAGGACGACTTCCTGTTCATCAACGACATCACCGGTGGCGTGATTCCGAAGGAATTCATCCCGTCGATCGAAAAGGGCCTGCGCGAAACCATCACCAGCGGTCCGCTGGCTGGCTTCCCGGTCGTGGACGTCAAGGTGAAGCTGGTGTTCGGCTCGTACCACGACGTCGACTCCTCGGAAATGGCGTTCAAGCTCGCTTCCTCGATGGCCTTCAAGGAAGGCTTCCGCAAGGCCAAGCCGGTCCTGCTGGAGCCGATCATGAAGGTCGAGATCGTGACCCCGGAGGATTACCAGGGTGACGTGATGGGCGACGTCAGCCGCCGTCGCGGCGTTCTGCAGGGTTCTGATACCACCGGTGACGGTTCGGCCAGCATCATCAACGCGATGATTCCGCTGGGCGAAATGTTTGGCTACGCGACCTCGCTGCGTTCGCAGACCCAGGGCCGCGCCACCTTCACGATGGAATTTGACCACTACGAGCCGGCGCCGAACAACATCGCCGACGAAGTCATGAAGAAGGCCTGAGCGTAACGCTCAGGTCCTCCAAACCACTTACGAACCAATAAGGTAGAAAGAAATGGCAAAGGGTAAGTTCGAGCGCACCAAGCCGCACGTCAACGTCGGCACCATCGGTCACGTCGATCACGGCAAGACCACGCTGACCGCCGCACTGACCAAGATCGGTGCCGAGCGCTTCGGTGGCGAGTTCAAGGATTACTCCGCGATCGACGCCGCGCCGGAAGAAAAGGCGCGTGGCATCACGATCTCGACCGCGCACGTCGAATACGAATCCACCGTTCGTCACTACGCCCACGTCGATTGCCCGGGCCATGCTGACTACGTCAAGAACATGATCACCGGTGCTGCCCAGATGGACGGCGCGATCCTGGTGTGCTCGGCCGCTGACGGCCCGATGCCGCAGACCCGCGAGCACATCCTGCTGTCGCGTCAGGTCGGCGTGCCGTACATCGTCGTGTTCCTGAACAAGGCCGACATGGTTGACGATGCCGAGCTGCTGGAACTGGTCGAAATGGAAGTCCGCGAGCTGCTGAGCAAGTACGACTTCCCGGGCGACGACACCCCGATCATCTCGGGTTCGGCCCGCCTGGCGCTGGAAGGCGACCAGAGCGACATCGGCGTGCCGGCCGTCATCAAGCTGGTTGAGGCGCTGGACACCTGGATCCCGACCCCGGAGCGTGACGTCGACAAGGCATTCCTGATGCCGGTCGAAGACGTGTTCTCGATCTCGGGTCGCGGCACCGTGGTCACCGGTCGTATCGAGCGCGGCGTGATCAAGGTCGGCGAAGAAATCGAAATCGTCGGCATCCGTCCGGTGCAGAAGACCACCGTGACCGGCGTGGAAATGTTCCGCAAGCTGCTGGACCAGGGTCAGGCAGGCGACAACGCCGGTCTGCTGCTGCGCGGCACCAAGCGTGACGACGTCGAGCGTGGCCAGGTTCTGGCCAAGCCGGGTTCGATCAAGCCGCACACCAAGTTCGACGCCGAAGTCTACGTCCTGTCGAAGGACGAAGGCGGCCGTCACACCCCGTTCTTCAAGGGCTACCGTCCGCAGTTCTACTTCCGTACCACCGACATCACCGGTGCGGTCGAGCTGCCGGAAGGCGTCGAGATGGTGATGCCGGGCGACAACATCAAGATGGTTGTCACCCTGATCAACCCGGTCGCCATGGACGCCGGCCTGCGCTTCGCGATCCGCGAAGGTGGCCGTACCGTCGGTGCTGGCGTGGTTGCCACCATCCTCGAGTAATCTGTTAGACTCTGCGCCCCGATGTTGCCTGGGTAGGGCATCGGGGCGTATCAAACGGGAAAGTAGGCACAGGATGTGCCTTGTGTTCCCCGGACCAGGAAGGGTCAATGCCATTCAGGCGGCGTCAACAGGAGACTGTTGACAGCTGCCTTGCGTGCCATTATGCTTCTCCGTCTGGGCAGGCCGGTTTCACGGGTCTGCCTATGCATTTGGGGTCTACGGATTGACCTTGTCGGCCTGCGGGAATGCGGGCCGTCTGTATTCAGGGATTTCATGGGGCAAAGCAACCCAGAGGCTTTGTCTGTCGCTCTTTTATCGAAGGAACCTACCGCCATGGCGGACCAAAAGATCCGGATCCGGCTGAAAGCGTTCGATCATCGTCTGATCGACCGTTCGGCCAGCGAGATCGTTGAGACGGCGAAGCGGACCGGCGCGCAAGTGCGTGGCCCGATCCCGCTGCCGACCAAGATCGAGCGTTACACCATCCTCGTCTCCCCGCACGTCGACAAGGACGCGCGTGACCAGTACGAGACCCGCACGCACAAGCGCGTGCTCGATATCGTTGACCCGAATGACAAGACCGTGGACGCGCTGATGAAGCTCGAACTGGCTGCCGGCGTCGACGTTCAGATCAAGCTGACCTGAGGACTACGACCATGACGAAGAAATATTCGTTGGGCTTCGTGGGCCGCAAGGCTGGCATGAGCCGCGTGTTCACCGAAGATGGCCGTTCCATCCCGGTGACCCTGATCGAAGCAACCCCCAACCGCATCGCGCAGATCAAGACCGTCGAAGCTGACGGCTACAGCGCCGTGCAGGTGACCGTCGGCGCGCGTCGCGCTGCCCTGGTCAACAAGCCGGAAGCCGGCCACTTCGCCAAGGCGAAGGTGGAAGCGGGCCGTGGCCTGTGGGAATTCCGCGTTGAAGACGCCCAGCTCGGCGATTTCGCCGTTGGCGGCGAAGTCAAGGCGGACATCTTTGAAGTCGGCCAGATCGTCGACGTCCAGGGTGTCACCAAGGGTAAGGGCTTCCAGGGCACCATCAAGCGCTACAACTTCCGCATGGGTGACGCTACCCACGGCAACTCGCTGTCGCATCGCGCGCCGGGTTCGCTGGGTCAGCGCCAGACGCCCGGCCGCGTGTTCCCGGGCAAGAAGATGTCCGGTCACATGGGCTCGGTGCAGCAGAGCACCCAGAACCTGGAAGTTGTCAAGGTCGACGTCGAACGCGGTCTGATCGCGGTTCGCGGCGCCGTTCCGGGCGCGGCGGGTGGCGACGTGATCGTCCGTCCGGCGAGCAAGGCATAAGGAGAGATGACGATGGAACTCGTTATCACGGGTAGCAATAACAAGGTCTCGGTCTCCGACGCCGTGTTCGGTCGCGATTTCAGCGAAGATCTGGTTCACCAGGTTGTCGTTGCTTACCGCAACGCCGGTCGCGCCGGCACCAAGGCGCAGAAGACTCGCTCCGAAGTGGCAGGTACCACCAAGAAGTCGAAGAAGCAGAAGGGCGGCGGCGCGCGTCATGGCGCACTGACGGCTCCGATCTTCGTCGGCGGCGGTGTCACCTTCGCGGCAAAGCCGCGCAGCTTCGAGCAGAAGGTCAATCGTAAGCAGTACCGTGCCGCCATGTGCGCGATCCTGTCCGAGCTGAACCGTCAGGGCCGTCTGACCATCGTGGAGTCCTTCGATGTCGAAGTGACCAACACGAAGGGTCTGATCGCCAAGCTGGCCGGCCTGGAAGTGGGCAAGCGTCCGCTGATCGTCACTGAAGAAGCCTCCGAGCACCTGTACCTGTCGGCGCGCAACATTCCCTACGTGGAAGTGCGTGACGTCCAGGGCCTGGATCCGGTGTCGCTGGTCGGTGCCGACACGGTCGTCATCACCGCTGACGCGGTCAAGAAGGTCGAGGAGTGGCTGGCATGAACAGCAACGAAAAAATCTTCAGCGTGCTGCTCGCCCCGCGTGTCTCCGAAAAGACCGCGCGCCTGCAGGAACTCTCCAATCAGTACGTCTTCGAAATTTCGAACGAAGCCACCAAGGCCGATGTAAAGGCCGCGGTTGAGCAGCTGTTCGACGTCAAGGTCGAAGCAGTCAACGTGGTCAACGTCAAGGGCAAGAACAAGTCCTTCCGTAACCGTGCTGGCCGCCGCGGCGATTGGCGCAAGGCGTACGTTCGCCTGGCCGACGGCCAGTCGATCGATGTAACGGCCAAGGCCTGAGGTACATCCCATGCCATTGATGAAATTCAAGCCCACTTCTCCCGGTCGCCGTTCGGCCGTGCGCGTGGTTACTCCCGACCTGTACAAGGGCGCTCCGCATGCCCCGCTGGTCGAGTCGCAGAGCCGTTCGGGTGGTCGCAACCACCACGGCCGCATCACCGTGCGTCACGTCGGTGGTGGCCACAAGCAGCACTACCGCCTGATTGACTTCAAGCGCAACAAGCTGGGCATCCCGGCGCGCGTGGAACGCATCGAATACGATCCGAACCGCACCGCCCACATCGCCCTGCTGTGCTACGTCGACGGCGAGCGCCGCTACATCATCGCCCCGAAGGGTCTGAAGGCTGGTGATCAGGTGATCGCTGGTTCGGATGCTCCGATCAAGGCGGGCAACACCCTGCCGCTGCGCAACATCCCGGTCGGTACCACCATCCACTGCATCGAGCTGAAGCCGGGCAAGGGCGCTCAGATCGCCCGCGCTGCAGGTGCTGCCGTGCAGCTGGTTGCCCGTGAAGGCATCTACGCCACCCTGCGCCTGCGCTCGGGTGAAATGCGCAAGGTTCCGGTCGAGTGCTGCGCGACCATCGGCGAAGTCGGCAACGACGAGCACAGCCTGGAAAAGCTGGGCAAGGCCGGTGCCAAGCGCTGGCGCGGCGTCCGCCCGACCGTTCGTGGTGCTGCCATGAACCCGGTTGACCACCCGCACGGTGGTGGTGAGGCGAAGGCCGGCCAGGGTAACCCGCATCCGGTCACCCCGTGGGGTGTTCCGACCAAGGGTTACAAGACGCGCCATAACAAGCGCACTCAGCAGTTCATCGTCCGCGATCGTAGGGGCTAATCGACCATGGCACGTTCACTCAAGAAGGGCCCGTTTGTCGATCACCACCTGGTTGCTAAGGTGGCTGCCGCTGCGGGTAGCAAGCGTCCGATCAAGACCTGGTCGCGTCGTTCGATGATCCTGCCTGACATGGTAGGCGTCACCATTGCCGTGCATAACGGCAAGAACCACATCCCGGTTCTCGTCAACGAGAACATGGTCGGCCACAAGCTCGGCGAATTTGCCATCACCCGGACCTTCAAGGGTCACGGTGGTGACAAGAAGTCGGGCAAGTAAGGAGAGATGACAATGGAAGCGAAAGCCATCCTGCGCACCGCGCGCATCTCCCCGCAGAAGGCACGTCTGGTCGCTGACCAGGTGCGCGGTCTGCCGGCCGAGCGTGCCGTCAACCTGCTGAAGTTCTCGGACAAGAAGGCTGCCCACCTGATCAAGAAGGTGGTGGAGTCGGCTATTGCAAATGCCGAGAACAACCAGGGCGCCGACGTCGACGAGCTGAAGGTTCAGACCATCATGGTAGATGAAGGTCCGACCCTGAAGCGTTTCATGGCGCGGGCGAAAGGCCGCGGTACCCGCATCCTCAAGCGCACCAGCCACATCACTGTGGTTGTGGGCGCCGCCAAGTAAGCGGATAAGGAAAAGACCATGGGTCATAAAGTTCATCCGATTGGTATCCGCCTCGGCATTTCCAAGGACTGGAACTCCAAGTGGTACGCCAACAAGGCCGAGTTCGCTGGTTACCTGGCAGCCGACCTGAAAGTGCGCGACATGCTGCGCAAGAAGCTGGCTCAGGCCGGCATCAGCAAGATCCTGATCGAGCGTCCGGCCAAGACCGCTCGCGTGACGATCCACACCGCCCGTCCGGGCGTGGTGATCGGCAAGCGCGGTGAGGACATCGAGAAGCTGCGCAAGGAAGTGAGCGAGATGATGGGCGTCCCGGCGCACATCAACGTCACCGAAGTGCGCAAGCCCGAGCTGGACGCACAGCTGGTTGCCGAATCGATCGCGCAGCAGCTGGAGCGCCGCATCATGTTCCGCCGTGCAATGAAGCGCTCGGTCGGCAACGCGATGCGCCTCGGTGCCCTGGGCATCAAGGTCAACGTCGGTGGCCGTCTCAACGGTGCAGAAATCGCCCGTTCGGAGTGGTACCGCGAGGGCCGCGTGCCGCTGCACACGCTGCGTGCCGACATCGACTATGGCTTCGCTGAAGCCAAGACGACCTACGGCATCATCGGCATCAAGGTCTGGATCTACAAGGGCGAGGTCTTCGATTTCTCCCAGGTTGGCCAGGAAAAGCAGGACGACACCCCGTCGCGCAACGATCGTCATGATCGCGGCGACCGCGGTGACCGTCAGCGCCCGGCTCGTGAAGCGAGGTAACGACAATGTTGCAACCCAAGCGAACCAAGTACCGCAAGGTGCACAAGGGCCGTAACGAAGGCCTCAGCTGGAGCGCAAACGCTGTCAGCTTTGGCGAGTACGGCCTGAAGGCAACCGCCCACGGTCAGCTGACCGCGCGTCAGATCGAAGCGGCTCGCCGTTCGATCAGCCGCTACGTGAAGCGCGGCGGCAAGATGTGGATCCGAGTGTTCCCCGACAAGCCCATCACCAAGAAGCCCATCGAAGTTCGAATGGGTTCGGGTAAGGGCAACGTGGAATACTGGGTGGCCCAGATCCAGCCCGGCCGCATGATCTATGAAATCGAGGGTGTTACCGAGGAAGTGGCACGCGAGGCGTTCCGCCTGGCCGCTGCCAAGCTCTCGGTCACCACCACTTTCGTGACCCGGACGGTGCGCTGATGGATATCAAAACTCTCCGTGAAAAGTCGGCTGACGACCTCAAGGCCCACCTGATCGACCTGCGTAAGGAACAGTTCTCTGTCCGTATGCAGCAGGTCACCGGCCAGCTGCCGAAGACACACGACATCCGCCGGGTGCGTCGCGAAATTGCTCGCGTCAAGACCCTGCTCGGCAGCACGAAGTAAGGATGGCCGCTATGAGCGACAATACTGAAAACAAAGCGCTGCGCACGGTCGAAGGCCGTGTCGTCAGCAACAAGATGGACAAGACGGTTACCGTCCTGGTCGAGCGTCAGGTCAAGCACGCACTGTACGGCAAGTACATCAAGCGCTCGACGAAACTGCACGCCCACGATGCCGACAACGCCTGCAAGGAAGGCGATGTCGTCCGCGTGACCGAGATTGCTCCGATGTCCAAGACCAAGAACTGGCGCGTGGTGGAAGTCATCACGCGTGCGGCTGAATAAGGAGTCTGAATCATGATCCAGATGCAGAGCTACCTTGACGTCGCCGACAATTCTGGTGCCAAGCGAGTGATGTGCTTCAAGGTGCTGGGTGGTTCCAAGCGCCGTTACGCCGGCATCGGCGACATCATCAAGGTCACCGTGAAGGATGCGATTCCGCGCGGCAAGGTCAAGAAGGGTGAAGTGTATGACGCCGTCGTGGTGCGTACCCGCAAGGGTGTGCGTCGCGCCGACGGCTCGCTGATCCGCTTCGACGGCAACGCTGCCGTTCTGCTTAACAACAAGCAGGAGCCGATCGGGACCCGTATCTTCGGGCCGGTGACTCGTGAACTTCGTTCGGAGAAGTTCATGAAGATCGTCTCGCTCGCTCCCGAAGTGCTGTGAGCGACAGGAGATAATCATGGCTAACCGTATCAAGAAGGGCGACCAGGTTGTCGTCAACGCCGGCAAGGACAAGGGTAAGCAGGGCGAAGTCGTCCGCGTCGATGGCGACCGTCTGGTCGTTGCCAACGTGAACATCGTCAAGCGCCACACCAAGCCGAACCCGCAGGCAGGTGTTGCCGGCGGCGTGGTCGAGCGTGAAGCGTCGATCCATATCTCCAACGTGAATGTGCTGAACCCGGCTTCGGGCAAGGGCGAGCGCGTTGGCTTCAAGGTGCTGGAGGATGGACGCAAACTGCGTGTGTTCCGCTCCAGCGGTGAGGCGCTCGACGCCTGAGGAATGAGAAGATGACTTCCCGTCTCGAAAAGTTTTACAAGGAAGAAGTGGTGCCGGCGCTGATGAAGCAGTTCGGTTACACCAATTCCATGCAGGTGCCGAAGCTGGTCAAAGTCACCCTGAACATGGGTGTCGGCGAAGCGGCCACCAACAAGAAGATCCTGGAAAACGCCGTTGGCGACATGACCAAGATCTCGGGCCAGAAGCCGATCGTCACCAAGTCGCGTATCTCGGTGGCATCGTTCAAGATCCGTGATGGTTGGCCGATCGGCTGCAAGACCACGCTGCGTCGCCACAAGATGTACGAGTTCCTGGACCGCCTGATCAACATCTCGCTGCCGCGCGTGCGCGACTTCCGTGGTGTTTCCGGTCGTTCCTTCGACGGTCGCGGCAACTTCAACATGGGTGTGAAGGAACAGATCATCTTCCCGGAAATCGACTTCGACGCTGTCGACGCGATCCGCGGTATGGATATCGCCATCACCACCACTGCGAAGACCGACGCGGAAGCGAAGGCGCTGCTGGCAGCGTTCAAGTTCCCGTTCCGTAACTGATTCGTCGAGGAAACCGAAATGGCAAAGACCTCCATGGTCAACCGCGACATCAAGCGGAAGAAGCTGGCTGAGAAGTTCGCTGTCAAGCGTGCTGCTCTGAAGAAGATCGTGTCCTCCCCGGACGCGAGCTACGAAGAGAAGATCGAGGCCGCCACCAAGTTGTCGAAGCTGCCGCGCGATTCGTCGCCGAGCCGCCACCGCAACCGTTGCGAACTGTCTGGCCGCCCGCGTGGCGTGTACAGCAAGTTCGGCCTGGGTCGCAACAAGCTGCGCGAAGCCACCATGCGTGGCGACGTTCCGGGCCTGCGCAAGGCCAGCTGGTAATACCAGCCGGTCCTGCCAGCGAGGGCGCCTTCGGGGGCCCCCGCAGCCGGGGAGGGGGAGCGTTCAGCTTTCCCTCTGCAAAAAACCGAAGAGCCCGACGCAAGTCGGGCTCTTTTGGCGTATACTCCCGCGTCTTGCTCTGCGCAACGCGTAGGGGAGGGGGCCTGGCCCGTTTCCAGGAGACAACAGATTTTCGCGAAAGCGGATATCGGTGCACTCAAAGGTACTCATATGAGCATGACTGATCCCATCGCCGACCTGCTGGTCCGCATCAAGAATGCGGCAGCGGTTGGCAAGCAGACGGTGAAAGCCCCGTCGTCCAAGATCAAGGTTGCGATCGCCCAGGTCCTGAAGGACGAGGGTTACATCGCCGACCTGCGCGTGACCGCGCTCGAGAACAACAAGTCCGAGCTGGAAATCGTGCTGAAGTACTTCGAAGGTAAGCCGGTCATCGCGACCCTGAAGCGCTTCTCGCGTTCGGGCCTGCGCCAGTACCGCGGCAAGAGCGAACTGCCGAAGGTCATGAACGGCCTGGGCATTTCCATCATTTCCACCTCCAAGGGCATCATGACTGATGCGCAGGCGCGCCAGTTGGGCGTCGGCGGCGAAGTCCTGTGCTTCGTGGCCTAAGGCGAAAGGAGTAGACCATGTCCCGTGTAGCCAAGAAGCCGATCGACCTGGGTAAGGTTGAACTGAACATCCAGAACGACAACGTCATCGCCAAGGGCCCGAAGGGCACCCTGTCGCTGGCCAAGCCGGCTGGTATCAACATCAATGTCGAAAACGGCGTTGCCACCCTGAGCACCGACAACGTGGACCTGATCCCGCTGACCGGTACCGTCCGCGCCATCCTGTCCAACATGGTCAAGGGTGTTTCCGAAGGCTTCGAGCGCAAGCTGGAGCTGGTCGGCGTGGGTTACCGTGCTGCGATGCAGGGCAAGGACCTCAGCCTGTCGCTGGGCTACTCGCACCCGATCGTGTTCGTGGCCCCGGAAGGCATCACCATCACCACCCCGACCCAGACCGAAATCCTGGTGCAGGGCGCTGACAAGCAGGCCGTCGGTGAAGCTGCCGCCAAGATCCGTGCGTTCCGCAAGCCGGAGCCGTACAAGGGCAAGGGCGTGAAGTACTCCGACGAAGTCATCATCCGTAAGGAAGCCAAGAAGGCATAAGCGCGAGTCCCTCGCAAGAGCCCGCACATTCATGTGCGGACTTTCCAGGGAAAAGCCCAACCTTCAGCTTTCAAGGAAAACACATCATGAACAAGAACATCGCCCGCCTGCGTCGCGCCAAGTCGACCCGTGCCCACATCCGTGTGCTCGGTGTCGCCCGCCTGTCGGTGCTGCGCACCGGCCAGCACCTGTACGCACAGGTCTTCACCGCTGACGGCTCGAAGGTGCTGGCTGCTGCCAACACCACCCAGGCCGACGTCAAGGAAGGCCTGAAGAACGGCAAGAACGCCGATGCCGCCGCCAAGGTTGGCCGCATCGTCGCTGAGCGCGCCAAGGCCGCCGGCGTCGAGAAGGTTGCCTTCGATCGTTCGGGTTACCGTTACCACGGCCGCATCAAGGCCCTGGCTGACGCTGCCCGCGAAGCCGGCCTGCAGTTCTAAGGGATCAGGGCAGGGGGCTTCGGCCCCCATGTCCGCCTGCTCGCCAGCCTGAGTGAGGCTGGGCGGCGCCGCTCTTCTGCAGCGGCCCACCGCAACAACGCACCACTCCACAACCATAAGCGGCCTCGAGCCGTACATAACCCAACAACCAAGGAATAAACATGGCAGAAGAACGTCAGCAGCGGGGTCGCGATCGCGACCGTAACCGCGAAGAGAAAGTCGACGACGGCATGATCGAAAAGCTGGTCGCGGTCAACCGCGTCAGCAAGACCGTCAAGGGTGGCCGTCAGTTCACCTTCACCGCCCTGACTGTTGTCGGCGACGGCGAAGGCAAGGTCGGTTTCGGTTATGGCAAGGCTCGCGAAGTGCCGGTCGCCATCCAGAAGTCGATGGAGCAGGCTCGCAAGAACCAGGTCACCGTCGATCTGAACAACGGCACCCTGTGGCACACCATCAAGGATGGTCACGGCGCAGCGCGCGTGTTCATGCAGCCGGCTTCCGAAGGTACCGGCGTCATTGCCGGTGGTGCCATGCGCGCCGTCCTGGAAGCAGTGGGCGTGAAGAACGTGCTGGCCAAGGCCACCGGTTCGCGCAACCCGATCAACCTGGTGCGTGCCACCGTGAAGGGCCTGACTGCAGCGCAGTCGCCGGCTCGTATCGCGGCCAAGCGCGGCAAGAAGGTGGAGGATCTCAACCATGGCTAATGACACCACCAAGACCGTCAAGGTCCGTCTGGTTCGCGGCCTGCGTGGTGCCCAGGCGCGTCATCGCCTGTCGGTGCGTGCGCTGGGTCTGGGCAAGCTGAACGATGTGCGTGAACTGAAGGACAGCCCGCAGGTTCGCGGCCTGATCAACAAGGTCCACTACCTCGTCAAGGTTGAGGAATAATCCAATGACCATGCATCTGAATGAATTGAGCCCGGCACCGGGCGCCCGCAAGGAACGTACCCGCGTCGGTCGCGGTATCGGTTCCGGCCTGGGCAAGACCTGCGGCCGCGGCCACAAGGGTTCGTTCGCCCGTAAGGGTGGCGGCAAGATCAAGGCTGGCTTCGAAGGCGGCCAGACCCCCATGCAGCGTCGTCTGCCGAAGATTGGCTTCCGTTCGCCGATCGCCAAGGACACCGCTGAAGTGCTGCTGTACCAGCTGGACAAGCTGCCGGCCGGCGAGATCGATTTCGCTGCCCTGCGTGCTGCCAAGCTGGTCCCGAGCACTGCCAAGAAGGCCAAGGTCGTCGTCAAGGGCGAAGTGACCAAGGCCTTCACCCTGAAGGGTGTTGCTGCCACGGCTGGTGCCAAGGCTGCGATCGAAGCTGCCGGCGGCAGCGTAACGGAGTAAGAGAATCATGGCGCAAGCTGGCATCGGTAACCTCGCGGGCGGAATGGGCAAGTTCACTGAACTTCGCCAACGTTTGCTGTTCGTCGTCGGGGCTTTGATCGTCTATCGCATCGGCTGCTACGTGCCGGTGCCGGGCGTCAATCCCGATGCCATGCTTGCCATGATGCAACAGCAGGGCGGCGGCATCGTGGACATGTTCAACATGTTCTCGGGCGGCGCCCTGCACCGTTTCAGCATTTTCGCGCTGAACGTGATGCCGTACATTTCGGCATCGATCGTGATGCAGCTGGCTGTGCACATCTTCCCCGCCTTGAAGGCGATGCAGAAGGAAGGTGAGTCCGGCCGCCGCAAGATCACCCAGTATTCGCGCATTGGCGCCGTGCTGCTCGCAGTGGTGCAGGGCGGTTCTATCGCGCTGGCGCTGCAGGGCCAGGTGTCGCCGACCGGCGCACCGGTCGTGTACATGCCGGGCATGGGCTTCGTGCTCACTGCCGTGGTCGCACTGACCGCCGGCACCATGTTCCTGATGTGGGTCGGTGAGCAGGTCACCGAGCGCGGCATCGGCAACGGCGTCTCGCTGATCATCTTCGCCGGTATCGTGGCGGGCCTGCCGGGTGCGGTCATCCACACCTTCGACGCCTACCGCGACGGCAACATCCAGTTCATCCAGCTGCTGCTGATCGCCATCGTCGTGCTCGCCTTCACCTTCTTCGTGGTGTTCGTCGAACGCGGCCAGCGCCGAATCACGGTGAACTACGCGCGCCGCCAGGGCGGTCGCAACGCGTACATGAACCAGACCTCGTTCCTGCCGCTGAAGCTGAACATGGCCGGCGTCATCCCGGCGATCTTCGCCTCGAGCCTGCTGGCCTTCCCGGCCACCCTGGCCATGTGGTCCGGCCAGGCTGCCAACCAGAGCACCTTTGGCCAGACCCTGCAGAAGGTCGCCAATGCCCTGGGCCCGGGCGAGCCGCTGCACATGATCGTGTTCGCTGCGCTGATCACCGGTTTCGCGTTCTTCTATACCGCGCTGGTGTTCAACTCGCAGGAAACCGCCGACAACCTGAAGAAGTCGGGTGCGCTGATTCCGGGCATTCGTCCGGGCAAGGCCACCGCCGACTACATCGACGGCGTGCTGACCCGACTGACTGCTGCCGGTTCGGCCTACCTGGTGATCGTCTGCCTGCTGCCGGAACTGATGCGCACGCAGTTGAATGCCTCGTTCTACTTCGGCGGTACTTCGCTGCTGATCGTGGTGGTGGTGGTGATGGACTTCATCGCCCAGGTGCAGGCGCACCTGATGTCCCACCAGTACGAGAGCCTGCTGAAGAAGGCCAACCTGAAGGGCGGCAACCGCGGTGGTTTTGCTCGCGGCTGATTAGCCTGTTATACTTTCGTCTTCCTGACGTGATGGTCCTCCGCTTCGCGGACTCTGGCCACACAAACGAAGGGCGGCCCCCGCAGCGGTTCCGGGTGGGGGTGTGATGAGGTGGTCCCGCGCTGGAGTAGCGCGGGCGGCCCGGGAGGCAACTCCAGGTCCAACCCCATCCGGCGCCGGAGCCTGGGCACACTCCCCGGGCCGGGTTCATGAAACCTCTGGTTTCACGGGCTTCCAAGTAAACCGGAACCCTGTTAGTATCACTGGTTCACTTTTTTGATCCATCCTGCCGGATCGGCGTGCCTGGAGCGCGCTGTCGGCCATCACTCAGCTGGAGAACCGCGTCATGGCGCGTATTGCAGGCGTCAACCTGCCAGCCCAGAAGCATGTCTGGGTCGGGTTGCAAAGCATTTACGGCATCGGCCGTACCCGTTCGAAGAAGGTCTGCGAAGTCGCAGGCGTCACTTCGACCACCAAGATCCGCGATCTGTCGGAGCCGGAAATCGAGCGCCTGCGCGCCGAAGTCGGCAAGTACATCGTGGAAGGCGATCTGCGCCGTGAAATCGGTATCGCGATCAAGCGCCTGATGGACCTGGGCTGCTACCGCGGCCTGCGTCACCGTCGCGGTCTGCCGCTGCGTGGCCAGCGCACCCGTACCAACGCCCGCACCCGCAAGGGCCCGCGCAAGGCGATCAGGAAGTAAGGGACATATAAATGGCTAAGCCTGCTGCTAAGACCAAGAAGAAGATCAAGCGCGTCGTCACCGACGGCGTTGCCCACGTCCACGCTTCGTTCAACAACACCATCGTGACCATCACCGACCGTCAGGGCAATGCTCTGTCGTGGGCGACCTCCGGTGGCGCTGGCTTCCGCGGTTCGCGCAAGTCGACCCCGTTCGCAGCCCAGGTGGCTGCCGAAAAGGCCGGTCGTGCTGCGCTGGACTACGGCGTGAAGTCGCTGGAAGTCCGCATCAAGGGTCCGGGTCCGGGCCGTGAGTCGGCCGTGCGTTCGTTGAACAACGTCGGCTACAAGATCACCAACATCATCGACGTGACGCCTATCCCGCACAACGGGTGCCGTCCGCCGAAGAAGCGTCGCGTCTAAAGGGAGCGATAAGAAATGGCTCGTTATATCGGTCCTACCTGTAAGCTCGCCCGTCGCGAAGGCGCCGACCTGTCCCTGAAGAGCCCGGCGCGTGCGCTGGACTCCAAGTGCAAGTTGGAGCAGAAGCCCGGCCAGCATGGCGCCACTGCCCGTAAGGGCAAGCTGTCCGACTACGCTACCCAGCTGCGTGAAAAGCAGAAGGTCAAGCGTATCTACGGTCTGCTGGAGCGTCAGTTCCGCAACTACTACAAGAAGGCCTCGACCAAGAAGGGCAACACCGGCGAGAACCTCCTGCAGCTGCTGGAAACCCGCCTGGACAACGTTGTCTACCGCATGGGCTTCGCCGTGACCCGTCCGGCTGCCCGTCAGCTGGTGTCGCACCGCGGCGTCACCGTGAATGGCAAGTCGGTCAACCTGGCCTCGTACCAGGTCAAGGCTGGCGACGCCATCGCTCTGTCTGAAAAGGCTGCCAAGCAGCTGCGCGTCCAGGAAGCCCTGACCGTCGCCGCCCAGCATGACCTGAGCCCGTCGTGGGTTGAAGTGGATTCCGGCAAGTTCTCCGGCATCTTCAAGGCTGTTCCGGATCGTTCGGATCTGCCTGCAGACATCAACGAAGCGCTGATCGTCGAGCTGTATTCGAAGTAATTCACATTGGAGAGCCCCCGGCGACGGCCGGGGGTTCACTAGGAGAACCCGCAACATGACGGTTACCGCCAACCAGGTTCTGCGTCCTCGCGGTCCGCAGATCGAACGCATTACCGACACCCGTGCAAAGGTCGTTATCGAACCTTTGGAGCGGGGTTACGGGCATACGCTGGGTAATGCCCTGCGTCGCGTGCTGCTGTCGTCCATCCCGGGCTTCGCCATCACGGAAGTCGAAATCGACGGCGTGTTGCACGAGTACACCACGGTCGAAGGTCTGCAGGAGGACGTGCTGGAAGTCCTGCTGAACCTGAAGGACGTGGCCATCCGTATGCACTCTGGCGACAACGCGACTCTGTCCCTGTCCAAGCAGGGTCCGGGCGTTGTCACCGCTGCCGACATCAAGGTCGACCACAATGTGGAGATCTTGAACGGCGACCACGTGATCTGCCACCTGACCAAGGACACGGCAGTGAACATGCGTCTGAAGATCGAGCGTGGTTTCGGCTATCAGCCGGCCGCTGCGCGTCGTCGTCCGGACGAAGAAACCCGTGCCATCGGCCGTCTGGTCCTGGATGCCTCGTTCTCGCCGGTCCGCCGTGTCGCCTATGCCGTGGAAGCGGCTCGTGTCGAACAGCGCACCGATCTGGACAAGCTGGTCATCGATATCGAGACCAACGGCACCATCGACGCCGAAGAAGCAGTGCGTACCGCTGCCGACATCCTCAGCGATCAGCTGTCGGTGTTCGGTGACTTCACCCACCGTGACCGCGGTGCGGCGAAGCCGGCCAACAACGGCGTGGATCCGGTGCTGCTGCGCCCGATCGACGATCTGGAGCTGACCGTGCGTTCGGCCAACTGCCTGAAGGCCGAGAGCATCTACTACATCGGCGATCTGATCCAGAAGACCGAAGTCGAGCTGCTGAAGACCCCGAACCTGGGTAAGAAGTCGCTCACCGAGATCAAGGAAGTGCTGGCCCAGCGTGGCCTGTCGCTCGGCATGAAGCTGGAGAACTGGCCGCCGGCCGGTGTCGCCAGCCACGGCATGCTGGGCTGATATAGCCTTTCTGCAAGACTGCATGGCCCCGTCGGCAACGACGGGGCCATTGCACCAAGGCAATACCGCCACGACGAACGAAGGTTCGCGGGCAGGTCGTCCAGGACGGATGGCCAGGACCAACCGCAGTCCGAGCAGCAGCGCCAGGAAGGCGACAACGATCCGCAAAGCCACATCATTAACCAAGGAATATCACCATGCGTCATCAGAAATCCGGCCGTAAGTTCAGCCGTACCAGCGCCCACCGCGAAGCGATGTTCAAGAACATGGCCGCCTCGCTGTTCAAGCACGAGCTGATCAAGACCACCCTGCCGAAGGCCAAGGAACTGCGCCGCGTCGCCGAGCCGCTGATCACCCTGGCCAAGGTCGACTCCGTCGCCAACCGTCGTCTGGCCTTCGCCCGCCTGCGCGACAACGAAGCCGTCGGCAACCTGTTCACCATCCTGGGCCCGCGCTACGCGACCCGTCCGGGCGGTTACCTGCGCCTGCTGAAGTGCGGCTTCCGCGCCGGCGACAACGCGCCGATGGCCTACGTCGAACTGGTTGACCGTCCGGTCGTGGCTGAAGCCGTCGAAGAGTAATCGACGCGCTACACCCGTCATTCGGTGAAGAACCCGGCCTCGTGCCGGGTTTTTCCGTTTCTACGTGGTCAGAGCCCTTTGCATCCGCAAAGGAATCCGACCCGCACCGTTCCGACGGGCGCGACGTTGTGGCGGTTCGAACGGCGCGCAGTCTCGGTTACGCTTGCGGTCCGTACTACACGAGCGTTGCCGATGAATCCTCTGCGCTGGCCTTTCCGCGCCCAGTTCCTGCTGGGCTTCCTGATCTGCGCGGGCCTGCTGGGCTACGCCATCTTCCTGCAGTTGAAGATGGGGCTGGAGCCGTGTCCGCTGTGCATCTTCCAGCGCCTGGCGTTCGTCGCCCTGGGGCTGCTGTTCCTGATCGGCGCCCTGCATGGGCCGTCCAACCGTCCGGGGCGCGCCACCTACGGCATCCTCGCGTTCATCGCCGCTGCCGTGGGCGTGGGCATTGCCGCACGCCACGTCTACGTGCAGATGCTGCCGCCGGAGATGGGTGCGACCTGTGGCCCGCCGCTGGCCTTCCTGCGCGAAACCATGGGCCCGCTGGAAGTGTTCCGCACCGTGCTGACCGGCACCGGCAACTGCGGCAACATCGACTGGACCTTCCTCGGCCTGACCATGCCGATGTGGTCGGGCGTGTGGTTCGTACTGCTGGCGCTGTGGGCGCTGGTTGTGTCGCTGCGCAAGGTCACGCGCTGAGGCATTCTGGAGCCACGCATGGCGTGGCTCTCCTGCGCGCTCCGGGGGCAGAGCCCTTTCCTGCGGAAAGGGAGCCGACCCCTTCGCTCAGAAATCCTGCTGCAGGCTCAGATAGGCGCCGCGACGCGGCCCCCATTGCGGCGCGAACACGCCGATGCCGCCGCCATCGCGCAGTTGGTAGCTGCGGTCCAGCGTGTTGAGCACGGCCAGCTGCACATGCAGCGGATGGCCGCTGTCGGCGTTGAAGTCATGCGCGGCGCTGAGATTGACCTGCAGGTACGACGGCAGCTCACCGCCATTGGGCACGCCCTCGATGTCCGAACGCAGGCCGCTGCCGTACACGTAGTTCGCACCCACCCGGTTGTGGCCAGCGAAGGCGTAGCTGACGCCGCCGGAAGACGTCAGCTTCTGGTCGTGGTCCAGATGGATCCAGTTCTGCTGCACGTAGGCCAATGCATCCGGATCGAGGTTGTACTGGCTGGTGATGACCTGGGTGCCCATCGCCTTGTTGTAGGCCGCGTTGAAGTACGCGCTGATCGGCCCGTTGCTGTAGTCGGCGCTGAACTCCAGGCCGTGGATGTGGCCGCGACGATAATTGAAGGTGGAATAGATGTAGGCGGCGCCGAACTGGCCTTCGTCCTGCAGGCGCGAGACGCGGCGGTCGTAGGCATCCAGGCCGAGGGTGAGGTGGTCGCCGACCAGCTGTGACACGCCGATGTCGTAGTAGTCACTGCGCTCGGACAACGGCGTGTTGCTGCCACCGGCGGGTTGCTGGTTGCTGGTGCCGTCGAACAGGGCCAGATCGCTGCCGGCAACCAGTTCGCTGGCGGGTGGGGTGAAGTAGCGCGAGTAGCCGGCATGCACCGTGGTGCTGTCGCTGGCATTCCAGACCACGCCCAGACGCGGGCTGAGCTGGCCCTCGGTGTGGCCGAACGCCTTGAAGCGGTCGCCGCGCAGGCCGTAGTTGACGGTCCAGTCATTGCCTATCCGCCACTCATCCTGCACGTACAGTGCCGCGGTGCTGGCGTGGAAGGCGTTGCGGTCCGGGATCAGCTGCGGCGTGGTGCTTGTCTGCCGGCCATCGGCATCGACCGGGAATACCCAGCTGCTGTTGTTGGCCACGGCGTGTTCGTAGTTGCCATACAGGCCATAACGCAGGGTGTGGTTGTCGCCCAGCGGTGTGGAGAAATCGGCCTGCAGGGTGTTGGCGCGGTTGCTGCGCTGGACCTGCGAGGCGACGCCGCTGAACACCAGGTCGCCGACGATGTCCGGGTTGAAAGCGACATCGCTGTAACGCTGGCCGGCCGACAGCTGGTACGCGGTCTGGCCCAGCGTGCCCTGCAGCACCAGCATGCCGAAGCGGGTGGTCTCGCGCTGGCTTTCGTCCAGCTGGCTGGAATCGAAGGTGGTGGTGTCCAGGTAACCGAACTGCGGGGTCTGCCCCGGGTTGACCGGGATCTGGAAGCGGTTGTTGGCAAAGCCGGCGAACACGCTCAGGCGGGTGTTGTCGTTGACCAGGTAGGTCAGGTCGGCAAAGGCCTTCCCTTGGTGGGTATCGTCATGCAGCGGCTTGCGGGCGCTGGTGGGGTTCTCCAGCCCGACCTCGTTCTGGTCGTAGTTGCCGGTCAGGAACCAGCTCCAGCGGCCCTGGTTGCCCCACCAGGAGGCATTCGGGTTGACCTTGCCGAATGAGCCGGCGGTGATGCCGGCGCTGCCGCCGTTACCCAGCTCGGCCCCGCTGCGGGTGGTGATATCGACCACCGCGGCGGTGCGTTCACCGAACTGGGCCGGCAGGGCACCATCCATCAGGCGGATGCTCTTGATGGTGCGGGCATCCAGGGTCTGGCCGAAGCCGGAGATCGATTCGGGCAGCAGTACGCCGTTGATGCGGTACTGCAGGTTGGCGTGGTCGCCGCGCACGTGCACGCCGCCGTAGGAGTCCTGGACCACGCCCGGGGCCTGCAGCAGCACTTGGCTGAGCGGAGCGGAGGCGCCCAGAGGCTGCTTCTGGATGTCCTCGGCGGTGATCTGGTACTGGCTGCTGCCGATGTCCGGCGACAGGGCATTGCGGGCCTGGTCGAGCTGGGCACTGACGGTGACCACGTCGAGATCCTTGACCGCAGCCGCGCTGGCATCAGGGTCGGCGGCAAGCACGGGTTGGCTGGCCAGGACCAGGGCGAAGGTGATGGCGGTGGTGAGCAGGGAGGGCTTCATGGGAAATGGGCAGGGAAGGGGGAAGGGGCCGGTCCATGAGGGAGTGTTACTCCGTAACAGCTGCGTGCCGATCATGCGCCTGTCCAGCGACGGCGACCATGCCGTTTCTGGCCGATCAGGCGGCCCCTTTCCGCACCGTTCAGGCAGTCGCGGCGGTGGCTGGCCCTTTGCGCCAGCGGCTGGCTCTGCGACCATGACCGCCCCCCACCCCCGGATGTCCGTGATGAGCCTGTCCGCCGTTCCGCCCGCCCCCGATCCTGCCGCCATCGCTGCTGGCGCTGCCTGGTCACCGGAGAGCTGGCGGGGCAAGACCGCGCTGCAGTTGCCGACCTATCCCGATCCGGTGGCACTGGATGCGGCGCTGCACGAGTTGAAGCGGCTGCCGCCGCTGGTGACCTCGTGGGAGATCCTGGCGCTGAAGCAGCAGCTGGCCGACGCCCAGGAAGGCAAGCGTTTCCTGTTGCAGGGCGGCGACTGCGCGGAGAATTTCAGCGACTGCGAATCGGGCACGATTTCCAACCGCTTGAAGGTGCTGCTGCAGATGAGCCTGGTGCTGGTGCACGGCCTGCGTCAGCCAGTGATCCGCGTCGGCCGATTTGCTGGGCAGTACGCCAAGCCGCGTTCGGCCGATACCGAGACCCGCGACGGCGTGACCCTGCCCAGCTACCGCGGCGATGTCATCAATGCGCCGGCCTTCACCGAAGCGGCGCGGCTGCCCGATCCGAAGCGGATGCTGCAGGCCCACGCGCATTCGGCGATGACGATGAACTTCGTGCGGGCGCTGATCGATGGCGGCTTCGCCGACCTGCACCATCCCGAATACTGGAACCTGGAATGGGTGAGCCACTCGCCGCTGGCCGCCGAGTACCAGAAGATGGTCGCCTCGATCGGTGATGCGGTGCACTTCATGGAGACCCTGGCCGGGGCCCGCGTGCACAACCTCAACCGCATCGATTTCTACACCTCGCATGAAGCGCTGCTGTTGCCCTACGAACAGGCGCTGACCCGGCAGGTGCCGCGCCAGCAGGGCTGGTTGAACCTGAGCACGCACTACCCGTGGATCGGCATGCGTACCGCCGCGCTGGACGGCGCACACGTGGAGTACCTGCGTGGCGTGCGCAATCCGATCGCGATCAAGGTCGGCCCGTCGGTCACGCCGGACCAGTTGCTGCGCCTGATCGATGCGCTCAATCCGGATGACGAGCCGGGCCGCCTGAGCTTCATCCACCGCATGGGTGCGGCGCAGATCGCGCAGAAGCTGCCGCCGCTGCTGGATGCGGTCAAGCGCGATGGTCGTCGCGTGCTGTGGGTGTGCGATGCGATGCACGGCAACACCGAAAGCACCGCCAACGGCTTCAAGACGCGGCGTTTCGACAATGTACGTGGTGAGGTTGAGCTGTCGTTCGACCTGCACGCGGCTGCCGGTACGCGTCTGGGTGGCGTGCATCTGGAGCTGACCGGTGAGGATGTGACCGAATGCACCGGCGGTGCGCGCGAGTTGACCGAACGTGACCTGGAGCGTGCCTATCGCTCGACCGTCGACCCGCGATTGAACTACGAGCAGTCGCTGGAGATTGCGATGGCGATCGTGCGCAAGCAGGAGCAGGTGCGCTGAGGGTTGGCTTCTGCAGGGCTGCGCCCTGCACCTGCAGAGGCAACGTCAACGTCAAAAGCGGGCATTCGGCGGGATGGCGGGGCGGTGTCGGAGTGCGGGGACGCCGCAAGTACGTCCCTGTAGGCTCAGCCGCGCCATCCATGGCGCGGATGCCCCGCAATCCGACACCGCCCCACCTCTGACAGTTTCCCGCGATCTGGTAGATCCACGCCATGCGTGGATGAATCTCCGTCGGAATCGAATATTTCGACAATTGAACGAAAAGCATCCACGCACGGCGTGGATCTACCTGTCGACCAAGGTCGACACCCACCAAGAGCAGGCCATGACATTCCGACAGATCGTGGGAATCTGTCGAAGGCGGGGTGGGTCCGGTTGCGGGGGTGTAAGCGCCATGGGCCCGAGGCATGCCTCGGGTGGGTTGGGCAGGATGCCCAATCCAGGTCTTGCCGTGTGCGCAGGCCAGCGCACACGTGCAAGGCGCGCCGAAGCCTCCAGGGACGGATTCACGGCGTCCCCCGCAACCGGACCCACCCTGCCATCCCACGGAATGCCGGCTTCTGCCGTTGCTGTTGCCGTTGCTCCAGCCTCTGCAGGTGCAGGGCGCAGCCCTGCCGAACACCCCCGCCTACATTCTGCTTACGAACGGCTGACATCGCGCTCATGGTGCATGCGCCACGCTGGCACTTCGATGCAGACAGCGAGGATGCATAGTGGTCTGGCAACACCTGCAGCAGTATCTGTGGCCGATCGGCACGGCGCTGGTGGTCGGAGGCCTGGGTGCCTGGGCCGTACTGGCCCTGTACCGCCGCCTGCGCGGGCGTGATCGGCGCCGTGCGCGCATCGGCCGGGTGATCGGTCCGCCGCTGGCGCTGACGTTGCCCTTGCTGCTGCTGGTGCCTGGGTTGCAGGCCACGCCATTGCCCGAACACACGCTCGATCAACTGCTGCGCGTGCTGCACATCGCTCTGACCGCCTGCTTCATCTGGCTGCTGGTGCGTGGCGTTGCTGCGGGTGAACGGGCGATCCTGCGCAGTCATCCGATTGATGTCTCGGACAACCTCGAAGCGCGCCGCATCCAGACCCAGACGCGGGTGCTCAGCCGCGTGCTGATGGGCGGCATCATCGTGCTCGGCGCGTCGCTGGTGCTGCTGACCTTCCCGATGGTGCAGAAAATCGGCACCGCACTGTTGGCGTCGGCGGGCCTGATCGGCCTGGTGGCGGGCATCGCCGCCAAACCGGTGTTCGGCAATCTCATCGCCGGCCTGCAGATCGCGGTGACCCAGCCAATCCGGCTCGATGACGTGGTGATTGTCGAGGGCGAGTGGGGGCGTGTCGAGGAAATCGGCAGCAGCTATGTGGTAGTGCGCATCTGGGATGAGCGGCGGATGGTGGTGCCGCTGACATGGTTCATCGAGCATCCCTTCCAGAACTGGACGCGACGCAGTGCCGACCTGCTGGGTACGGCCTTCCTGTGGCTGGACTACCGCGCGCCGATCGCGGCGATACGTGCCGAGCTGGAACGCATCTGCCAGGGCCAGCCGCTGTGGGACGGACGGGTGTGTGTGACGCAGGTGACCGACACCAGCGAGCGTGCGATCCAGGTGCGGTTGCTGGTCAGTGCGCGCAGTTCCGGTGACGCATTCGACCTGCGCTGCCTGGTACGCGAACGCATGCTGGATTTCCTTGCGCGCGAGCATCCGCAATCGCTGCCGCAGGTGCGCGCGCGGCTGCAGCGGGACGATGAGCTGGACATGCCGCGGATGCGGCGTGCAGGCAGCGCCGATGTGCGCTCGCCGGGTGCGGAGGATGGTGAGGCGGCCATCGCGCCGGTGGAGCCGGGCCAGCCTCTGTAGAGCCGAGCCATGCTCGGCTGCTTTCGATTTTCCGGTGAAGCCGAGCGTGGGCTCGGCTCTACAGAAACACGATCACGGCTCGCCGGATTCGATCAGGGTATCGGTATCGAAGCGCGGCGGACGCCTGGCGCGTGTGCGCTGCTCATACGCGTAGGCCATCTCGATCAGCTTCGGTTCGCTCCAGGCCGTGCCCATGAACAGCAGCCCCGCCGGCAGGCCATCGATCTGGCCCATCGGCACGCTCAGGCTGGGGTAGCCGGCGACGGCGGCGACACTGTAGCTCTCGCCGGGGAAATCATCGCCGGTGCTGCGCAGGGGCCAGGCCACGCCGGTTGTCGGTGCGACCAGCGCATCCAGCTTCTGCGATGCCAGCGCGGCGTCGATGCCTTCCGGACCCGCCAGTCGCCGCGCATCGCTGCGCGCGCGGATGTAAACGGGATCGCCCAGGCCAGGAGTCGCCTCGGCCTCCTGCAGCAGCTCCTGGCCGAACAGGCCCAGTTCCTGGCCCTTGTGTGCCTCGTTGAAGGCGATCAGCCCGGCCAGGCTGCGCAGTGGTGCCTGGTAGGTGTTGAGGTAGCGCTCCAGTCCGGCCTTGAATTCGTACAGCAGGACGATGCGCTCGGCATCGGCCCAGGCGCCCTGGTTGGGCAGTTCCACCGGCACCACCACGGCGCCGGCGCGGCGCAGCTCGGCGACAGCCTGCTCAACCAGCGGCGGCATCCCGCGATACTTCAGCAATGGTGTCTGCAGCAGGCCGATGCGCTTGCCGCGCAGGCCCTGCGGATCCAGTCGTGCGGTGTAGTCGTAGACCGCGCGGCCGGGCATGGTCGCGGTGGCGGGATCGGCGTCATCGCGGCCGGCGATGGCGGTCAGCACGGCGGCGGCGTCGGCGACGCTGCGGGTCATCGGGCCGGCGGTGTCCTGGCTGAAGGAGATCGGGATGATGCCTTCGCGGCTGACCAGGCCGACAGTCGGTTTCAGGCCGACCACGCCGTTGATCGCCGCGGGGCAGACGATGCTGCCGTCGGTTTCAGTGCCGATCGCCACGCTGGCCAGGTTGGCGGCCACGGCCACCGCGCTGCCGCTGCTGGAGCCACAGGGTGAATGACTGAGGCGGTAGGGATTGCGGGTCTGGCCACCGCGCGCGCTCCAGCCGGAGATGGAGTCGTTGCCACGGAAGTTGGCCCACTCGCTGAGGTTGGTCTTGCCCAGCACCACCGCGCCCGCTTCGCGCAGGCGGCGGACCAGATAGGCATCGTCGGGGCGGAAGCCCTGCAGGGCGAGCGAGCCGGCACTGGTGGCCATTGGCGCGGCGTTGATGTTGTCCTTCAGCAGGATCGGGATGCCATGCAGCGGTCCGCGCAGGCGGCCGTTACGGCGCTCGCGATCACGCTCGGCGGCTTCCTTCAGGGCATTCGGATTGAGCTCGATCACCGCGCGCAGGCGGGGGCCGGCACGGTCCAGGGCGGCGATGCGCTTGAGGTAGGCGCTGGTCAGGGTGGCGCTGTCGAGCTCACCGGCGACCATCCGCGCCTGCAGGTCGGAGACTTCGGTTTCGGCGTAGGGGAAGGGCATGGTGCTGTTGCCGGGTTCACCGGCATGCGCGGTGGACGTGGCCGGGCTGCAGCCAGCAGCAAACACCGCAGGCAGTGCGGCGATCAGACAGGACAGGAGGGGCGGCAAGGGCAGGCGCATGGGGCAGCTTCGACGGCTCCGATCCCCAGTGTAGCGGCTGCTCAGCGACGGCGCTTGCGCAGGTCGCGCGCCAGCACGTAGACGACGATCAGGTTGATCGCCAGCACCGTCCACGAAGCCCAGCCGGGATGGCGGACGATCGCGTAGATATCGAAGGGCAGGTAGATGGAGGCGGTCAGGCAGCCCAGCCAGGAGGCCCATGCCTTGGCTTTCCACAAACCCCAGGCTTCGACCAGATGCAGCAGGCCGTAGCCGATCATCGCCGCTGCCGCCAGGTGCACCGCATCGGGACTGATTGCATTCAACAGCGAGGGCAGGGTGCCGTGATCCGGGTCCAGGCTGAAACGCCGGATCAGGGCATTGACGCCGTCGCGGAGCGGCTGCGGACCGAGGATTTCCAGTCCGGTAGCCGCCAACAACGCCAGCATCGCCTTGCTCGCTTCGAGCAAGGCGATGACATGGAGGCCCGGATGCCGATGCGGATCCGGGTTGTAGCCGTTCTGGCTCACGGTTCGCTGGATCAGCCGCCGCGCGAGTTCTTCTTGCGGTCGCTTTCGGTCAGGAACTTCTTGCGCAGACGGATCTCCTTCGGGGTGATCTCGACCAGCTCGTCGTCTTCGATGAAGTCCAGGGCCTGTTCCAGCGAGTACTTGATCGCCGGGGTCAGCTGGATAGCATCGTCCTTGCCCGAAGCGCGCATGTTGGTCAGCGGCTTGGTCTTGATCGCGTTGACGGTCAGGTCGTTGTCCTTGGAATGGATGCCAACCAGCTGACCTTCATACACGTTGTCGCCTTCAGCAGCGAACAGCTTGCCGCGTTCCTGCAGCGGGCCCAGCGAGTAAGCCGGAGTGGTGCCCGGGGCATTGGCGATCATCACACCGTTGATGCGCTTGGCGATGGCGCCCTGTTCCTTCGGGCCGTAATGGTCGAACACGTGGAACAGCAGGCCCGAACCCTGGGTGAGGGTCTTGAACTCGTTCTGGAAGCCGATCAGGCCACGGGCCGGGATCTGGTATTCCAGGCGCACACGGCCCTTGCCGTCCGATTCCATGTTCTTCAGCTGGCCCTTGCGGGTGCCCAGCTTTTCCATCACGCCGCCCTGGTGGACTTCTTCAATGTCCACCACCAGCTGCTCGATCGGCTCCATGGCCTGGCCGTCGATCTGCTTGATGATCACTTCCGGGCGCGACACGGCCAGCTCGTAGCCTTCGCGACGCATGTTCTCGATCAGCACCGACAGGTGCAGTTCGCCACGGCCGGAGACCAGGAACTTGTCGGCGTCTTCCAGCTGTTCGACCTTCAGGGCCACGTTGTGGACCTGCTCGCGGTCCAGACGGTCCTTGATCTGGCGGCTGGTCAGGAACTTGCCACCGGACAGGTCCTTGTTGCCGGCGAACGGCGAGTTGTTGACCTGGAAGGTCATCGAGATCGTCGGTTCATCGACGGTCAGAGCCGGGAGTGCTTCCGGGGTGTCCGGGTGGCACAGGGTGTCGGAAATGGTCAGCTCGGCAATGCCGGAGATGGCGACGATGTCGCCGGCCTCGGCGGTGTCCTGCTCGATGCGCTCCAGGCCCAGGAAGCCCAGCACCTGCGCGACCTTGCCGTTGCGCTTCTTGCCTTCACGGTCGATCACCGCGACCTGCATGCCCTTCTTCAGGGTGCCGCGCTGGATGCGGCCGATGCCGATCACGCCCACGAAGTTGTTGTAGTCCAGCTGGCTGATACGCATCTGGAACGGACCTTCCGGGTCCACTTCCGGCTTCGGTGCGTGCTGCATGATCGCTTCGTAAAGCGGGGTCATGTCGCCGTCGCGCACGGTGTCTTCCAGGCCGGCGTAGCCGTTCAGGGCCGAGGCGTAGACGATCGGGAAGTCGAGCTGCTCATTGGTGGCGCCGAGCTTGTCGAACAGGTCGAAGACCTGGTCGATCACCCACTCCGGACGCGAGCCCGGACGGTCGACCTTGTTGACCACGACGATCGGCTTGAAGCCCATCGCGAAGGCCTTCTGGGTGACGAAGCGGGTCTGCGGCATCGGGCCGTCCATCGCGTCGACCAGGATCAGCACGGTGTCGACCATCGACAGCACGCGCTCGACCTCGCCGCCGAAGTCGGCGTGTCCGGGGGTGTCGACGATGTTGATCCGGTTCTTGATACCGGTCTTCTTGTCTTCCCAGGTGATGGCCGTGTTCTTGGCCAGGATGGTGATGCCGCGTTCCTTTTCCTGGTCGTTGCTGTCCATCACGCGCTCGGCGAGGACGGTACGCTCGGACAGGGTGCCGGACTGCTTCAGCAGCTGGTCGACCAGGGTGGTCTTGCCATGGTCGACGTGGGCGACGATGGCGATGTTGCGAAGATTTTCGATGGACATACGAAAGGGGGCCAGTCGGCGCCGGATTTGGAAAAAGAAGTCCAACATTATACGTCGAACTTGACGATTGGCGAAAACCTGGATTTCAGACCTGCCGGGGGGCCCATTCAGCCTGGCCCCCGGCGCTGCCCGTCCGCGGGCTGAAGACCCTGCCTGCGCCGATGGTCGAAGCCGCCCATGCCACGGGGGAGGTGTATCCTTATGGGGCTGATTACACACCCCGCATCCCAAGGATCTGCATGTCCCTCATCGCCACTTTCGACACCACCCAGGGCCCGATCAAGGTCGAGCTGTTCGCCGACAAGGCGCCGCTGACGGTCGCCAACTTCGTGAACCTGGTCAAGCGCGGCTTCTATGACGGCCTGATCTTCCACCGCGTCATCCCCGATTTCATGATCCAGGGCGGCTGCCCGCAGGGTCGTGGCACCGGCGGCCCGGGCTACAAGTTCGAAGACGAGAAGAATGGTGTGAAGCACCAGATCGGCTCGCTGTCGATGGCCAACGCCGGCCCGAACACCAATGGCAGCCAGTTCTTCATCACCCACATCAAGACCGACTGGCTGGACGGCAAGCACACCGTGTTCGGCCAGGTCCTGGAAGGCCAGGCGATCGTTGATTCGGTCAAGCAGGGCGACGTGATCCATTCGATCACCCTGGAAGGCGACACCGACGCCGTGCTCGCCGCCCAGGCTGAGCGCGTGGGTGAGTGGAACAAGATCCTCGCCGCCTGATCCGCCCCCGACGGCCCCCTGCAGAGGGGGCCGTTTCCATGTTGCGGCCGCCCCGCCAGGCCCATCCCCGCCCGCGCGGCCATCTTCTACAACGCTATTTAGCTTCTTAGCAGAGGAAATCCCCATGAAAGCACCTGTTCGTGTTGCCGTGACCGGCGCCGCCGGCCAGATCGGCTACGCCCTGCTGTTCCGTATCGCCTCCGGTGAAATGCTGGGCAAGGACCAGCCGGTCATCCTGCAACTGCTGGAGCTGCCGGTCGACAAGGCCCAGGCCGCCCTGAAGGGCGTGATGATGGAACTGGAAGACTGCGCGTTCCCGCTGCTGGCCGGCATGGTTGGCACCGACGATGCTGAAGTCGCCTTCAAGGACGCTGACATCGCCCTGCTGGTCGGCGCGCGTCCGCGTGGCCCGGGCATGGAGCGCAAGGATCTGCTGCTGGAAAACGCGAAGATCTTCACCGCCCAGGGCGCCGCACTGAACAAGGTCGCCAAGCGTGACGTGAAGGTGCTGGTGGTCGGCAACCCGGCCAACACCAACGCCTACATCGCGATGAAGTCGGCGCCGGACCTGAACCCGCGCAACTTCACCGCCATGCTGCGCCTGGACCACAATCGCGCGCTGAGCCAGCTGTCGACCAAGCTCGGCAAGCCGGTCGCCGGCATGGAGAAGCTGGTGGTGTGGGGCAACCACAGCCCGACCATGTACCCGGACTACCGTTTCGCCACCGCCGATGGTGCGTCGATCGCCGATGCGATCAACGACCAGGAGTGGAACGCCAACACCTTCATCCCGACCGTCGGCAAGCGCGGCGCGGCGATCATCGAGGCCCGTGGCTCGTCCTCGGCTGCCTCGGCCGCCAACGCAGCGATCGACCACGTGCGTGACTGGGTGCTGGGCAGCAACGGCAAGTGGGTCACCATGGGCGTGCCGTCAGACGGTTCCTACGGCATTCCGGAAGGCGTGATCTTCGGCTTTGCGGTCACCACCGAGAACGGCGAGTACACCCTGGTCAAGGATCTGCCGGTCGACGACTTCAGCCAGAAGTACATCGACAAGACCCTGGCCGAGCTGGAAGAAGAGCGCGCCGGCGTCGCCCACCTGCTGGGCTGATGCGGTCTGTGCCGGCAGCTTGCCGGCACGTTTTCCAACAGGGTAGGTGCCGGCCGTTGGCCGGTACGCAGGAAACGGGGAGGCTTCGGCTTCCCCGTTTCCGTATGGAGCACCTGGCAACGACATGATCCATCTGCATTACATCGACAACGCGCTGCTGGTGGCCGAGAAGCCTGCCGGTTTGCTGTCCGTGCCCGGCCGCTCGGCGGAGAACCAGGACTGCGTGGTTGCGCGGCTGCAGGCGGTGTATGCCGATGCGCTGACCGTGCATCGCCTGGACCAGGTCACCTCCGGCCTGCTGCTGCACGCGCGTGGCAAGGACATGCAGGTGGCGCTGTCGATGCAGTTCGAGAAGCGCCAGGTGGGCAAGCGCTATGAGGCCATCGTGCAGGGGCTGCTTGAAGGTGATGCGGGTGACGTGGATCTGCCGCTGATCGTCGACTGGCCGAACCGGCCGCGGCAGATGGTCGACCACGAACGCGGCAAGCCGGCACTGACCCGGTGGCGCGTGCTGTCGCGTGACATCGAGGCGCAACGCACGCGCGTTGAACTGGAACCGGTCACCGGCCGCAGCCACCAGTTGCGCCTGCACATGGCCAGCCTCGGTCATCCCATCGTCGGCGACATGCTGTACGGCGCAGACGCCGCGCAGCGCGTGCACCTGCATGCGCGGAAGCTGCAGTTCACCCATCCGGTGACGGGCGAGGCGCTCGCGTTCGAGTCTGCGACTCCGTTCTAGGAGGGCAGGGGTATCGGCAGGGCTGCAAGCCCTGCAGAACAAATCCCACCCCCTACCAAGGTAGGGCGGCCCGCGCGCCAGCGCCGGACTATGCTCGAACCATGACTTCGTCTGGGAGGGCTGCGTCATGAACTACGAGGAAA
>NZ_JBBPFR010000021.1:0-78929 GCF_037969685.1 Stenotrophomonas sp. G106K1 | reverse complement strand
ACGGTTTGTCGTGGTGGGGGGGCGGCGTGGCCGCCCCGCAACGGCCTTGCTCCTGGTACGTATCGCGCGGAGTGTGGAAGGGATGGAAGACGCGGCCCGGATGTTCATGAATCCCGACATGGAAGTGACCGAGTTCGACTCGGACTCGGGAAAGCCGATGATGCTGTGCGTCATCCCCGCCGGTGGGGAACCGGTCCGCCTGGCAGTGCCTGCGGTCTACGTTGAGCTGCTACGACAGTTCGATGGCGTGCGTACCCGCGATGAAGCCATTGAGGCATTCCGCGGAATTCATGGCGAAACATTCGATACGTCCTGGCTACAGCGGCTGATCGAGACCTCGCTGCGCCCACGCGGGATGCTGGTCGAGCAGGGCCAAGACCCCATGCTGGCCGGCGCTCCAACAAAGCCCCGCCGTTCGTTCCTCTTTGTCAAGTTACCGGTCATTCCTCCAGCGATCGTCGATCCGATCGCACGCGTTCTCGGGTTCCTGTTCCATCGACCGATACTGATCGCCGGCCTGCTTGCATTCGTCGCAAGCCATGTCTACGTCTACGGCGTGTTGGTGCACGGGCAGCATGTCAACTTCAACAGTCTGGACGGTGGTTCGATCCTGCTCTTGATGCTGCTCTCCACTTTGGGAACCATCTGCCACGAATTCGGTCACGCCAGTGCAGCAGCGCATTTCGGATGCCGCCGGATGACCATTGGCTGGGGCATCTACATGGTCTACACCGTGCTGTGGACCAATGTGTCTGAAGCCTGGAAGCTTCCACGTCGCCAGCGCGCCATCGTCGACATAGGAGGCGTGCATTTCGAGTCGATGTTCCTGCTGCTGATGCTTGGGCTGCACCTCGCGACGGGGAACCCCATCTTTCTGTTCGCCTTCATCTTCATCGATCTTTCCATCGCCAATACCTTCAACCCGTTCCTGCGCATGGACGGGTACTGGCTGATAAGCGATCTGTTCGGTGTGGTAAACCTGCGTCAGCAACAGAACCTGCTGCTTCAGGTAGCAGCGCACCGCCTGGTTGGAGCACCGCCCCCGGCTTCCCGGCCAACGCTAAGCCCACGCGCAACCGTAGCGCTGGTGGTCTATACCATCCTGGGTACAGTGTTCCTGGCTTACATCATGTATGCCATCTTCACATTTGCAGTGATGAGCGTGGCGGTGGAATACCCGGGCATGCTGCGTGCATTCTGGGCCCAGCTGCAGTCTGGCGCGGATTTCCTCGCTCTGCTGGGAAGCGCGTTCGAGCTTCTGTGGCGGGCATTGATCCTTACGGCGGCGACGGTGACGATCTGGAACTTGTCCCGCAGTGGCATCCGCACCGCAAGCAGAATCGTCTCGCTGCGCACCCCAAGGGCGGCTACTGATGTCTGAGTGCGGCGTCGCGGTGGCAGACCAGGCAACCCGCGCAGCGCCACCAGAGCTGCGATATGTCATGAACAGTGCACTGGTGATGGAGCAGAGCACTGCCCAGCACGTGATTCTGCTGGATATGGATACCAGCAGGCGCACCAAGATCACCACGCAGCTCTATCAACTGATCCGGAGATTTGCGGCGGCAGGAACGGCCAGCGAGGTCCTTGGTGAAACCTGCGACAGCCGACTGCGTGTTGCGCTGGATTCGCTGCTGGCACGCGGACTGTTGCAGGACGCGGATGCAGCCCCGCCATTGCCGTCACGCCGGCGCCTGAGCGTTGCCTACCGGTTCTGCAACGCGGCAGCCTGGAACGAGAAGACGAAGTGCGACTTTGTCGTGCTGGGTGCCCCGTACGACATGGTCGGCGAAAGGGAGTGTCGCTTGGCGCCAATCCATGTACGGCAGAAATCCCTGGATTACCCCTACAGGCTGGATGTCCACAGCGCGCAACCGGTGGGCTGGTTTGACTGCGCCTCCGGCCGTTGGATCCTGCGCGGCGCAAGCATGGCCGATGCAGGGGACGTCCCGGTTGATCACGCCGCGGCAGCCGTGGATGCCGAGGCTGCAGTCATCTCGGTGCTTGACGAGGTGTGCGCAAGTGGTGCTGTGCCGGTGGTGTTGGGTGGCGATCAGGCAAGCGCGGAGGCGGTCCGGACATGGTGCGCGCGGAATCGAGACACCGCAGCAGTAAGGATAGGGGCTGGAGAGAACGAGTCTGATAGCGCAATGCATGGGCCGTACGAGTCCGGCTGGCTCCACTTCGATGCGCTCAATGCCACGGGCGAGCCCGAGGCGGTGAACACACGGTTGCAGGGCATGACGACGATACTGCTGAGCATTGATGCTGCCGTACTGCACGACTGCTATGTGTCAGGCCCCACCTCGACGCGTGAGTTGCGCATGGATGTGGCGCGGCAGGTGATTGCTGCAATCGGCCGGAAATGCAGGATCGTGGCCATACACCTCTCCGGCTGGACCGCCGGAGGGGCTGCCTCGGACGTTACCAGCGCCGCCGCCTGTGACCTTCTGCTGCATGCGATGGATGCGGCTCTGGACACGGAGCACGCATGAACGACATCCGCGATGATGCCGCAAGCCTGTTTTGCTGGTCGTTTCCCCCGGCGTCCGATGCAGCCGGAAGATTGTGCGTGCTGGGTGCACCGTCCGATGCAGGCAATGCAGTCAGGCGGGGGGCCGCCGAGGCCCCACGCGCGCTTCGCACTGCATCCCATCGCTGCACCGCGCTGGCTGGCGCGGGATGGGATCTTGGTGACCTTCTGCGGGTGCCCTACGAACACCCCGAGCGCTACATGCAGCGTCTTGGCGAAGCCATCGGTCGGATTGCCGAAAGCGGCCACGTCCCGTTGCTGCTCGGTGGTGATCACTCGCTCAGTTTCGCGGCCATTGAGGCACTGCAGCGACATGCCCCGCTTTGCGTGGTCTGGCTCGATGCGCATACAGACTTCAGTCCCTGGCAGGCCGGCAGCAGCCACAACCACCGCCAAGTGCTGCGTCGTGTCCTCACGCTACCGGGCGTCTCGCGTGTCATCCAGATTGGCTATCGCGGCATCACTGTGGGAGATGAACGCCAATTGGGCCCCCGCGCGAAGGTGATTACGACCCAACAGGCGCGCAGCCAACCGGTCGCTACGCTACTGGAGTCGATACCGGCAGACACGCCGATCTATTTGTCGCTGGACATCGACGTCATTGATCCACAGTGGGTTCCTGGAACCAGTTCCCCGGTGCCCGATGGGCTGCCACCTGGCCAGGTGCTGGAGATCGCCCTGGCGTTGGTGGAGACCGGAAGGCTGGTTGGTGTGGACCTGATGGAACTCAACCCTCGACTGGACATCAATGGAAGAAGCACTGACCTGGCCTGTCATCTGCTGGAGCGCATTGCCGGTATGTGGCCACGGAGTCAGGCGATCAGTGAAGAACTGCAAGGGAGCGGATCAAGATGAAGGCGATGCAGATTCCGTCGTACGACGTTGCGGACTATTCGGTGCTGCTGAAGGAGAACCCGGACGTGCTGTCGGCGCATCCCTGTGTGGTGCGCGGGTTCGTGGAGCAGTGGTCAGCGGCGCGCAGCTGGCTGGAGATCGACCAGCTGAAGGCGCTGTTCGGCACGCTGCCGGTGACAGCAGGGGCGCCCCAGTTCACTACGCACCGCGATCAGCGCATGTGCCAGGTGCAGACCAGCTATGGCACCTATCTGGACTATGTGCAGCAGCCTGAGCGGATTGCAGAGCTGTTCCCCGAGCCATGGCGGAAAGGCAGTCTGGAAGAACTGCGGCACATGCAGCTGCCGCTGTACTGCGGCAACCTGCGTCTGGTCCGCCATGCAGCCGAGCCGGTGCTTGAACAGATCCAGCCTCTCGTTCCTGGAAACATGGAATGCTTGAATGACCAGATTCCCTACTACTACCAATCCGGAAATCATGTGTGGCTGTATGTCAGCCGCGCAGGTGCCCTGACGCCGCTGCATCAGGACAACAACGCTGTCATCGCCTACCTGGCCCAGCTGAGGGGACGCAAGCGCGCCGTGCTCTACGCGCCGTCCGACAAAGCGTACTTCCATACCTCCGGCGTGGGGTACATGGATCCGCTTGCGCCTGACGAACAGCAGTTCCCCCAGTGGCATCTGGCGCAACCATGGGTGGCCACGCTCGAGCCAGGAGAACTACTCATCTGGGGCGCCAACTGGGCGCACCATGTCGTCACCGAGGAGGACTCGATCACGGTCAGCTTCGACATCGTCAACGCGACAAACCTGGATGCCTACGCGCGATCATTCGACTGGCAGCATGAGCTCGGTCACTTCGCGAAGAAGAATGCCGCCATGATCCGCACGCGGAGCGACGATTCACGCCTGCATGCCGCACTGGATGCAGGCCTAGAGGCGCCCATCGGTCGAGCATTCATGCAAGCCACACTGCGGGCGGCTCTTCAAGCCAATCCGGACCATGCAGGTGCTGCCGTACGCGAACAACTGCGTCGCACTCTGGAAGAGGCCTGAACGATGGTGCAGACAGGCGAGTACAGTGCCGGCGACACGCTGAGAATCACCCAGCCGCTTCGGCTGTCGCGGTTCCTGCAGCTGGAGGCTCTGGGTGAACGGGATGCGACCCTGTTCCTGTCCCACGATGGCGCGCGGGTGCGGATACCTGTGGCGCTGTATGCACTGCTGATGCGCTTCGAGCAGCCGCAGCGCATCGATGCCGTTGTCGCCGGGCATCCCCAGGCAAAGAAGGTGGCACAGGCGCTGCTGAGCCTGTCGCGCAAGGGGTTTCTCCATGATGCCGGGATGGAGCCCGCCGGGCGCGAGCGACTTGTCACCGACCCACCCCAGCGAATGTTCGATTCCCCCGCATTTAAGCTGGGCATGACACGCGCAGAAATGGTGGTGGTCGGTGTACCCAGTGACCATGCAGACCCGCGTTGTGCGGGCGGCCGTGCCGCACCGATGGCGTTGCGTGAGCTTTCATTGCATCTGCTGCATACGATCAATCGACGCACCGGTGGAGGACACGGCTGGTACGACGCTGATGGACTCCGGCCGCTGCTGTGCGGTGTCTGCCTGGCTGATGCCGGAGACGTGTTCGTCGATCCCGGCGAAAGCCAGCATGCGGTTTTCCAGCGGATGGCGCAGGTACTGGCTGGATTCGACGATGCCGTGCCCATCGTGATCGGCGGTGACAGTACAGCGTGCTGGCCGGTGCTGACCCGATATGCGTCGCAGGAACCGGTCAGCCTGCTGAGGATCGGCGGACCCGCACAGCGCGAGCCTGCGCCGGGTGGTGTTGTTTCATCGGCCACATTGCTCGCCAGGGCCATTGCCCTGGACGGTGTCGCAGGCACGCTGCAGATTGCGGCTGCGGGCGGGCCGGGCGCGTGGAAGCACCCCGATCATCGATACATGGATGCGTCCGCGCTGCGTGAGGGCAGCTACGACCAGACGCTGCATGAGTGGCTGGCAGGCAGGCCGGTTCACTTGGGTCTGAATCTGGACGCGCTGGACGCGCCCGGTGAGCCGCCTTCCGACGAGCGGCTGCGTTATCAGGAAGTGGTCGACTTCATCGCGTGGATCGGTGCCCAATGCCGCATCGTGAGCATCGACATCACCGGTATGACGCCGATGCGCCCTGGATGGAATGTGGTGGCGCCCACGGCACTCCACCTCCTGGTGCTGGCGATGGATGCCGCGCATCGCCAGGCCGGACCGGGAGTAGAACAGCATGCTGCATGACCTGTTGCAGGCCGCGAGCTCCGGCCTTTTCGGATGGACCCGCGATGCTGACACCATCGATCCGGGTTTTGTCGTGTTCGGGGTGCCAAGCGACGTGGGCAACGGCGCGGGTTCAGGCGCACGCCTGGGCCCCGCTGCTATTCGTGCCGCGTCGCTGGCGCTGCCTCCGCCTGCCGTCCAGGCCCTTGACCTGGGCGACGTGCAGGGGCTCGACGAGATGGATTGGTCCGATGCCATCCAGCGCATCGAAATGATTGTGGGAACAGTGATCGGTACAGGCGGCCTGCCTCTGATGCTGGGCGGAGATCATTCGGTCTCCTACTCGGCGATCGCCGCCATCGCCCGCCGCCACCGCGTCAATATCGTCTGGTTCGATGCCCATACGGACTGCTGTGCATGGGAGGGCGGGGCGAGGCACAACCACAAGCAGGTACTGCGACGTTGCGCATCCCTGCCCGGCGTGGGTCGCATCGTCCAGGTGGGCCACCGCGGAATTACCTACCACGACGAGCGCCAGCAGGTTCCCGCGCTGCATGTTGTCCCGGCCAAGCAGGCGCGAACGCTGCAGATGGACGCGCTGCTCGATCTGCTGCCCGCGACCGAGCCCGTCTACCTGTCGGTGGACATCGACGTGCTTGATCCTCAGCTTGCTCCCGGCACGGGTCATCCGGTGCCGGGCGGACTTGATGTTCGCACCGTGTGCGGACTGGCGGCGGCGATCATGCGTCACCGCCCGCTCGCTGGCCTTGATCTGACCGAGGTCAACCCGCTGTTGGACATCAACGGCAGCACCGCGATGGCGGCGGCTACTGTCCTGGATGCCGTGGTGCGCGCGCTGCCCCAGCAGCCCCACGCTCGCACAGCCCAGCGTAGAGAAGTGTTTGAAACGGAGGCAGGCGCATGAACGAGCGGGCCATACCGGTATTGGACGAACGCGAGTTCAAGGCCATGATGGCGCGCGACCCAGAAGCGCTGCACAGGCAACCGTGCATCGTGACAGGCTACATCGAGCGGTGGCCCGCCTATAGCGAGTGGCAATGTCTGGACCACCTGCGGGCCAGGTTCGGCGCAATGGCTGCGTTTGCCAAGGCACCCAACTTCGTCACCAATACCAGGGCGTCCCTTGTCAGCGTGGAAACCACCTTCGCACAATACCTGGACTACATCGAGCATCCAGAACGGGTGGAACAGATCTATCGTGACTGCTGGCTCGAGGGCGATTACGCATCGTTCAAGGCGCAGGGACTGCCGCTCTACTGTGGAACGCTGCGCCTGGTCCGTGCCGCCACCGATCCCCTGTTCGATCTGCTGTCACCGCTCGTACCCGAGCCCCTGCAGCCTTTGAATGCCTCGTTGCCCTATTACTATTCGCTCTTCAACCACCTCTGGCTGCTGGTCAGTTTGCCCGGATCGCTGACCCCTTTACACACAGACAACAACGGGACCATCGCACTGGTTTCCCAGCTGGCAGGACGAAAGCGCGCCACGCTGTACGCACCGCACGACCTGCCCCATGTGAGAAACCCAACGGTAGGGTTCATGGATCCACTGGCACCGGATCCGGTCGACCATCCAACCTACCAGCAGGCCGTGCGCTGGACCGGCGACATCACCCCTGGCATGACGTTGTTCATTGGTACCCAGTGGGCCCATCACGTCACCACCATCGAGCCCTCCATCTCGGTCAGCTTCGACGTGGTCGACGCCACCAACATCGACCGCTACGCCGCTTCAAAGGATTGGGCTCGCGTATTTGGCGAGCGTGTTGCGCGGCAACCGGCGGTTGCTGCGAAACTGGGTCTGAAGCCCGAAGCGCTGGTCGCATGCGATCCGGTAATCATCGGCCGCCGTGCCATGCAGGCCGTGCTACGCGCCTCATTGGCCGAGCCAGGATTGGACACTGCGCATCGGCAGGCGCGCCAACGTTATCTTGCGGGCATCCCCGTGGAACCGGTCAGCCGTACCGTTGATGCTTGAGTGTCCGAATCCGGACGCCGGTGTACGAATACGGGCATCGAATGCTGTCCGCAGCGAGCGTCAGCCCGGAGAAGCCCGTCAACGCCAATCCTTACCGCGCTTGGCACGATGTGTGCTTACGTCATTGTCATGGACAAAATAAAAAGTGCCAATACCGCCTGGTGGCGGCGGAAGAAGGTGGTCTGGGCCGGTGCCGCAGCGCTTTTGCTGCTGGGCATAGGATCGGCCACTGCGATGATGGGCAAGGCGTCGCCCGCAGTTGAGCGCACATCCCTGTGGGTTGATACGGCGGTGAAGGGAGAAATGCGCCGCGAGATCCGCGCCAATGGCATTCTCGTGCCGCGACAAATCCGTTGGATCACCGCAGGCGCCCCCGCCTCCGTGCAGGAGACGTTGGTGGACCCGGGTGCCATGGTGAAGGCCGATTCGATCATCCTGCGACTGGCCAATCCAGAGCTGGCGTCCAAGCTGCAGCGTGCACAGGCCGCCCTGAACGGGGCCGACGCGGAGGTCGCGGCGGCAAGGACCTCGCTGGCCTCGCAGTTGCTCGATCAGCGTGCCGCGCATGTGCAGGCCGATTCGGAGTGGCGTATCGCAGACATCAAGCTACGCGCGAACAAACGCGCTCTAGATGCGGGAGTGATCTCCAACATCGAATTCCGCCAGAGTGAAATCACCGAGCAGCAGACCGGCGCACGGGCAAGTCTTGAAGCGCAACGCGTAGAGTCATTCAAAAGCAACATGCAGGCACAGCTGCGTGCCGCGCAGGCGCGGCGCGACGAATTGGAGAGCGAGCTCGCCCTGGTGAGCCAGCAACTGGATTCGCTGGAGGTCCGCGCGGGTATTGATGGCATCCTGCAGCAGGTCGACGTGGAGCCGGGCCAACAGGTGGAACTCGGTGCAAAGCTCGCACGGGTAGCGCGACCTGATGAACTCATCGCGCGCCTGCAGGTGGCCGAGTTGCTGGCCAAGGACCTGCGGCTTGGCTTGCCGGCCACCATCGATACACGCAACGGGATTGCCAAGGGCCGCGTCGTGCGTATCGACCCTGCCGTGCGCAACGCGACAGTAACAGTGGACGTGGCGATGGATGGCGCGATGCCCGCGGGTGCACGGCCGGACCTCTCCGTGGACGGCCGCATTCTGCTGGGCACGCTGCCCAACGTGGTCAGTATTGGCAGGCCGGCCTCAGCTGTGCCAGGAGCGGAGTCGACGCTGTTTGTGATACGTGCCGGAGAGAGCACCGCCCTGCGCACGCCGGTGCGCTTCGGCGCAGTGTCCAGTGACCGGGTAGAGGTTGTGCAGGGACTGGCGCCGGGTGACCAGGCGGTGCTGTCTGATGCAAGCCAATGGAGCGACCATGACAGCCTCAGGCTGCGGTGAAGACAGGAGAGAAGGGTGAGGACGATGGATGCAATGCTGCTGCAGCTTGAAGGCGTGTCACGGGTTTTTCATACTGATGACATGGAAACCCACGCCCTGTCGGACATATCCATGGGGATTTCCGCAGGCGAGTTCGTCGCGATTACCGGCCCTTCCGGCTGTGGAAAGAGCACGCTGCTGTCCGTGCTTGGATTGCTGGACAAGCCCGACGGTGGGCGCTATGTCCTCGACGGGGTGGACATTGCAGGGCTGGGGCAGAGCGAACGGGCCCGCGTGCGCAATCAGAAGATCGGATTCATTTTCCAGGCCTTCAATCTGATTGCAGACTTGACCGTGGAAGAGAACGTGGCATTGCCACTCACCTACCGCCACGGGTACGACAAGGCAGAGGCCCGTCAGCGCGTGCGCGAGGTGCTGGAGCAGGTGGAGATGAGCCACCGCACACGGCACTACCCGGGACAGCTTTCCGGCGGCCAGCAACAACGTGTCGCGGTTGCACGTGCGCTGGCAGGCCGGCCACGCATCCTGTTCGCAGATGAGCCCTCTGGCAATCTCGACAGCCGCAATGGTGAATCGGTAATGCAGTTGCTGGAACAATTGAACAGGGAGGGTGCGACGTTGTGCATGGTGACGCATGACGTTGCTTTCGCGCAGCGCGCCGGTCGCATTATCCACATGCTCGATGGCCGAGTCCTGGACGAGGATGCCGCGGCGGATCTGCGTGATCCGCGTTCGGCGTCGCTGGCAGCCGTGGCAGGAGTGCCAGCGTGAACGTCGCCGCCCTGCTTGACGACGTGCTGCAGGCTTGGCGTGCGCTGATCCGCAAGCCCGGCTTTGTGCTGCTGGCTACCCTGACGCTGTCCCTCGGCGTGGCGACGGTGACAACGGTGTTTTCGCTCATCGACCAGGCGCTGCTGCGCCCTTTGCCCTTCCCGCAGCCCGACCGGTTGGTGACGATCGGCATCGAAAGTGAGCCGGGACAGACCGTCGCTGCCCCGCGATATCTCGCCCATGTCCGACAGATGCCCAGTGTTCAATCGGCGGGCATGATCATGGGCTGGACCAACAACGCCAACGTAGCCTTCCATGGCGATGCCGAAGTCGCCCGCGCGCTGCAGGCCGACAAGGGTTTCCTGGACGCATTGGCGCTGCCGATGGCGGTGGGCCGCAATTTCAACGATGCGGAGAACACGCCCGGCGGCCCTCAGGGGGTGATCGTCAGTCATGCATTCTGGACGTCGCATCTCGGAGCGGATCCGGCGGTGGTGGGCAAACCATTGCTTGTGGAGGGCCAGGCGGTACCCATCGTGGGTGTGCTGTCGGAATACTTCCAGTGGCCTGACCCGTTCGACATCATCCAGAACATGCAACTGGACCCCGCAACCCGTGACCTGTCGACCAATCAGTTGATGGTTGCCCGGTTGAAGCCAGGGATCCCTATCGATACCGCTGCGGCGCAGGCCCATACCGTACTCAACGCGATGATGAATGAGGGGGCCGGGGCGAGCGAGAAGCAGCGTGCCTATCTGCAGCGCAATCCGCCCACTGCGTTGGCGCTGGAAGGCAGCGTGTTCGCACACCGCAGCGGCGAGGCCTTGTGGATGTTCCTTGCTGCTGGCGTCTGTGTACTGGCGATTGCAGGGATCAACCTTGCCAGCCTCATGCTGCTGCGTGCGCTGTCCAGAACCCACGACAGTGCGGTGCGCACCGCACTGGGAGCATCGCCGTTGCGGCTGGGAATATCGCCGGTGGCCGAAGGGGCGCTGGTCGGATTGCTCGGAAGCGCCGCCGGGCTCGCCATGGCGTGGGCAGGGCTGCAGGCGTTCGGACGCCTTGTTCCAGCTGAATGGATGCGGGGGCAGTCGGTAGGGCTTACCGCAACGGCCATCGTGGTCGCGTTGCTGGTCGGCGTGCTCACCGCAGTGCTGGCCGCGTTGCTGGGTGTATTGAGGGCGCGGCGGGCAAACTGGTCGCGTGAGCTCGCAAGCGGTGGCCGCACGGGCTGGGGCAAAAGTGCTACCCGCACGAGCAAGGTACTGGTGGTTGCCCAGGTCGCGGTGGCTGTCGTGCTGCTGACGGGAGCTGCGCTATTCGCCCGCAGCTTGCAGAAGCTCGAAGCGGTGCCGCTTGGCTTCCAGTCAACCCAGGTCACGACGTTCACCCTGGCGTTGATCAAGAACCGCTACAGCGAGGTGGATGCAGCGGTCGCGCAGACCGAGCGCATCCTTCAGCGCCTGGGGCGTGTGCCTGGCGTGTCCGCCATTGGCGCGTCCACGAACCTGCCCGCAGGGTCACAGTTGAACTACAGCATGCAGTTGCCCAGCGGTGCCACCGTTGACAGCCAGTACCGCCTGGCTAGTCCGGAATTCCTGGACGTGTTCAATGTGCCACTGTTGACCGGGCGCGGCTTCGAGGATTCCGACCGTGCAGGTTCCGAGCCGGTCTGCCTGGTCAGCACCACGTTTGCCTCGCGTCACCTTGGCGGAGATCCGCTGGGTCAGATCGTCACGATGCCGATGGACGGGGCCCCGGACATCCGGATGCGGGTTGTCGGTGTGGTGGGGGACGTGCGCCAGTTCGGCCCGGATAAGCCTGCGCCGGCTACGGTGTATGCACCATTGGCGCAGATGCCGGCGGACATCTGGGCGCTACTGCGCGAGTTTGGTCCACTCAGCTACGCCGTACGGATGCGCTCCAACGATCTGGGTCAGGTCGAGGGTGTGCTGCGCACCGCCCTGGCGGAAGTCGCACCGCAGCAGCCGATTGCCAACGTGCAGCCGATGCAGGCTGTGGTGGCCACGGCAACCGCCGCCCAGCGCCTGAATCTGGTGATCATTGGCGTGTTTGCCGCATTGGCACTCTTGCTGGCATCGGTGGGCCTGTACGCGGTAATGGCCGTGGCCGTGGCGGGTCGCAGCCATGAATTCGGCGTGCGTTCCGCGCTGGGTGCAACCCGGAAGCGGCTGGTGGTGCAGATTCTCGGCGAATCCGGCAGACAGGTGCTGCTGGGCATGGCGATCGGGCTCGCATTGGCGATGGCCGTATCGGGCATGCTGCAGAAGCACCTGTACGGTGTGGGTGCCACAGACCCGGTGGCCATCCTGCTCGTGCTGCTGGCACTGGCCACAGCGGCACTGCTGGCCAGCGTGGCGCCGGCATTGCGCGCTGCGGCGGTTCAGCCGATGCAGGCATTGCGAAACGACTAGCACGCAACGCCGGTCCCCTGGCTCTGGAGAGTCAGGGGACCTTGCCTTAAAGTGCTGCTATGGTTGATTCGCCTTCCGCCAATGCGCCGGTGCTGATCGTTGACGACGATCGTGATGTCCGTGAGGCACTGCAGCTGCTGCTCAAGGTATCCGGCTACACCTCGGTGGAAGCGGACTCACCGGCGTCCGCAATCGCACGTTTGCATGAAATGTCCTTCCAGGCGGCGCTGGTCGATATGAATTACAGCCGGGATACCACGTCTGGTGTCGAAGGGCTGACACTGATCGCGGAGATGGCACGGCTGCGGCCGACGTTGCCGGTCATAGCGATGACGGCATGGGCCAACATCGAGATGGCTGTGGGCGCGATGCGCAGTGGCGCAAGGGACTTCATCGAGAAGCCATGGCAGAACGCGCGCGTGCTTGCGGTGCTGGAGACCGTGATCGCCGCAGTGCCCGGGCGCGGCAACGCGGGCGCGGCCACTGAAGACCTTGGGTCACCGGATGATACAGGCCTGATCGCGCAGTCTGCGTCCATGCGGCGGGTTCTGGACGAGCTGCACGCGGTAGCCGGCAGCGACGCGAGCATTCTGTTGCTGGGCGAGAACGGCACCGGCAAGACACTGCTTGCGAGCAGGTTGCATGGCGCCTCGCGGCGCGCGCAGGCACCCTTCGTGCGTGTGGACGTGGGTGGGCTGGCGCCAACGCTGTTCGAGTCGGAGATGTTCGGGCACGTTCGAGGCGCTTTCACCGATGCGCGTAAGGACCGTGTCGGGCGCTTCGAAATGGCCGATGGGGGAACCCTGTTCCTGGACGAGATCGGCAATCTGCCTCTGGAGCAGCAGCCGAAGCTGTTGCGTGCCATTGAAGATGGCCAGTTCGAAAAGCTGGGTACTTCGCTGACCCGGCGGGTGGATGTGCGGCTGGTCTCGGCCACCAATGCGTCGTTGCGCGACCTGGTGGACGAAGGCCGGTTCCGGCGCGATCTGCTGTATCGCCTCAATACCATCGAGATCCATATCCCTGCGCTGCGTGAGCGCTGCGAGGACATCCTGCCGCTGGCCCAAAAGGCGCTGGAGCGCTCGTGCCGTCGCTACAACACGCCAGCGTTGCCGTTCTCGGCCGCGGCCGAGCGGGCGCTGCGCGAACACGCGTGGCCGGGCAACGTGCGCGAGCTCGAACACACCATGGAGCGGGTTGCTCTGCTGGCTGGGGGCCCGCGGGTGGAGGTGGAGGATCTACGTCTGACGCCTGCGCAGTCCCCTGCCCCCCCCCTGGCGAGCGGCACCCTGGGAGGCATTACGCTGGAAAGCGCTGAACTGCTTCTGTTGCGGCAGGCATTGCAGACCAGCGGCGGCAACCTGCAGAGTGCGGCGGAGCAGCTGGGCATCACCCGACAGAGCCTTTACCGACGCTTGGAGAAGCATGGCCTGCGGGGCGGTGATGATCTGGCCGGGTGAGCACCGCCGGTTTCTGTGGATAGCTCTGCCTGCATTGGCAGCATTGGCGCTGGTTCTGGCCGCCGGGGTACCCGGTTGGCGAGAGTCCGTCACCCTGTTCGTCATCGTTGTTGTACTGACCTTGCTGGCCTGGCAAGTGCTTGGTCGGCATCCTGGCAAGCTGCGCACGGTGGCCAACCTGCTGCACGCGCTGCACCGCGGTGATTACGCTGTGCGTGCGGTGGTTCCCACCGGATCCGTCGACATGGCACAGGCGGTGGAGGCAGCCAATGCACTGGCTGAGCGCCTGCAGCGCCTGCAGCGTGAAGCCCAGCAAGGGACCCGATTACTGCGCAAGACGCTCGCCGAGTTGGACACTGCGGTGTTCGTGTTCGATGGAGACGGGACACTGCAACTGGTCAACCCCGCAGGTGCGCACGTGATGCAGCAGCGGGCGGAACGCCTGCTGGGCAGGACGGCGCAAGCGCTCGGTCTGGAGGCGCACCTGCAGGCCGAGGCCGGCTCCATGCAGCAACTGGCGTTGCCGGCTGGATCCGGTCGTTGGCAGGTGAACACAAAGGTGATCTGGAGCGGTGACACTCCCGGCCGATTGCTGATTCTTCAGCCGGTGGAGCGGGTACTGCGGCAGGAAGAGGCTCAGGCATTCCGCCGGTTGCTGCGGGTACTTGGGCACGAAATCAACAACTCCATGTCGCCGATCGCGTCGATGGCCGAAACACTGCAACTGTTGCTGGGTCGCCAAGGCGGGGATGCCGCGCCGCCCGATCCTGACGTGTTGCGTGGGCTGGAGGTCATTGAGGCGCGCAGCCGCGCTTTGCAGCGCTTCGTGGGCGGTTACGCCCGGCTCGCCGCACTGCCGGATCCGCAGCCGTGCGCAACTGACCTGATGGCATTGTGCAAAGCCGTGGCGGCGCTGCTGGAGGCCCCTGCACTCGTACTGTCGTTGGGTGAAGCGGCAACAGTATGGGTGGATCGCGACCAGCTGGAACAGGTGCTGATCAATCTCGTCAAGAATGCGGTGGAGGCAAGCCCGCAGGGACAGGTGGAGTTGCGGTGGATCCTGGACGGCGACAGCGTTGTGGTCCAGGTGCTCGACGACGGGCCTGGACTACCGGCCAGCGGCAACATCTTCGTTCCGTTCTTCAGTACCAAGCCCGGCGGCGCGGGCATCGGCCTGGTGCTGTCGCGAGCGATCGTCGAAGCCAATGGCGGCGATCTGCAGTTGGCGCAGCGACAGGATGCAACGGGGGTGGTTGCCAGCATCCGGTTGCCCCGGCACGATCCGGCCAGCCGACGTTGAGGTTTCCGCTCTGCGCGCATGGCCATCCCCCTGGCGCTCCGGGCACCTCTTGATAGAGGACACGGCAGCGGCCGAATCCGCCGACAAGGAGAGCCCGTCGCTGCGCCAACGCCTGTTGAGCGGACCCAGCGCACCCGGCGAGCTGCTGGTGCTGCAGGGCGAGCCGACGGCGGAACAACGGGAGCAGATCGAACAGCGCCAGCCACTTCAGGATGCAGCGTTGAAGGAAGACAGCGCGCTCTGCAAGTGATGTGGCGCCTGCTGCAGCGCCGGGCCCGGGCTGTTCTGGCGGACCCGCTCGGCCGCCAGCAGCATCTCCAGCGCGATGCGCAGGCCTGCCAGTGCGCAATCCGCATGGGCCAGCGCCATGCGCCGGCCGGGTATCTGATGACGCTCCGGCCAGGGTTGGCCATCGGCGGCTGTGCCTTTTCCAATCCGCGTCAGGGTGGCGATGAAAGCCGTGGGGTCGAGTGCAGGTGGTTGCTCTGATACCTCATCGCCCGCAACGCGATAGGGGTGGGAGCGAGGGAATTCCGGTGCAGTCATGGCTGGGGCTCCGTGCAGGACAGACGGTAGCCGCCACACAAAGGTGGCGGGCGGAGACGTGGCTCGAGAACCGGGCGCTTGTTGAAGCCGGCAGGCACAGGGCCTCCACGCTCCGCCCGCCGTAGCCGGCAGACGGATTGCCAGCCGGCGTCACGCGGGGTGACGCCGGCTGGCAAGCGTAATCAAACAAGCGCACGGGTTTTCGAGGCCCGGCCATCCTTTTTCGATGGCCCGTCATCTGTACCGTCGCCACTTCGCAACGCCAATCAGAAGAGTTGCATTCAACGCTTGACGCAAGACGCTTTTAGCATTCTCCCACGCTGTTAAGCCGCCCCAGACGCCGATGGCGCAAGGGCCCTAAGCGGTAGGGGAATATGCGACATGGGTCGTGGTTGCCAGCGTAGTGTGCTGCCACGTCAGCGAGGCAATGACGACAGAACTCCGCGATGCGGCGATACAGCGTGGTTCTAGTCGAGCTCTATGAGAAAGCGCGTGGCCATGGCAGATGGCACGACAGACACCCCGACCCGCTTCAGTTCAACCAGCCCATAGCCCTCCATCATCCGAAGGGTACGAGAAAGGCTTGGAACCTTGCGCCCGCATTGCTCAGACAGTTGGGTGAGGGACCTGGGTTGAAGTTCGCGCAGCAGTCGCAACAGCCGGCGGTTCTCATCGCTCAATACTGCGGCCAGGGAAGACAGGCTGGAGAAGGCTATCGCCCCATCCGTTACCTGCGGTGGGGCCGATCTGTCCCTTCGCTCTCCGCCGATGACACAACGTCGGAAGGCACTTTGGACTGGCGAACGGCGCGTGTCGGAATCTGTCATCGGTGCGAGATTGCATTGGGACCGATAGATCATGTCTGGCCGAGCACGCGTTGGATTGAACAAACGGCGCATGCATGATGCATCTGGAGGCTCGTGTCAGCTTCCGGCCAGGCGTGGGCCAGCGATTCCTGCTGTGCAGCTACCCAAAAATGCCAGGGCCTCTGACGCTTTGGGCTGGGGGCCCACACAACAATCCATGGATCTCCTCGGCTAGTGCGACCTGTTCGTCGAAACTACTGAACGGTGTTGCTGTCAGTGCAGCGAGGATAGGGTGGACTGATCTAGCGATGCCATCTAAAGCCGAACCAAAGCACTCCGCAAGCATAAAAAACTCTCCAGCTCTGGCACACTTGGCAGACAAGTGAAACTCAGCCGATCTCTTCCCCTTGAGCAGAACTGCAGCCAAAGCGAAAGACGATACGCCCTGCTCCACGACGGTCGCATCAGCGACGAACAGCGCCCTTGCCGTCCGACCATTGCCATCGACCAGAGGGTGTGCGGTAAGTAACGTAATGTACGTTGCTAACGCCACCGCAACGTGATTGCAACCCTTTGAAACGAACTGCCCACGCAGCTTGAATATTTCATTCGACGCTGCGCGAGCACGATTTGCGTCTGGCGGAAGATAATCGCGACTATATTGATTTGGCGTTAGTATTCGGCCAAATCCACTTCTGACCAAACTTGTTCCACCCTCCAACCTTCCTGCGCGTTCGGTCCAAGAATTGATCGTGGAAGCCTGCCGAATGTCTCTAAGCGCATTCTTCAATGCCAGCTCGGTGCTGTAGCGGCTCAGCAGCTGCCGACAGTTCATCTCGTACGCAGCGACACTGTCAGCGCTCCCATGCATCGACAGCGCCACGATCCAAGGGATCGCGGCGCCGCCAAAGGTTCGGCATTCCTTTTCTGAAATCAATTCACCAAGGTCGGAAAACGCCGATGCAATCCATGCCGAGCTCGCTGAAAAATTTGGGCGAGCCATCGAGGTAGTCATCATTCAAATACGGGAATCAGGTCTCCCTTTCCCCCAGCATGATTCAAATCTCTAAGATTAGACCAAATGTCGGCATTCGGCCTGGGATCTGGCCCGGCAGCACTGCTTCCTTGTAGCTGGGCATTCTCGCCGAGTTGCCTCAAGAACTCAGTGGTTTGCGCTTGAAGGTTCTTGGAATTGATCCCAGCGTCATAGCCCGGAAAATAGTGGTCGAACATGTCGTCGGCCCTGTGATCTCCCAGGATTTTGGCGACCTCCATTCTGGCCCTGAATGCCAGAATCTGATTTCCATCGGCCACGCCCCCATTCATTTGCATGGCATCCTTGAGCACCGCCAGCGCGGCTTCCTCATATGCATACACAGAACCGTGAGATGCCGCGTTTTTAAGTGCCGCAATCCCACCCATTGAATTACCTTGTGCCAGAAGGCGCTTACCAAGAATTGTCTGAGCGTACGGATCTGTCAGCGCTCGCTGAAGTTCCGAGTCCGGTATGCTCTTCGCTGCATCTATTTCTGCTTGATCAAGATAATAATGGCGATCAAGCCAGTCGCGCTCAGCTTGAGATAATGCGGCAAATCTTGTGTCACCTTCCATTAATGCGCCTAGAGGCACTTGCTCAGGCTGGGCGGACTTACTACGCTTCAAGCGTAGGTCCTGTATTTTGCGACCTTCCTTTTGATAGTCGACAGCGTCGTGTGGGACTTGCTCATTCGCAACGTGGGCCGGCTTAGAGCCGGTCTGTCTGTATGAATATGCCGCGCCCAAGCCGGCGACGATCACAATCGCGACCAAAGCGCCTACAGTTATATTTTTATTCATGTCCGCAGCCCCTATAGGCAATTTCGATGAATGCCCTGCGCCCAACTGCGGCACGTTGCCTCTGTCTTGGCCTGATCGAACACTGGGCCGGAAATAAATGCCTGAACCGGACCCCATTGTAAACCTGACGAATAGGCCGCCGCCTGCCCCTCCACTTCGGCCTGGAAGATAGGCCAGCGGTCCGGTGGGATCAGCGCTTTGGCGCTGGCTACCATGTCTTCCCTAAGTCTGGTGTCACACCCCTCTTTGGTCGTCCATACCGTTCCATAGCAGACATCGTGTTTATTGCAGGCATCAGTAAAAACCCCGCCATAACCGGCAGCCTCAATAGGATGACTGGTGGATACCAAAAAATCTGGAACATCAAAGCTGGCGGATCCGCAGCCATTTTGAATCAAGGGCGGCGGATTGTTGGCGTCACACACACCTGGGGGCGGATTTGACTCAAGATCTGCGCAAATATTTCGATAATCATTGTCGCTGTTGGTATCGGTATGGTCAGAACCGCCACCAAGTCCACCCCCAGTCCCGCCGCCGGGGCTAGGTATGTTATCCCATACGTGCGGTTTTTCGCCGTTTTGGTGGTGCCGGCAGGCACCTGCGGACGGATTGATCCCTATGCCGGCAGCAGCTGCCGGCGCACCATCCACAGATTGGACAGTGCAAACAATGTCAGCACCTGTGCCGTGTTCTTGGCCAAGCCGCGGTAGCGCGCCTTGGTGTAACCGAACTGACGTTTGATCACCCGGAACGGGTGCTCGACCTTGGCACGCATGCTGGCCTTCCAGCTCTCCCAGCGTTCCACCTGTTTGCGTTCCCGCGCGTCGCCAACGGCCCTGACCTGCGAGCGCTTGGCGGCGATGAAGAACATCGCCTTGCAGTTGGACAGCTCTGCACGCTTGTCGGCACCGGTATAGCCGCTGTCGCCGAACACGCACTCTTCCTTGCCATGCAGCAGCGCGTCGGTGACCGTGACATCGCTGACATTGGCTGCCGTGCACTTGACGTGGTGCACCAGCCCGGAGAATTCATCAACACCGATATGCGCTTTCATCCCGAAGTACCACTGGTTGCCCTTGCGGGTCTGATGCATTTCCGGGTCGCGCGCCTTGTTGGTGTTCCTGGTCGAGCTGGGCGCGTGGATGATCGTGGCATCCACGATCGTTCCGGCGCGCAGGCTCTGGCCTTTGCGCGCAAGGTGCGCATTTACCGCCTCCAGCATATTCGCCGCCAGGCCATGCTTCTCCAGCAGACGACGGAAGTTGAGGATCGTGCTCTCATCCGGGATCACATCGAGCCCGCTGAGCCGGGCGAACAGCCGCATCGAAGCGATCTCGTGCAGCGCTTCCTCCATCCCCGGATCGCTCAACGCGTACCACTGCTGCAGCAGGTGGATGCGCAGCATAGTCTCCATCGAATACGGCGGCCGGCCCACGCGATCTGAGCGCGGATAATGCGGCTCGATCTGAGCCAGCAGCGCCTTCCAAGGCACTACCTGCTCCATCTCCGCAAGGAATATCTCGCGTCGGGTCTGCTTGCGCTTGCCCAGGCCCTCGGCATCACCAAATGTCAGCTGCATCGATAGCTTCTCAACGTGTGCCGCCATTGTCTCTCTGGCGACAGGCCAAGGCACGGCACCGCCGAAGTAGTTGTTCAGAGCATCCTTTGGACTGGTGGAGGGCGCGTGTCGGAATCTGTTATCGGTGCGAGATTGCATTGGGACCGATAGATCATGTCTGGACAAGGACGAGTTGGATTGAACAAACGGCGCATATAGGGTGCGCCTGCAGGACCGTGTCAGCTTCCGGCCAGGAGCGGACTTCCGCCCGGCTCCCGATCAACAACCCTGATCTCACGCTGATATCCATTTCCGGCCACCACGAAGCCTGCCGTCCGGTCGCTGGGTTTTAGCCGCTGCGCTGAGCGAGCGTACGAATCGAAGACGCGACGTCGCCTGTGCCGATCAACTGCTCTTCCAGTGCCTCGACCGCGGGTGTACCGGCGGCCGCACTACGCATCAGCCGAAAGCTCGCTGCGGGGAGCGCAGGAAGTCCCAATCCATCGCCGGCAATGACCAAGCCATCCTGCATGTCATCCTCAAGCGCGATAGTGATGGCGAGCCCGGACTTTGCAGCCGATCGCAAGCCCTGCTGGCTCGCCGAGCTGAAGGCGACGCGCCACTCGAGGCCGGCTTCAACAAGTGCTTCAACGCACACGTCCCGGTGCATGCACGGACTGGGCGCAAGGGCGAATGGCAGCGCCTTCTCCGGTTCATGCTCGAACCCCGAACCGATGGCCCAGACGAAACGCGTTCGCCTCAGAAGCGGCCAGTCAACGTCCTCCCGCAGAAACAGGTTCACCGCCAGATCGAGTGTTCCTGCATGTATCTGCTCGTTCAGCGCTCCGTAGGACTCCACGGTTACATCCAACCGCACCGCGGGAAATCTGCGGGAGAAGCGTGACAGCATTGCGGTCAACAGATCGCCGGCATAGGTCTCAGGCACGCCAAGGCGCACTGCCCCGGTAACGGGAACCTTCTGGAATCGGCGAACCAGCAGGCTCTGGGCAGCAAGGATCTGCTCCGCATGACGCAGGAAGTCCTCGCCGTCTTCGGTAAGTGTCACGCTTCTCGTGGTCCGCTTCAGCAAGGCGGTACCCGCCTGCTCTTCCAGCTTCCGGATCTGGTGGCTGATGGCGGATTGGCTAAGACTCATGCGCTCACCCGCCTTGGTGAAGCCACCTGTCTCTACGACGGCGACAAAGGCGCGTAGCAGGTCGGGGTCAAAGAACACCGGAGCGATCCATGATGAAGATTGATTAATTCTATTAAATTAAATCATTTTTATCATCTTTGAAGTTTCCCCAAGATGGCAGCTCATTCGATACGCGCAGCTTCATTCGACCCTGTGGCGTGCCAGATCCCGGACTTGCCTGAGGAGACCCATGACTTCCCTTTCACCTGCTGCTCGAGACCGCCTGACGCTTTCAGCAGCATGCGTGGCATCCCTGATGTTCGGGCTGGAAATCTCGAGCGTGCCGGTCATCCTGCCGATACTGGAGGCAGAGCTGGGTAGCAGCTTCAGTGGCCTGCAGTGGATCATGAATGCCTACACCCTGGCCTGCACGACGGTGCTGATGGCGGCTGGTGCACTGGCGGATCGTTATGGGCGCAAGCGCATATTCGTGGTCAGCCTGCTGCTGTTCGGTATCACATCCTTGGCCTGCGGCCTTGCGCGCAACGGGACAGCCTTGATCGTGGCTCGATCGCTGCAGGGCGCGGCGGGAGGCGCAATGCTGGTCTGCGTGTTTACGGTGCTTTCCCACCAGTTCAGTGATTCCGCACAGCGAGCCAAGGCGTTTGGTATCTGGGGCGTGGTCTTTGGCGTGGGACTGGGTTTCGGCCCGGTCATTGGTGCTGGCGTCGTAGCCATCAGCAACTGGAGTTGGGTGTTCCTGGTGCATGCGCCCTTGGCAATTGGCGCGACGGTTCTTGCCGTGCTGGGCTTCAGGGAATCCCGAGCGCCAAGCCGCCGCAAACTGGACCTTGCGGGGATCGTCTCGCTCTCGGTGGCCGTCTTCTCTTTCACCTGGTACATCACTCAGGGCATTCCTGCAGGCCTGGCAAGCGCCTCTTCCATGGCGGCCGCCCTGGTTGCTGGCATCAGCCTGGTGGTATTCATCGCGGTCGAGCGCAGGGCGCTGGACCCGATGTTCGATTTTTCCATCTTTGGCAACCGGCGCTTTTCGGGCGCACTGCTGGGCTCGATGGGCATGAACTTCAGTTTCTGGCCACTTATGGTGTACCTGCCATTGTTCTTCCAGCACGGACTGGGCTACTCAAACATCGCGACCGGCCTATCCGTCCTGGCATACACGTTGCCGTCGCTGCTGCTTCCGCCTTATGGCGAGCGTCTCGCCATGCGCTTCGGGCCCGAGCGTGTGATCCCTGTCGGGATGTCTGTCATGGGCGGAGGAATGCTCATGATGGCAATCGGTGCAGGTGCGGACAACGCAAGCTGGCTGACCCTGCTGCCAGGCTGCATTCTTGCAGGCTCAGGCCTGGGCGTGATCAATACGCCCATCACCAACACAACGACCAACTCGGTGCCCAGCGATCGTGCCGGCATGGCGTCCGGCATGGATACCAGCGCCAGATTCATCAGCCTCGCCATCAACATCGCCGTGGTGGGGTTGATCCTGGTGAAAGGTACTTACCACGCACTTGAAACGAACCAGCCCGGGGGCGACCTTTCGCATCTGCGATCGCTCGCGGAGGGTTTGTCCGCAGGTACTGCGCGTCTGGATGAATTGGCGGCCACTGGCCAGGTTGTGTCCAGTGAAGTCGCGCATCAGTCTCTGCTTTTCGGCTATCGACTTGCCATGGCTTACTCGGGCGCATGTGCCTGTGTCCTGGCAGTTGCCAGTGCGCTTGCGTTCCGGGGCAGTGGTCACTCCATGGCATCGTCCACCAACGAATCGAAAGTGCTGTGAGGTACCTGAGGAACGAGCGGAACGTTAGTAGCAGCGTAGCCTGGGCGCAAAAGGTCTGCGCTGAAGCGCTGCGGTCTTTGGGGGGAGGCACCCAGGGACCGCTCCCAGCCAGAACCGCTCGTTTATCTCAGGCGATAGCTTCAAATGCCCGCCACGGCTTAGCCTGAAAAGGCGGCAATCACCCCCGCATCAACCTTCGCACGGGTTCCATGGGATGATGCCCTGCCCACCGGACGAGCGACCATGCAGAAGCTGACGGACCCCCATCTGCTGGACGACATCGCCGAGATTGGTCGAATCCAGGCCGTGCCGCGAATCCTGGAGACCGTCGCCCACATCACGGGCTCACGATTCACCGCCATTGCCCGCGTGACCCAGACCACCTGGACCGCGTGCGCCACGTTCGACACCCTGGGGTTCGGGCTGGTTCCCGGTGGCCAACTGGTGCTTGAGACCACCATCTGTGACGAGATCAGGCAGTCGGCGACGTCGGTGGTATTTGCGCATGCGAGCGAGCACCCGATTTACTCCCAGCATCACACGCCACGGATCTACGGGCTTGAGAGCTACGCGTCCGTTCCCATCCATCGGCCAGACGGAAGCTTCTTCGGCACACTCTGCGCGATTGATTCGGCACCGGCCAGCTTCGACGTGGCCCACGTGCAGAGATCGATGGAGCTGCTGGCCGACCTGGTAGGAGGTTACCTCGACAAGGAAGATCGCCTCGAGCGTGCTGAAACTGCGCTCTCCGACGCGCATCGTGTCGCCGACCTGCGCGACCAGTTCATTGCCGTGCTGGGTCATGACCTGCGCAGTCCGCTGCAGGCCATCAGCATCGCCGCAGATTCGCTGGCATGTGAGGCAGGCACTGAGCGTCAGCAACGAATGCTCGCGCACATCGCCTCAGGCGTTGCCAGAATGGATGGACTGATCAACGACGTGCTTGATTTCGCCAGGGGGCGTCTGGGTGGTGGCATTCCCATCGCGCTGCAGCTGACAAGCACGCTGGAAGAAGACCTGAAACGGGTCGTGGAAGAGGTGGCAATCGCCACTGGCCGCCAGGACATCGAGGTCTGCATACAGGTAGAAGGTGGGGTGGTCTGCGACCCGAGCAGACTGGCACAGCTCCTGGCCAACCTGCTCACCAATGCAGCCGTACACGGAGAGCGCTCGTCGCCAATTGCGCTGACCGTCAACGCCACGCCCGAAATGCTCACGCTCGACGTACACAACGATGGACACATTCCATCAGAGAGGTTGGACGCCATATTCAGTCCGTTCTCTCGCGAGAAAAGTGAGCAGCCACGGCCCGGCCTCGGCCTCGGCATCTACATTGCGTCGGAGATTGCGCGTGCTCATGGCGGCACGCTGGAGGTGGAGTCCAGCGCGGCCACCGGCACCTTGTTCACGTTCAAGATGCCGCGGTTGGAGCTTGCGTAGAGAAGCACGTCTCGCTGCGCTCCGCCATGACTGCTTCCTCAGCCTTCACAACCGCGCTTCATTTGCGGGCGTGGCGTGCGTCTTTCTCATCGTCGCCCTTCGCAGCTGCACGACTCTTCGCGAACTCCGGGAACGTTTCCTCGATCGAGTCCTTGTCCGGCAGCACGTAGAACACGCCGCCCTTCTCGAACGTGGAATGCACGATCTGCTCGTAGAACCCGGGCGAGACGTTGATACAGCCGTGGGTGACGCGGTTGTCGTCCGGCGTGGCGGATGCCAGTCGTTCGCTGCGCTTCTCTTTCGGGGTGCCAGGGGGGAGCGGATGCATGGACACGGCGGAATCGTAGTCCACCCACAGCACGCGTCCGGCGTCCTCGGACGGGCCATAGCCACCAATGAAACGGCCGGCCGGGGTAGTGCGGTCGTGGCCGGGAATCGCGCTGAGCGCGAGCTTGGCGACGCCGGGCGCCGAGTGATCGCCGATGGCCGAACCAAACAATGCCGGCGCCGCGCCACGCAGCTTGCCGTCACCGCCGAAGACCAGGACCTGTGCAGCGGCCTTGTCCATGATCGCGAACGGATAGCCCTGGTTGTCCTTGCTGGCGACTACCCAGCCGGCCAGTGCGATCACGGTCTCGGATACTTCCTGGCCCTGCGGAAGTTCATCGGCGGCGTTGGCCGTTTCCGCGGCAGGTGCTTCTTTTGCTTCCTTGCCATTCTTGGCACTGGCCACGCTGGTGCCTGCCAATGCCAGCGCGATGGTCAGCGCGGCCGACATGGCCCGGCGTGCAGGGAATGAGTACGTACGAATGGGTCGGCTCCTTCGGATCAAGACCGGGAGGCTGAAAGACACCAGTGGCCGGTGAAGGCCACTGGTGTCCGGTTCAAGCGTTCATCAAAGTGGGTGGGAGAGCGGTCAGCCGCGCGGCTTGCGGCCCGGGACCCTTTCGAGCTGCTGGACGCGGCCTTCGATCTGATCCAGACGCTGGTTGGCCTGCTGTGCGGACTGATTGGCGGATTCGGCGCTCTGCGCCGCGCCCTGCACCTTCACGTCGAGCTGGTCGAGACGCGAGTTGATCGTTGCAAATTCGTCTTTGTAGGTGGCGCAAGCACCGAGGCTTACGGTAGCAACGATGGCTACGGTGACGGCACGTGCCGCGTTGATTTGCTGCTTGGTCAGGAACATTCCACTCCCTCCTTCGTCTGGGGAGTCTGGAATATAGCGGCGTTTGTTCCCGCTGCTGCGAAGGCCTTTCAGCTGCAGTTGGAAGACGTGGATGGGCTGTGAAGGTGCGGCAATCAACAAAGCTTAACAAGCGGGAACAAGCGAGCTCTGCTGCATCGGTTGATTCCCTTGCGCCGCCTAGATACCGCCAATTCATCAGGATGAAGCGGGCTCACGCTGTCCTGATCAATGGGCGCAGATGAGCGTCGCGCAACATCGACGCCCGCACCTCACTGCTACGCGTTCGGTCCTCAGGGGGGCCCCCCGCTTTCACGATTGCTACTCCCGGCAAGCGCATCGATGGCCTTCTGAGAACCCGAGGGAGGAGGCCGCTGTAGCGTGTCCTCGATCGGTCATCGTTTGCGGATCCTTATCGGAATTCGTCAAGGAATTTGGCGTGAACGAGGATCAGTTCCGCAGCTTTGAGCTCTATAGACGGCACCTGTTCTCTCCTGACGTCGTGACCTTCGATGAGCTCTACGAGCGCGCGAAGCTTATCGTTGAATCAACGGACTAGACCTTGCAGATTTGCCAGGCCAACGAGGTGCTCTCCAACCTGATCTGGTTCGCCCTCGAACTGAGCCAGGCTCTGACGCATGGGTAGCTGTCCATCTGGAGTCTTAGGACCAAAACAACAGTCATTCCAAACTGCGCGTTTGTCATGCAGACGTTCGACGACAGGCGTACGGTACGGTACCGCGCGGTTTATTACGTAAAGGGGAAATAGCGTCGCACCGTGCTTCCACGGGGGCGGCGTTCGCCGGCACCGCTGCGCGGGCGAGGAACCGTGGAAGCTGTGTCGATGACTGGAGGCGGGACCCGCCTGAGCCGGGGCGCAGGTCAAGTGCGGGATGCGCGAGTTGTGATCAGAATCAGAATACGCTGCGGGCATGGATCGGAGGCCGTAACCGAGCTGGAACAGTCATGCGCCCGTCATCTGGGGCGCCTACCTTGCGGCGCACTCAAGGGGCAAAGGCAGCACAGGTGGCCGAGCAGGCAAGAAGGCGCCTGGCGCGCATGTTCGAGGACAACGCGCAGCTGCTGCGTGGCTTCTTCGTGCGGCGCGGCGCGCGGCAGGATGCCGAGGACCTGGTGCAGGAAACCTATCTGCGCCTGCTGCGTGCGCATCAAGGCAACGGTGAGCCGATCGCCAATCCGGAAGCGTACCTGTTCACCGTCGCGCAGAACCTGGCGCGCGAGCAGGCCTCGCGCCGGCACTGGTCGACGCTACCCATCGAAGAGATCGAGGACCTGGGCCAGAGTCTGGCCAGCGGGGAATGCGTGGAAGATGCCGCCGAACGCGAACAGCGCCACCAGCACCTGCGGACCTTGCTTGCCACCCTCCCCGAACACACGCGGGCGGTGCTGGTCATGCAGTACCGCGATGGATTGAGCTACAAGGAGATCGCCGAGCGCATGGGCGTATCGCCGCACATGGTGAAGAAGCACGTGGTGCGCGGGCTATCGGTATGCCGTCGGGCGATGGCCGAGCCGTCAGGGAGGGCTTGAGCATGGCCGTTGAACATCCGTCGGCGCTGACCCAGGCCGCCGCACACTGGCATGCGCTGCAGCGCGAAGGCGATCTGAGCCCGTCGCAGCAGCGCGCCTTCATGCAGTGGCTGCTGGTTTCGCCCGACCACCTGCGCGAGTACATGGCCATCAGCGAGGTGGCCGCTGCGCTCGGGGACGCACTTCGCGCCGTGCCTGTCGATGTAGATGCGCTGCTGCAGGCCCCTGCGCCTGCGGCCAATACCCACAACGTGGTTCGCCTTTCACCGCGTCCGGTCGCTGGCCCGGCAGTACGAGCGACACGCGCTGGGCGAGGGCTGCCACGCATCGCGGTGGCAGCGACGCTGGTGATGGCCGTGGGTGTGCTCGGCGCCATGGCTTGGCCGCGTGACGGGCACTATGTGGCAGAACATGGCGCGCCGCGGCAGATTACCCTAGCCGACAACACCGTGGTGCATCTGGACGCGGAAAGCGAAATATCAGTACGCATGACCGTGCTGGGGCGACGTGTCGAGCTGGAGCGCGGCCAGGCCAGCTTTGTGGTTGGCAAGGATCGTCGCCCCTTCGCGGTGCATGCAGCTGGCCTGCAGGTTACCGATATCGGAACAACCTTCGATGTTTCGCTGCTGCGTGAGCAGGCCCGCATAGGAGTGAGCGAAGGGCGCGTACACGTACGCGGCGATGGCGGACGCGGACGCATGCTGGCCGATCTGGGCGCAGGGCAGGCGGCGAGGGTCGACTACCGTGACCAGCAAGTGCAGGTGAGCGATGAGGATGCCGCCAGCATCACCGCATGGTGGAACGGCCGGGTGGTGTTTCGCGATGAGCCGCTGCGGGACGTGGCTGATCGTTTCAACAGGCGCAACACACTGCGCCTGCATGTGAGTGACGCCGCCGGTGCGCTGCGCCTTACCGGCAACCTACGCGCGGATGACGTGGGGTCGCTGCGTGCGTTCCTCGACCAGCAGCCGGCGCTGACCACGCAGCAAAGCGCCGATGGCATCCACGTCCGAATGCGTACCGTGACGCCGTTGTAAGAAAAAATTCATCGAAATAGCGGTACCCGATCGGCGCGCTGCGCCCTCGTAGTTGAGGAAAGCAGGGACACACCCGTTCCGCGACCACCGCCATTTCCTCACTGGATCCCACGATGCGCCGCACACTGTTCCTTTCCATCGCTCTCGCACTGCAGGTCACCGCCACGGCGGCCACCAACGCCGCAGAACCAGCTCGCGTTGCCAGCGAGGCCATCGCCTCGCAGCCGCTGGACATGGCGCTCAATGCCTTGTCCCGCCAGACCGGGCTGCAGTTCGTATACAACGCCAAGAGTGCGGGCAATCCACGCACGCCGGGCGTGCCTGCCGGGCTCAGTGCGGATGCCGCGCTCAGCGGCCTGCTGGCGGGTACTGGGCTGCGCTACCGCTATCTCAATGCCACCACGGTCACCATCGAAGCGCAAGGCGTGGCCGCTCCGGCCCCGACGTCCGCGTTGGCGGCCTCGGGTGCGGCGCTGGTGGCGGGCACCGCTTCGCCCCAGAGCGGTGTGGGCGGCCCCGCTGCGGAAGCCGCCAACCTTGAAACCATCCAAGTCACCGGCAGCTACAGCCGCAGCTTGGAACAGGCCGTGGATATCAAGCGGGCCACCGTCGGCTTTTCCGATTCGATCGTTGCCACCGACGTGGCCGACTTTCCCGAACAGAACCTTGCCGAAGCTCTGCAGCGCGTTCCAGGCGTGACCATCGAACGCAGCAAGGGCTTGGGGACCAAGGTCAATGTACGTGGCCTGCCTTCGGAATACACCCACGTTTCGATCAACGACCTCGCGACGGCCTCGGGCAGCGGGGGGCGTGATGTTGAGTTTGACATGTTCGCCTCGGAGATCATCCAGCAGGTGACCGTGCAGAAGTCCCCCACGGCCGCCGACGAAGAGGGTGGCATCGCGGGCTCGGTAAAGATCTCCACCGCACGCCCATTCGACTACAACGAGCGCAAGCTGGTGTTCTCCGCCGAGGGCGCGCACAACAGCATTTCCGAAGAATTGGACCCACGCTTCGCCTTCCTTGCCGCCGATACCTGGGGCGACTGGGGTGCGCTGGTGTCCTACTCGCAGTCCAAGCGCACCAATCGCACCGACTCGACCTCGGGCATCAACTTCCGCCCGTCCTCGCGCTTCCTGACCGCCTCCGGTACCCGTGGTACCCAGGCGCAGAGTGTGCTGCGGCGCGACGCAGGTGTGAACATCACCAACCGAAATGACGCTGACCAAACCAACAGGGTGGTGTTCCAAGACAAGGTTGGTGACCGCGTCTACCTCAACGAGCAGGACAAGTGGGGCGCGACTGGCTCGCTGCAGTACAAGCCAAGCAACAACTTCAGCCTGACATTCGACGCGATGGTGGGTGGCTACGACAGCACCGAGGACGAGTACGATGCGGCGGCCTATTCGGCCTCCAGCCGCAGCACCTTCGACACCATTCACGCATACGACACCACCACGCTGTCCGAGTACGGCATGGTGGTGTTGCGCGATGTGTCCTACACCGCCACTCAGCACGAGATGCTCAGCAAGGAACGCATCAACAAGACCGATTACAGCCAGTACAGCTTGGCGATGGATTGGAAGAATGACAACTGGCAGGTGGATGCGCTGGTGGGATACTCCGGTGCGGAGAAGACCTCGGACTTCTCCAACCTCAAGCACGTGGCTTACGCGCCATCGCGCACCCGCTGGACCGGAAGCGGCGGTGAAACGATCCCCACTGCGGCAGTCGGCAGCTTCGATATGTACAACGACCCGGGCCGGTACCTGTTCGAAGCATATGAGACGACGCGCGAGAAGGTGCAGGACGACAAGTACGCCGCCCAGATCAATGTCGCCCGTCTGCTGGATATGGCCTTCCTGCCGGCGCTACACACTGTCAGGTTCGGCGGGCGCTACACCGACCGGTCCAAGGAGCGCCAGTACGGCGAGCTGAAGATCACTGGGCCGACCGCCGGTAGCGCCGCCTGGGTCAATACCCGCACGATGGCCGACAGTCCGCTGGAATCCATCAGCGACATCGTCCCGGGTGGCAGCTATTCCAATAAAGGACTGAACTGGCAGCAGATTTCCAACGATTATGCCCGTAGCGCCTTCCGCTATGACGGCTTCTACACTCCCTTCGACCCGGGCCAGTATTACCAGGTCGACGAGAAGGTGATGAGCCTCTACGCCATGACCGACTTCGCCTTCGAGATCGGCAGCGTACCGTTCAGCGTCAATGCCGGTGCGCGCTACGTCGATACCAAGGTCGATTCGTTCGGCTATCACCCGATCCAGCTTGCCAACGGCAGCACCGGCTACACCGATCGTCCGGTGTCCAAGGACGGTAGTTACGACGACCTGCTGCCCAGCTTCAACATGACCGCCGAACTGGCGCATGGTCTGCTGCTGCGTGCTGCCGCCTCCAAGGTGATGATGCGCCCGGCGCTGACCGACATTGCCTACAAGCGCACGGCCAGCTGGAGCTCCTATCGCTTCACCGACGGCAATCCGGAGCTGAAACCCACCTACGCCAAGCAATGGGAAATAGGCCTGGAGAAGTACCTGGACAACGGCGCGCTGTTTGCCGCCAGCTACTTCCGCAAGAACATCGATGGCGTGGTGATCAACTCACTTACCGGCGTGGTCGAAGACGTGGCGGTCTACAACGCCAACGGCAGCCTCAACAGCGTCTACGATTTCGACGTGTACCAGCCGGTCAACGCCAAGGGCGCCTACGAGGTTGATGGCATCGAGTTGGTGGCTCAGCTGCCTCTGAACATACTCGCGCCTTGGCTGCAGGGTTTCGGCATCAATGCCAATTACACCATGCTGGACAGCTCGCTGGCCGGCGAGTCCGACCTGGGTATCCGCACACCGATGCCGGGCCTGTCGGAGAAGACCTGGAACTTTACTGCGTACTACGAGAACGAGCGCTTTGACGCCCGTGTGTCCTACAACCACAAAGATGAGTACGTCGAATCGATCGGCTACAACCTGTACCCGATCTGGCGCGATGCCTATGGTCAGATGGACGTGTCGATCGGTTACCGCATCACCGACAACATCAAGATCAGCTTGAAAGGCATCAACCTCACCAACGAACGCACCAGCGGCTACACCATGGATCCGTCTTTCCCGACCATGGATGAGACCTCGGGCCGCCGTATCAGCCTGGGCCTGCGCGCAGACTTCTAAGGGTGGGGTGACGTGTGGAAGGGCGCGGATCGAAATCGGATCCGCACGCCGTCCGCACGCATTTCAGGGGGCACATCATGAAGGAATTTGTATTGTTGACACTGCTTGCCGTGTCGGTGTCGGCGGCGCCTGCCTCGGCCACGGCTGCAGCCGACGCTGGCCGCCAATGGCTGGCTGGCGATCACCACGTGCACAGCGAATGGAGCGTGGACTGGGACCGCAGCACTACACCGCCTACACCAATACGCGGTGGCGATTCGTCCTACAGCCGTAGCCGCAACGCGGCGCAGGCTAGGGATTTCGGCCTGAGCTGGATGGTGCATACCGATCACGGTGGCCCCGGTCACTCCGCAGTCTCCCGCGACCACGCTTATCCCGCGCTTGTGCAGGCACGCGTCGATGTTCCGGAGGTCATTCAGTTCAACGGCATGGAATTCGATGTGCCGGCGGGCGAGCACGCCTCACTGATCATCGCGCCAGGCCCGGCGGAACGCGACCAGCTAGTTACCGCCGAGCGTGACTTCAGCCGTAGCGAGCCGCTGCAGGGCAGCCGGGACACCGAACAGCAGATGCAGGCCGCACTGGCCCATCTGCAGAGGCTGAACCCGGCACCGCTGATGTTCATCAACCACCCATCGCGCACCGCAACCGGCTTGGGCCAATGGGGTGAGGTGACGCCCGAAGAACTGCGGGGGTGGCATGCGGCCGCGCCGAACGTCCTGGTGGGCATGGAGGGGGCACCGGGACACCAGGCCATCCGAGCCGAGCGCGGGCTGTACCGCAACGCAGACGCACCCACGTTGGGCGGCTACGATCAGATGACCACGCAGGTGGGGGGCGTTTGGGATCAGATGCTGGCCGATGGCGTGCGATTCTGGATCACGGCCAACTCCGACTCGCATGTGAATCTGCGTGACGGTGGACGCGATTACGACCCGGGCGAGTACAGCAAGACCTATGCCTGGGCGCGGCCGGAAGCGGAGGACATCCTCGATGCGCTGCGGAATGGCCGTATGTTCATCGTGACCGGTGATCTGATCGATGCCTTGGAGCTTCGGGTGACGGGTGACGATGTCACCGGGGTCCCCGGGGACGCGGTGACGCTGTCGGTCACACAGATGATGCAGGTGGAAGTGCGGGTACGCCAGCCGACGCGCCCTAACGCGAGGGGGCACCGCCCCCCGCTGCAACGCATCGAACTGATCGTCGGTGGGAGGGTGGGGGACGGTACGTTGCAGATGCAGCGGCGTGGCTTTGACGTAGCGACGTGGGCCCGAGAGGGCGACTGGACCGTGGCACGCTGGTCACTTCCGGTGCCTCCGCGCGGGGGATTCGTGCGGGTGCGGGGCAACAGCACTGGAGACGTCGAGGCGCAGATGGACGAACGCGGCGAAGATCCTTGGGACGATCTGTGGTTTTACTCCAACCCGGTGTTCGTCAACGTTGTGGACACGGCGCGAAGGTAGATAGGCGGACGTGAACACGAGAACAGGTGATCTGTACGATGCTGATGGCGGCGGCACCCACGGGGATGGATGGCAGACCATGTCCGCTCCTGGCCGGAAGCGGGCACCGCACATGGTGACTGTTTAAGACGCTGTGAGTGCTCCCTCGGTAATCCCCCCGCTTTTAGCAGTCGCCAAAAGTGGAACTATGCTGCCAGTGTAAGTTTCTGCATTGGCGTGATGCCGCCGAGGGCCATGTTCGGCCGCTCGTGGTTGTAAGCCCATAGCCAACGAGTGGCGATGTCCTGGACCTGTTCGATGTCATTGAACAGGTCGCTGGCAAGCCAAGCGCAACGCACGGTCCGGTTGTAGCGCTCATGGACGAGACCTCGGGCCGCCGTAACAGCCTGGGCCTGCGCGCAGACTTCTAAGGGTGTGGTGACGTGTGGATGGACGCGGATCGAAATCGGATCCGCACTGCTCCTGAGTCGCTAACGCCAACGGCATGCTTCGTCCGACTCCCAAGGCCGCGAACCTTCGTGGGGCACCTAAGGGGTCTCCTTACTTGTTAAGGACCGACAAGTTTGGACCGCCATCAGGAAGGTGCTTGCCGCCTCGGCCGTTGGCGAGGGCCAATGAGCCGCGGACGCCAGCTCTGCCCCTAGGCCACTGCAAGCATAGGTTTTCAGCTCTTGCGCAACCATAGGTTCAGCAAAAACGCAAACCTATGGTTGCCCGTCTACACACGACGTATCGAGAGTTCCCTGAACAGGAACCTCATTCATGTACCGGTCAGTTCAATATTCAGGGCTGATTTCATCAACAAACGGATAATTCACACCTGTCGAACGCCCCTTATCCCTCCCCTCCCGAGGGGCGTTCGACGAAACCAAAATAATTAAAGGTGTATCCCGATGATCAAGAATTCGCTGCTTGCCCTGGGTCTGTTGGCCGCGCTGCCGTTCGCCGCATCGGCTGCCGATGGTCTGTCGTACAACTACGTTGAAGGCGGCTATGTGAACACCGATGCCAAGGGCGGCGACGCCGATGGCTGGGGCGTGAAGGGCTCGGTTGCCGTGCACCCGAACTTCCATGTCTTCGGTGATTACAGCAAGCAGGAAACCGACACCTTCAAGAACGATGTCGCCCAGTGGCGCATCGGTGCCGGCTACAACTACGGCATCGCACCGAACACCGACCTGGTGGCTCGTGTTGCGTACCAGAAGTTTGATATGAAGCACGGCCTGGACTTCAACGGCTACTCCACTGAAGTGGGCGTGCGCACCGCGTTCAACCCGTACCTGGAAGGCTATGCGCTGGCCGGTTACGAGGATTACAGCAAGAAGCACGGTATCAACCCGGACGGCGAGTTCTACGGCCGCGTCGGCGCCACCGCCAAGTTCAACCAGAACTGGGGCCTGAGTGGCGAAGTGAAGCTGGCCAAGGCCGGCGACCGCGAGTGGTTCGTGGGCCCGCGCTTCAGCTGGTAACAAACGCCTGTCGTTAGTGCGTGTAACTGGCGTGTGACCTCTCTCCCATACGCCAGTGAAGCCCGGCCTCGTGCCGGGCTTCTCTTTTTCCGGTTTCGCTTTGCCACAATGGGGCATGGGCGATCCCTCCACTCTCGCTGGCACCGGCACGTGGTACCAGGAACACCTGGCGCCTGCGCCGCTGCGTGGCCAGTTCGGCCAGCTCTGGCAGAGCCAGTTGTCTGCCGACGCCAGCGGCAGCATCACCGTGCTGCCGGATGGCTGCGTGGACATCCTCTGGCGTGATGGAGCGCTGTTCGTGGTGGGGCCGGACCGTACCGCCGCACACCCACAACTGGCCCCCGGTGCGCAGGTGCTGGGCGCGCGTTTCCGGCCTGGGCAAGCATCGGCTGCGCTTGGCATCGACTTGTCCGACATCGTCGGTCAGGCCGTGCCTCTTGTTGAATTCAATGCCCGCTGGGCAACACAGGCGGCGGCTTCGGTCGGTCATGCCGCGCCCGAGCAGCGCCTGCAACGCCTGGCCGATTGCCTGCAACAGAACATGCCTGCGGCCGTGGCGGGCGAACACACGCGACGTGCGCATGTGCTGTTCACGCACGCTGCCAAGGGCGGCACCAGCCTCGACGCACTCGCCGCACAACTGGCGATGAGCCCGCGCACCCTGCGTCGCTTCAGCCAGACCCAGTTCGGTTACGGTGCAAAGTCGCTGGAGCGGATCCTGCGCCTGCAGCGGTTCCTGCGCTGCAGCCAGGCGCAGCCCGCGCACAGTCTGGCGATGCTGGCCGCCGAGGCGGGCTATGCCGATCAGGCGCATCTCAGCCGCGAGGCCCGCGAGCTGTCCGGCCTGACCGCCAGTGCGCTGCGCCAGGAGTGGGGGCGTTGATGGCCGTTTCGTTCAAGACCGCGGCCCAACCCTGATAGATGCTGTGCGCTCCAACCACGGAGCCGCACCATGAGCCACGCAGAGACCCCCGTTGCCGAACGCCGCATCGACAACATCGAATTCAACGTTGCCGACATCGCCCGCAGCAAGCAGTTCTATGGGCAGGTCTTCGGCTGGTCGTTCACCGACTACGGCCCGGCCTATGCCGAGTTCGATGATGGCCGCCTCAAAGGTGGTTTTGTTGCTGACGAGGCGGTGACATCGTCAGGAGGCGCGCTGGTGATTCTCTATTGTTCGGATCTGGCAGACGCACAGCAGCGTGTCCTCGCCGCCGGCGGCGAGATCGTGCAGGACGTGTTCGCCTTCCCCGGTGGCCGTCGCTTCCACTTCCGCGATCTGGACGGCTATGTGCTGGCGGTGTGGAGCGCCCAAGGCTGAGGCTTGGTTGCGCCCGTGCTAGCGGACCGGCCTGCCGTACATCTCTGCGAGCGTGGCCTTGTACTGCGCCAGTGGCTGCAGCCCCATCGCCTCGCGGCGCGCGTCCAGGCCTTCCATGTCCTCGGTGGGGCGGAGTTCCATCGCGCCATCATCGGCCTGTGTGAACTGGCTGCCATAGCACTGCGGTTTGCCCTGCGCCAACAGCACGCGATCCGTCAGCAGCGCCAGATCGGCAGGATCAGCTTCACCGGCTTTGGCGGCCTTCTCGATCAACGGCAACATGTCGGCCTGGAACACGGGATCGTGATCGGCGTGCTGGACCAGCAGCCACGCGGCTTTGGCGCCATCATGTCCGGCCAGGGCATACGTCGGCCACCCCTTGTCGGCTACCACCGACTTCAGCCAATCGGCGTTGGCCTTGATCACTGGAGCTGCCGCTTTGAATGCCTCGCCACCGCCAGCGTCGACAGCCACATGCTGTGCCGCCTGGTCGCGCTCGGCGCGCTCCAGCAGTTCCCTGCGCAGGGGCGCGTCCAGCAATGCGAGGCGCTGCTGCTCGGCGGCCACCACGCGCTTGCGCATGTCCGGCCACGCCGGGCCGTTGCGCAGCGCATTCAATCCTGGCCGATCCTTGTGCAACAGGTCATCGGCCGAGAGCCTGCCGCTGGGAAGCAGCGTGGTTACATGGTCCATCGCTTTTCCCAGGTCGCCGGCCGCTGCCGTGCATTCAACCAGCAGCAGTTCGCCACCCTCGGGAAAATGGCCTCCACGTTGCAGCAGGTCATCCAGAAAGTGTGCACAGCCGCTGAAGTCATCGGCACCATAGCGCTCAAGTGCGTCGAAGAAAGACCGTTCGTTTGCGGCGTGCACCTGCAGTGGGGCGGCCAGCAGCAACGCCAGCGCTACGGCAACGGGCACATGCTTCCATCGCATCGGTGAGTGGACCATCGACTGCTTCCTCCGTGAAGTGCATGGATGGCGAGCCTCTGCAGGCCGCACATCGGCAGGCGAGCAGTGTCATGACCAGGCCTCAAATGATCGGCCAGCAGCACGCTGCGAGTGGGCTGGCGTTGCCTCTACAATCCGCCAATGGAAACGCACATCGATGCCTATGTGAGGCAGGCCGACGGCAACTGCATCAAGGTGATGCTGTTGAACGGCCGCCCGCGGGCCCCGCTGCAGGCGCTGGGATTCAGCGCTGGCGAGGGAGATGCCCTCACCCTGCCGGTCTCCGGCGATGCTGCCAAGGCCGCCGTCTTCATCCGCCTGCGTGATCTGGGCGTCGCCTTCTCGGCGGGTAGGGAATGGTGCCCGGCCGATGTGTTCGAGCACCTTCGCAGCAGCGGTCTGCTGCAGGGTCCGTACTCCCGGGTTGCATGGCGTACACCGCAACAGTTCACCGTGACCACGGCGTAGTTGCAGCATGGACGCGATCACGATGAACAGCAGGCGCATGCGCTTGCCAGCCGATGGCCCATGCTCGCCGCGAACTGAGAACCGCTCCGTCGCCGGCAAGGCCGTTCCGTTATGATCGCCCGCACATCGCCGCATGCGATGTGCCCGCCTCAAGCCAGCAGGAATTGCCGTGAACGCCCAACCCGCCCCCATCACCGCCCTCAACCACACGCTCGACAACGAGCCGCAGCAGATCATCGCGCCGCTGACCCATTCGGCCGCGTTCCTGGTGCTGACGGTGAAGGACGATGAAGCGTCGCTGGCGAAAGTGCGCGAGGTGCTGGCCAGCACCGATGACCTGATCAAGAACACTGCCATTCGCGAGATCGAGCGCACCTTCACCTGCAACGTGGCCATCGGCCACCGCGTGTGGGAGCCCCTGGTGGGCGGCACGCCGCCGCGCGAGTTGAGGCCGTTCCAGGAAGTGAAGGGTGCCACCCATACGGCTGTGTCCACGCCGGGCGACCTGCTGTACCACATCCGTGCGCGCACGATGGACCTGATCGTGGCGTTCGAGAAGAACCTGCTGCTGGCCTTTGGTGATGCCGTGGACGCGGTGGATGACGTGGCCGGTTTCCGTTACTTCGACGGCCGCGACCTGCTCGATTTCGTCGACGGCACCGCCAACCCGGAGGGGCTGTCGCTGCCGGAGGCGACCATCGTTGGCGACGAAGATCCCGACCATGCCGGCGGCAGCTACGTGGTGGTGCAGAAGTACCTGCACAACCTCGATGCCTGGCGTGCGCAGAATACCGAAGCGCAGGAAGCGATCATCGGCCGCACCAAGCACGACAACATCGAACTGGACGACGCGCCGGCCGACGCGCAGAAGTCGCACAAGACGCTGTGCACCATCGAGGATGCGGACGGCGAGCACGAGATCCTGCGCGACAACATGCCCTTCGCCAATCCGGGGCGCGGCGAGTACGGCACCTACTTCATCGGCTACACGCGCCGGCTGTGGGTGATCGAGAAGATGCTGGAGCGGATGTTCATCGGCAATCCTGCGCCGCTGCACGACCGCATCCTCGATTTCTCTACCGCGACCACCGGCGTTACCTTCTTCGCCCCCTCGCGCAAGGTGCTGGCCGACCTGGGCGACTGATCACGCCGGGCGGAGGCAGCCAGGTAGATCCACGCCATGCGTGGATGGATCAGCCGGTTGCCCAGAACAGCCACGCATGGCGTGGCTCTACTGCGCCGCCATCTGCCTGTCATCTACGGCGCCGACCATGGCGCGTTGGGATGGACGTGGAGACGTGGGTGATGGCTTCTGCAGGCAACAAGCGGTCCTCGCGCCGCGGCTGGCGCCCGTTGGCATGGTTGCTGGGCCTATTGGCGCTGGGCAGCGCCAGCGTGTCCGCACAGGACGCGCCTGCGCATTGGATGGCCTATGCCGCCTCCGTCAGCGGCGAACTGCAGCAGCGTCTGCAGCAGGAGCAGGATCCGCACGCCCAGCGCCTGCTGGCCTGGCTGCAGGAGCATCCCGATGCGCCGGCGCCGTTGGTGGTAAACGTGTGGATCGCCGGCGATGGCGCCATCGCGAAACTGGAATTCGACAGCCTGGGGGATGCACAGGTCGATGCCGATCTGCGTGCTGCGTTGCAGGCCACGCCGTTGCCGGCGGCACCGCCGAAGGACATGCGCCAGCCGCTGCGCTTGGGGCTGGTGCTGCAACCCCGGTAGATCCACGACATGCGTGGATCGCGTGCCGATTGCCCACAACAGCCACGCATGGCGAGGCTCTACTATGTGTCTCCGCATGCGTGGCTGCGTTTGGCAGGTGCCAACCAAGGTTGGCGACTACCAGTAGATCCACGCCATGCGTGGATGGCGCGACGGTCGCCCCACAACAGCCACGCATGGCATGGCTCTACCGCGCAGGTACTGCCTGCGGTTCCCGCGCGGCTGCACGCCACGCCCGCAGCCCGAACAATGCCAGGCCCAGGAAGAACACGTACAACGCAGCGGTCACGTGCAGTGACTTGAACAGATACGCGCCCACGTAGACCACGTCCACCACGATCCACACCCACCAGCAGGCGGCGTGCCGGCGTGCCTGCCACCACTGCCCGACCAGGCTCAACGCGGTCAGCATCGCGTCCAGCCATGGCAGCGCCGCATCGGTGAAGGTGTGCATGCCGGCGCCAAGCGCGACGCCGCCACACAGGCCGATGGCGAGGTCGCGCAGCAGCGTGCCGCGCGCCAGCGGCACGATGCGGATGCTGCCCTCATCGGCCGCGTGCTGGCGCCAGTTGATCCAGCCGTAGACCAGGAAACCACCAAAGGCGACCTGCAGCAGCGTGTCCGAGTACAGCTTGGCCTCGGCAAACACCGCGCCGTACAGCGCGACCGACAGCAGGCCGACCGGCCACGCGGCCAGCCGTCGCTTCGCCATCAGCCACACCCCGAGGATGCTGAAGAGGGCCGCAGTCCACTCGAGCGCCACGCCGCTCACAGTGCGAACGTCACCGACAGGCGCGCCTGTCGCGGCGCACCCGGGAACAGGTAGTAGTCACCGCCGCTGCTGCCGGTGTCGCGCCAGTAGAAGCGGTTGAACAGGTTGTCCACCGACAGGTTCCAGGTCACGGCACGCTCGTGCAGGCGATGCTGGAAGCGCAGGCCGGCATCGAACACCGAATAGTCCGGTGCACGTACACCACCATCGGCGCGGGCGACGTTGGCGGCGGCATAGCGCCAGCCTCCGGTCACATCCAGGCCTTCAGCGAACGGCAGTGCATAGGCCAGGTGCACGCTGGCGCGTACCTTCGGCACGTTCACCAGCTGATGGCCTTCGTACGCCGGGGTGCCGGTGTCGCGTGCGCGTGCCTGCAGCACGCTGGCGCTGGCGATGATCTGCAAGGCGTCGGTCAGCTGGCCGTTGGCGGTCAGTTCCAGCCCGGTATGGATCTGCTGGCCTTCTTCGACGAAGGTGTAGCCGGCGTCGCTGCCGTCCGGCTTTGCGTACTGGTAGGGCTGGGTGGTGCGGAACACCGCGGCGCCCAGGGTAAGAGCGTCCACCGGCACGTACTTCACGCCCACTTCCAGCTGCCGCGACTGCATCGACGGCAGGAAGGTATCGGCGTTGGACGTCCAGAACGGTGCTTCCTGGCCCAACGAAATGCCGCGCACGTAGCTGGCGTAGGCGTTGAGCTGGTCGGTGGCCTTCCACACCAGCGCGGTCTGCGGCAGGAAGCGCGACAGGCGGCTGTGGCGCTGCGGCGTGCCGCGCTTGTCATAGGCGCGCTCGTCCAGGCGCACGAAGCGGCCACCGGCCAGCCACTGCCAGTCATCGCCGAAGCTCATCCGGTCCAGCGCGAAGAACGCGGTCTGGCGGCTGTCCAGGCGTTGTGCCGATGCACCCGGCATTTTCGGTGAGGGCTCGAACACCGGTACCTGCGCATCGTGGATGTTGCTGGTGCCGACGTACTCGTTGACGCTCGGGCGCTTGTCAACGGTGCGGCGGAAGTAGTCCGCGCCGATGCTCAGCTGGTGGCCGACGCTGCCGGTGTCGAAGCTGCCGCGCAGTTCGGCACGCGCCTGCTGGTTGCGGCGGGTGTCATCCGGGCTGCGGTAGTCGTAGATGTCGTAGTCGCCGTTGGAGGCGAAATAGTTGCCCGGCACGCTGCCGTCTGCGCACCCTGCGGTGTAGTAGCAGCCGTAGGCGAAGGCGACGTTGTCATCGATCACCGAGCGGCTGTGGCCGATCGACAGCCGCGACTGCCAGGCGTCGTTGAAGTCGTAGGTGTGCAGGGCGGTGATGTTGGTGCTGGCGATGTCCACCGGACGCTGCCACGGCTGGTAGCCGAGCAGGCGCTCGCGGTCGACGCCGCGCGGCAGCTCGCGCGCGCCCAGCAGCTGGAAGCCGGACACCGAGCGCTGCGAGCTGGTCTGGTAGTTGGCATCCACTTCCAGCTTGCCGCGTTCGCCGATCAGCCAGTCGGTGGCCAGCGAATAGAAGTTGCGGCGGCCGTCGGCATGCGCGACGTAGGAATCACTGGCATCCCAGGCGGCATTGAAGCGGACGCCGAAGCGCGGGGTCAGCCAGTGGCCCACATCCACGGCGGCATAGCGCGAGCCTTCCGAATCGGTACCCAGGGTGACCGTGCGCACTTCCGCCGGGCGCTTGCCCACGTAGTTGATGATGCCGCCGGGTGCCATCACGCCAGCCGCGAGGCCGGCTTCGCCCTTCAGGATCTGTACTTCCTGGATGTTCTCCAGCGCCAAGCGCTGTTCGCCGGCGATGGACATGCCGTTGAAGCGGTAGCCGGTGGCCGCATCCAGCGCGAAGCCGCGGATGGCGATGTTCTGGTAGTAGCCCACCGGCGCATAGGCATCGCCCAGCGAGGCATCGTTGCTGGCCAGCTCGGACAGCGAACGCACCTGGCGACGGTCGAGGTAGTCGCGCTCCAGCACGTTCACCGAGGCGGGGGTGTCCTTCCAGGAGCCGCCGCCGAATGCGTTGACGCGCGAGGTGTCGGTAGCCGCCTTGCCGGCCTGCACGCGCACTGCCGCCAGATCGGTGGGCGAGGACGGCGGAGCATCGACGGCGTCGGTGCCTGCCTCGCTGGCGTACAGCGGCAGGGCGGCGCAGAGGGCAAGGGCGAGCAAGGTGGGGCGCAGGCAGCGGTTCATTCGATTCGTCTTCAGACAACAAGGGAGACGAAGCGACGGCGCGCAGGTGCACCGGCCCATGACGGGGGGGTGGCTGCGGCTCAAAGCTCCCTACGCCGGTGCAAACCGGATCAGGTTCCAAGGGACTCTCTCAGCCTGGCAAATCCAGGCACCCCCGCTTCAGGTGACCATTTCACTACAAATGGTACGGATTTGCGAGCTACCGCCCTTCAGCCGGGCTCAGATCCCTTTCCAGCGGAAACGGATCTGACCCCGGCCGAGCGCATCATCGACGCATGGCGTCGATCTACTGAGTACCCAGCGTGTTTGGTGGTTCGCGGCTTACGCGGCGGCGTGCAGGGCCGCCAGCAGGGCCTGGCCGGGGGCGGTGGCGAACCAGGCCGGATGCCCGAGCATGAACGGCTGCCAGGCGACGTCGGCATTCGCGGTGGAGCCGGTGACGCCCTCGAAGTACTCCACTTCGGACAGAGCGAAGTCGAAATGCACCATCGGCAGCAGGTCGGCCAGCAGGTGCACGCGCGTGGGCGACAGCGGCAGTTCCTGCCGATAGCCATCCAGCAGGGCCAGGGCGATATCGATGCGTACCGCGTCGGTACCACGCTCCAGTTGCAGCCAGGCCACTGCGTTGCGTTCGATGGCGGTGGCCAGGTCGAACAGCGCGCTGGTTGGAGAGGCCAGGCCGAAATCGAGCACCGTGGCAATCGTGCCGTCGTCGTTCCACAGCAGGTTGGAGACGTGCCAGTCGTTGTGCGCCCACAGCCGTGGTTCGTCCTGCAGGCGCGCGGCCAGGCCGTGGTGCCAGGGCAGCACATCGCGGCGCAGCTGTTCTTCCCAGGGAATGCGCGCCAGGTAGCGGGCCAGCCCAGGGCGGTTGCCGAGGTCGGCCTTCAGCGCGGCGATCGGGTCATCGGCGCGGATCAGGTCGTCGCGTGCCACCAGCAGGTGGGTGCTGCGTTGCGGGGCGTGGTAGCTGGCCGCGGCGCGGTGCAGTGTGGCCAGCATGCAGCCTGCCTCGCGGGCCTGGGCGACGTCGGTCAGCGGCGACCACGACGGCAGCTCGCGATACAGGTCCTTGCCGGCGCCCACCGCATGCAGTTCGTAGGTCCACTGGCGGTGTTCGAGTGCGGTGCGGCCGTCGTTGCTGGCCAGCACCTGCACTACCGGTATTCCGGCAGTCGCCAGATGCGCGATGAAACGGTGTTCTTCTTCCAGGCTTCCCGCACTACGCACACTGTGGTGGTGGCGCTTGATGAAGACCGGACCGCGCGTGCCGTCGACGATGGCCGCAGCCGACAACGGACGCGGGCTGTGCCAGCGCAGCGTGCTGTCCGCGCCCAGCTGCGCAAAGTGGCCACGCAGCCAGGTGATCTCCTGCGCGTCGATCGCCGGCCAGTCGGCGGCGACCTCGTCGTTGTTGAGGCCCTGCACGCGATGGGAGGAAGAAGTCATGCCACGGCCGCTGGTGAGTAAAGGAACATCCAAGGCTGCGCATTCAACGCCATGGGCGCCGCAGACGCAAACGGGCGGGTCATCGACCCGCCCGTCAGGGACGTCATGTGCGGCCTGTGGCCGGTGCGCTTACCAGCCGCGATGGCGGCCGCGGTCGTGGTAGTAACGGTTGTCATGGCGCTCGCGCTGCCAGCGACGGTCATCGCGGCGGTCGTAGCCATAACCGCGGTTGTAGCCACGGTCGTAACGGCGGTCATAGCGCCCGTCGTAACGGCGATCATGGCGGTCGGAGGTGGTCAGGTTGCCGATGGCGCCGCCGGCAACCGCGCCGCCGACGGTGGCGGCCGGGTCGCCGTTGGAGATCAGGTGACCCGCCACGCCGCCGACGACGGCACCGACCACGGTGCGCTTGTCCTTCCTCGACATCGCGCTGGCATCACTGACCACGGCCACGCCGGCAAGCAGTGCCAGGGCCATCGCCAGACCACGGAAGCTGAGTGCGGAAGTGCTGAGCATGTTGGGTTCTCCTGTGAGGTGCATGCCACGGTGGGCAGGGAGGGCGCTGGGCGCCCCGGCTGCCGTAGGGACCACGCTGGTGCCCGGACATTGCCGGAACATTGCGCGCGATCCCCGTGCGGCTTGCGCATTCATCTAGCGTCAGGCGGCATGAAGCGAGGCTGAAAGCGCTGCGGCCGCTCAGCTGCCAGAAAGGAAAAGGGCCGCAGTACGCGGCCCTTCCCCTGGTCTCCCTGTGCCTGGCTCAGTGGCCCATGGCGCGCTGGGCCTGCTTCACCTGCTCCTGCTGGGCATCCTGCTGCTGCAGGACATTCGGTGCACCGTGCACCGCACCACTGCTGAGCGCCATGCTCTGCTCGCTGGCAGCGCGGGTGTCCACCGCCGCGCGGCAGGCGGCCGGGTCGCCGGCGGTGCCCTGCACGGCAAACATGCGCTCGCCGTTGGTGCTGGGCACCACCGAGTCGATGCGCTGCATGCCGCTGGCCTGCGCTTCCTTAGTCAGTGCTGCGGCGGCGGCCTCCAGTGCATGACGGTCCTTGAAGGTGCCTGCCGGCAGGCCTTCCATGCCCTTCACGGCCTGGTTGTACATCGGGTTCTGCGGGTGGCGCTCGTCATTGAGCAGCGGGCGTTCGCGCGCGTCCTTGATCGCATCCAGCGTCTTCGGGCCGATGATGCCGTCCACCGCCAGGCCGTTGTCCTTCTGCAGCTGGCGCACGGCAGCCTCGGTGTTGCGACCGAACTTTCCATCCTCGACCAGTGGCTTGCCGTCGGCACCCACATACCCCAGGTGGCCGAGCTGCTCCTGTGCCCTGCGCACACCTTCGCCGTGCGCACCCTGCTTATGCACTTCGTTGCCGGTCTGCGGCTTTTCCTGCGCCGCCGGCTTCGGCTCGGCCGCGCCCTTGGCCTGCGCCTGCTCATGCGTCTGGCTGCGGTTTTCCAGCAGGTCGCGTGCCTGGTGCAGCGGATCGGAGGCGAACAGCTTCCAGTTCGGGTGGTCCTTCACCTGCTTGAGGTAATCCTCCACCGGCATCGTGTGCACACCCAGCTTGCCGGTGGACTGGCTGATCAGCAGTTTGTCGGTGTTCGGGTCACGCACCACCATCACGATGTGGTCGATACCATTCCAGTGCTCGTGCTTGGTCTTGGCCGTATCCAGGCCGATCACCATGCCTTCCTTCAGCGCACCCGGCTTGAGGATGTCGTCGCGCTTGAGCAGCACGCCCGAGTCCTTGTAGGCCTCGTGCACGATACCGCCGGAGCCGGCGAAGCCCAGCTTGATCTTGTCGGCGTCGGCGAAGACCGCGTGGCCGGCCTTCTGGTTGATCTCGTCCTGGGTCTTGTTGAGCATCGTGCCGACCCAGCCGGAGCAGTCGATGTAACCCTGGTCGACGTTCTTGCCGGTGACGCCCTTGCCACGGTAGTACTGGCTGGACTCGATGTTGATCGCGTACTTGACGTTGTCGTACTTGACGCCGGCGTTGTAGGCCGCATCCAGCGAAATGCCGGGCGCATCCGGCTTGGCTGCGGCAGCCGTGGCGGTGGCGGCGATGGTCGCGGCACCGGCGGCAACAGCGGCCTGCGCGGCCGGGGTCACGGTCTGCGTCGGTGCGGCCTGCGTCGGTGCCGGACGTGCCTGGCCCTCGGTGATCGGTGCGATGTTCTTTTCCGGGATGCTGATCGCGTCGTACTTGCGGTCGTAGTACTGGGCGAAGGTGCTGGCCAGGTCACGATCATTCATCGTGCGCATCTCGGTGCGCGTATGCCCGGTCAGCGCTTCCACGTCACCGCCGATCTGGCCCATGATGCGTGGGCGCATGTCGATCGGATCGCCGTGGCCGTCGCGCACCAGGCCGAACGTGCCGGTGGCGATCGCGGTCTGGATCGAACCGTAGCCGGCCGCACCCTGCTGGTGTGCCAGGTACAGGTCCAGGCCGCTCGGCTTGTCATCACCGGACAGGTACGGGTGGCCGGTGCGGTCATGGCGCTTTTCCATGTCCACCAGGTTGCGCTTGAACATCTCCGCTGCCGCTTCGGTGTTGCGGGTCGGGTCGTATTCGTGGCCGGTCAGGCCGTACTGCTTGGCCGACGACGGCAGGAACTGGAACAGGCCCTTGGCATCGGTCTTGTCATTGTGTGCGCGTTCGTTGAAGCGGCCACCGGTCTCGATGTGGGCAAAGCGCAGGAAGTCTTCGCTGGCGATGCCCTTGCGCTGTGCAACCTGCTCGATGATGTCGAGAACTTCCTTTCTGCTGTAGTCACGTTGTGCCATGACACTTCCTCTGGGGTTGATGGTGCGGCCTTTGCCGCGATACGCCAACCGGACTCATCCGTGAGTCTTCAACATGTCGGTCAACAGGTGCTGCGGGGTGTTGCGTTTTACTTTTCGACGTAGGCCTTGCGGGCGGCGTCGTAGTGGTACTGGCGTGCATCGGCCGCACCCAGCGCACGGGTCTGGCCCGGGCCGGAAATGGTGGTGCCGGTGGCGGTGACAGTGATGGTGGGCAGGTCGCTGCCGGCGACGGCGTTGAAGGCCAGAACGCCCCGGTTGCTGACGCACGGCATCACCTGGCCATCGTCGCAGGCGGCCGAATTGTCTTCGCCGGTGATCACCGTGCCCAGGCTGGACCAGACCTGACCGTCTTCGGACTTCTCGTAGTCCGGGTTGAACACCAGCACGGTGTAGCTTTCGATGCTGGTACCGGTGGCGAAGGTGCTGGTCGGCACCGCCAGCACCAGCTTGCCGGCCGGGGTGCGGTACTCCAGCGGCTTGCGCTTGCTGTCGATGTCCGGCGCGGTGCCATAGGCGCCGACGGTGCCGATCCACGGTTCGGCACCCTTGAACACCCACGGCCGGTCCGGCTTGTCGCCGGTCAGGGTGAAGGTGGCCTCGGTCAGGGTGACCTGGCTGTCCGGACCGGCATCGTCCTCGCCGGGCTTGCCGTACTTCTGCGGCGTGTTCCAGGCAAAGCCGGTGTAATAGCGGGTGCCGGCCACTTCGAAGGCATGGCCGAACCAGAAGGTGGCGACACTGCCATTGGCTACTTCGTACGAAACGGCGCCATCGCCGTCGACGTCGTAGATGAAATACAGCACGCTGCCGGCATCGGGGGGCGTGGCGGTGGCCGTGGTGGCGGGTGTGGCGGAGCTCTGCATCGGGGCAACATCCTGTCGTGGCGCGGTGGCGCCCTGTGGTGACGCGGTCGAAGTCGAGGGGGTGCAAGCGCTGGCAAGCAACGCAACGAGCAGGCCAGCGAACGTCGCACACAGACGTGGGCGGACACGGGCCAAGCGGGATTGCGGAAGGATCTTCATGCACCTCTCCATGGTTTGCGGGCGTCGGGCAGGAAGGCCAACGCAGAACACGCCCCACCCTCAATGAAGGGGAACGTCGTGATGAGCCGGTCGATTCCTTCGACCTCGCATAGGAAAACCCATCAGGGCGGATGATGGCACAGATGCGACGATGATCACAGGGGGGCAGGGGGAGCCTCCCCCGAAGAGCTGAGAACGGTGTCTCAGATCCTGCCGTCGCGCAGGTAGTCGAACAGTTCCGCATCACCCTTCAGCCCCAGCTTGAGCATGGCATCGCCCTTCTGACGGCTGATGGTGCTGACGCTCTTGTGCAGCTGCAGCGAGATTTCCTTCACCGTCATGCCGGTGCCGAGCAGGCGCAGCACCTCCACTTCGCGCGGCGACAACGGCTTGCCATCGCCCTCGCGCATGCGCCAGCTGCCGGCTTCCTCCACCCGCTCGCGCAGGCTGCGGCTGATGTAGGACTGGCCGCGGTAGACCGCCTGGATCGCCTGCGGCAGTTCATCCATCGACGAACTCTTGTCGACCAGGCCGAGCACGCCGCTGTCGAGCACCATGCGCAGGATCGCCAGGTTGTTGGAGACGCTGAGCATGAGCACCGGCAGGTCGGGATGGCGGCGGCGGATCATGCCGATCATGGCGAAGCCATCGGCCTGGGGACTGCCGGGCATCGAATAGTCGGTGACCAGCAGGTCGCAGGGCTGGGTGGTCAGCAGGGTCATCAGCGCCTGGGCGTTGTCGGCCTCGCCAACGACTTTGCCAACGCCGCTGGACTCGATGACGGCGCGGGTACCGATGCGGACCACGGGGTGATCGTCTGCGATGATGATGCGCAAGGTCATGCTTTAGTATGGCCACCGGCACGCCGGACCGCGACTATCGCGGTCCTTGGCAGGACTTCCAGGAGATCGTTGCAGATGCGCAGCTGGGCGGCTCGTGGACTGATCCTGTTGACGACCCTGCTGGCTCTGCCGGCGCTGGCCCAGTCCGCGTCCGCGCCGGGACCGTTGCCGCTCAGTCCCCTGCAGCGCGAATACCTGGCCGCACATCCTGTTGTCGTTGTTGGACAGTATGACAGTGGCTGGCCTCCTTTTGAGTCGATCCAGGACGGGAAGCAGGTGGGTCTCGGCCCGGACTACCTGACGCTTTCGGCCCGTCAGCTTGGCCTGAAGGTGGAGACGCGCCGCTATCCGGACTGGCCTTCGGTGCTGGATGCGGCGTGTCGCGGCGAGATCGACGTGGTGATGAACATCGCGCTCAGTGCCGAGCGTACCCGTTGCATGGTCTACACCACCGCCTATGCCGAAGCACCGCTGGCCATGGTCGGGCGCCCCCAGGACCTGCGTGCCTCGGAGGCACCCGATCTGGATGGCCTGCGCGTTGTGGTCGAGCAGGACTTCATGACCGGGCCGCAGGTGCGTGCGCGGTTCCCAAGGGCACGACAACTTGTCGCAGACAACACGCTGACCGCCTTGAATATGGTCAGAGACGACAAAGCCGACATTTTCATCGGTAATGCCTACGTGGCAACGGAACTGATCGCCGCCGCCAAGTTGAAGGGTGTGGTGTTGCTGCGGCCCAGCGATCTGCCCCCCGAGCAGTTGCATTTCGGTGTGCCCAACAGCAAACAACCGTTGTCCGAAGCACTGGATCTGGCGCTTGCCGCCATCAGCGAGGCCCAGCGCGACGCCCTCGCGCAGCGCTGGCTGCCGCCTCCGCAATGGTCGGCATCGGCGCAGCTGGCGTTGAGCCAAGCCGAAAAACGCGTGCTGCAGCAGCCGTTGAAGATTGGTTTTGCGCCCAATGCCGCACCGCTGTCGTTCGCCGACAGGCATGGCAAGCCCAGTGGCCTGACCAATGAATACCTGCAGCGCCTGCTGCAGGCCGGCGCCAACCTGCAGGTTGAAAACAGCCATGACTGGTACGAGGTGCGCGAGAAGGCGCGTCGCGGGGAACTGCAGGCGGTGATCGGCATTCCTGCCGATTCGAGCTATCTGGGGCCGGAATGGGTATTCAGCCAGCCCTTCATCACCGTGCCCAACGTGATCGTCACCCGCACGGACAGTCCGTCGATGCTGGGCTTGTCGGACCTGGACGGCAAACGCGTGCTGCTGTCCGATCCGGAGCGCATCCGCGGCTACGTGCAGCAGCAGGCGCCGTCGGTGAAGATCGTCGCCGCGCGCAGTGCCGAGCAGGCCCTGCAACGTCTTGCTGATGGCGAGGCCGATGCCTACGTGGGCAACCTGGCGCTGGTCGACCAGCTGCTGCGCAACCGCTTTCCGGGGCGCCTGCAACTGGCTGCGCCCGCGGGGTTCAACGACCAGCTGGCGCTGGCGGTGGAGCGTGGTCATGCGGCATTGGCCACCACCTTCGACCGCCTGCTGCTGCAGATGGGGCCACGCCAGCGCGAGGCCCTGCGCGGCGATTGGCTGTCGGTGGAATATCGCGATGGGGTGGACTGGCGCACGCTCCTGCGCTGGGGCCTTCCGCTGCTGCTGGTGCTGGCCACCGCGGTGGCGGTGCACGGGCTGGGCCACTGGCGGTTGCGCCGTGAAGTGGCCGGCCGCCGTGAACTGGAGCAGCGCCTGGCCGAGGTGACCGACAACCTGCCTGCCATCGTCTACCAGGCCCGCCGCGAAGCGGACGGTACCTTGAGCTTTCCCTTCATCGCCGGCGATGTGCAGTCGATGTTCGGCATCAGCCGCCAGCAGGCGGAGACGGATGGGCAGGCGCTGCTGGCATGCATCGATGCCGATGACCGCGAAAAGGTGTTGCGCGCCATGGAACTGGCGGCGCGCAATTTCGCACCGCTTTCCTTCGAGTTCCAAGTCCATCGCGAAGGAAGCGCACCCTGCTGGGTGCGCAGCCAGGCGCACCCGTATTCCACCGAAGCGGGCGCGGTGACCTGGAGTGGTTACTGGGTGGACGTGAGCCAGGCGCGCGCGCAGGCCGACGCGCTGGCCGCGGCGATGGTCGAAGCCGAACAGGCAGCGGCAGCGAAGTCGCGCTTCCTGGCCACCATGAGCCATGAAATCCGCACGCCGATGAGCGGTGTGCTGGGCATGCTCGAAGTGCTGGCGCATTCGCCGCTGGACGCCGAACAGCAACGCATCCTCGGCGTGATCGAAGACTCGGCGCAGATGCTGCGGCAGATCCTGGACGACATCCTCGACTATTCGCGGATGGAAGCGGGCGCGCTGCGCCTGGAGCCGGTACCGCTACCGGTGCGGCCACTGCTGGAAGGGGTGCATCGATTGTTGTTGCCGCAGGCCACGGCGCGCGGCCTGGATCTGCAGCTGCACATCGACGAACAGCTGGCGCAGGCCCATGAAGTGGATGGCGTGCGTTTTCGACAGATCGTGTTCAACCTGCTCAGCAATGCCATCAAGTTCACCGTGAAGGGCTCGGTGCGGCTGCAGCTGGAGGTGCTGGGCCCTACTGCGGAGGATGGCAGCCAGCCGCTGCGCCTGAGCGTCACCGATACCGGCGTCGGCATTGCGCCGGAGCAGTTGCCGACCCTGTTCGAACCCTTCACCCAGGCCGGTGCGTACATCCAGCGCGACCATGGTGGTGCCGGGCTGGGCCTGAGCATCTGCCGGCGCCTGGTGCAGAAGATGGACGGTGAACTGAAGCTGGAAAGCAAGCTGGGCGAAGGGACGCGGGTGGAAGTGCTGCTGTCGCTGGTGGAGGCACGCAGCGAGGATGTGATGGCGCTGCAGGCCGAGCATCAGCAGATCGCGCTGCTGCCCCCTGATCTGCGCCAGGCACGGGTGATGGTCATTGAAGACCATCCCACCAACCAGGCGATGATGGCCTGGCGCCTGCAGCAGCTGGGTGTGCCGCATGTGCTGGTCGATGACGGGCAGCAGGCCCTGGACCGGCTGGCGGAGGAATCGGAATCCTTCGATCTGGTCATCACCGATTGCCACATGCCGGTGCTGGATGGATTCGGCTTCACCCGCCTGCTGCGCGAGCGCGAGGGCCGCAACGGCCAGCCGCGGATGCCGGTGCTGGCGCTGACCGCCAGCGTACTTGACGCCGACGCACGCCGCTGCCGCGAAGCCGGCATGGATGACGTGCTGGCCAAGCCGTTGTCGTTGGCGACGCTGCGACAGGCGCTGCTGCGCTGGCTGCCGCGCGCCGACGGTGCGGAGGATGAGCAGGCCGCCGTGGACAGCGACGATGAACCCGATGGCGATGAAGGACTCCCCGACCTGGCGACCCTGCAGCGGCGCTTCGGTTCGCGCGAGATCGCCCAGCAGCTGCACGACAGCCTGATCAAGGCCAGCAACGAGGACATCGCGGCCCTGCAGCGCGCGCTGCAGGAAGGCGACCGGGTGAGGGCCGCACTGCATCTGCATCGGCAGGCCGGCGCGCTGGGGGCGGTGGGTGCACGGGGCCTGGCCGATCGCGCCAACGCGCTGGTGGAACGGTTGCAGGCTGCAGGCGAGGAAGAGAACGCAGCGGCGATCGCCGATGCCGGGCAGTTCGTGGCGCATCTGCAGCAGCAGTTGCAGCGCCTGGCTCACTGAGCTGCGTGTTCCTGCAGGTAGGCGATCACCAGCGCGCGACGCTCCGCGCTGGGGAACGCGTTGTACATGCGGGTGCCGGGTACCAGATGGGTGGGCGACTGCAGGAACGTATCCAGGGTCTGCGCACTCCACACGAAGTCGGCGCGGCGCATGCCTTGCGAGTATCCATAGTCGGGCAGGCTGCCCGCACGGCGGCCGATCACCCCATGCAGGTTGGGTCCGTAGCGGTGGATGCCGCCGGCCTTGACGGTGTGGCAGCCGGCACACAGTTCGAATGCCTGCTGCATCGCCTGCTGGCGTGCCTGTTCCGGCGTGCTGGGCGCTGCCGGTGGGCGCTGGCACGCGCTGGCGGCCAGGGTCATGGCAACAACAAGAAGCAGATGAAAGGCGCGCATGGCGGGCAGGATAACGGTCGCACGCAACGTGGGGCTGCGACCGGCGGTCGCAGCCCCATCACCGGTCACATGCCGGAGTAGTTCGGTCCGCCGCCGCCCTGCGGGGTCACCCAGACGATGTTCTGGGTCGGGTCCTTGATGTCGCAGGTCTTGCAGTGCACGCAGTTCTGCGCGTTGATCTGCAGCCGCGCATCGTTGCCGTCACCGACGAACTCGTACACGCCTGCCGGGCAGTAGCGCGCTTCCGGGCCAGCGTACTCGGCCAGGTTCACCTTCACCGGGATGCTCGCATCCTTCAATGTCAGGTGGCTGGGCTGGTTCTCGTCGTGGTTGGTGCTGCTGAGGAACACCGAGCTGAGGCGGTCGAAAGTCAGCACGCCATCGGGCTTGGGATAGGCAATGCGCGTGTGCTTCGACGCCGGCTCCAGGCAGGCATGGTCCGGGATGCTGTGGCGCAGGGTCCACGGCGGATTGCGCACGCCCAGCTTCGGCAGCAGCCACTGCTCGATGCCGGTCATCAGCGTGGCCACGGTCTGGCCCTTCTTGAACCACTGCTTGAAGTTCTTCGACAGCTTCAGTTCGTCGTGCAGCCAACTGGTTTCAAAGGCGGCCGGGTAGGCGCTGAGCTCGTCGTGCTGGCGATCGGCCACCAGCGCGTCGAAGGCGGCATCGGCGCACAGCATGCCGGTCTTGATCGCCGCGTGGCTGCCCTTGATGCGGCTGACGTTGAGGTAGCCGGCCTCGCAGCCGACCAATGCACCGCCGGGGAACACGGTCTTCGGCAGCGACATCAGCCCGCCGGCGGTGATCGCACGCGCGCCGTAGCCGATGCGGGTACCACCTTCCAGGTGCTTGCGGATCGACGGATGGGTCTTGAAGCGCTGGAACTCCTCGAACGGGCTCAGCCACGGGTTCTTGTAGTCCAGGCCGACCACATAGCCGATGGCGACCTTGCCGCCGTCGGCGTGGTACAGGAACGCACCGCCGTAGGTGTCGGTATCCAGCGGCCAGCCGGCGGCGTGCACCACCAGGCCCGGCTCGTGCTTGGCTGGGTCGATCTGCCACAGTTCCTTGATGCCGATGCCGTAGGCCTGCGGATCCTTGCCTTCGTCCAGCTTGAAACGGCTGATCAGCTGGCGGCCGAGGTGGCCGCGCGCGCCTTCGGCGAACACCGTGTACTTCGCATGCAGGGCCATGCCGCGTTCGAAGGCCGGGCCGATGCTGCCGTCCTTTTCGATGCCCATGTCACCGGTTGCCACGCCGATCACCGCGCCGTCATCGGCGTACAGCACTTCGGCGGCGGCAAAGCCCGGGAAGATCGCCACTTCCAGCGCCTCGGCCTGCTGCGCCAGCCAGCGGGTGACCTCGCCCAGGCTGATGATGTAGTTGCCTTCGTTGTGGAAGCACTCGGGCAGCAGCGCGTGCGGGGTGGTGCGTGCGCCGGTCTCGCTGAGGAACAGGAACTCGTCGCGGGTGACCTTCTGCTTCAGCGGTGCGCCGCGCTCGGCCCAGTCCGGGAACAGCTCGGTCAGCGCGCGCGGGTCCATCACCGCGCCGGACAGTACGTGCGCACCGGGCTCGGAGCCCTTCTCCAGCACGCAGACCGACAGTTCACGACCGGCTTCGATCGCGCGCTGGCGCAGGCGGATCGCGGTGGCCAGGCCGGCCGGGCCGGCACCGACGATGACCACGTCGAATTCCATGACTTCACGCGGGGGCAGGGCGTTGGCTTCAGCACTCATCGATTGCATGACTCGTGGGTAGTGCCGGCATCGGGGCCACCGGCGGTTGCCTGGGAATCGCGCGTGCAGCCACGGGCGAAACGGTTGTTTGAATGTTGTCAGGGTACCGGGCTGCGCGTGATCGAGCTAGATCGGCGATGTTCATACCGCGATTGTTGCAATGCAGCGTACGCAGCGCCGGTAGCCGCCAACCTTGGTTGGCGGCCGCAGAAACGCCAGCGCCGACCAAGGCCGGCCTCTACCGGCACACCAAACCCACCCGGATGACCGACAATGGCCAGGTCCCGTCTGCGTGTGAGTGCCATGGCTTTGGATCCTTACGACCTGTTCGATGTCCGTTCCCTGCTCAGCGAGGAAGAGCGCGCAGTCCAGGAAAGCGTGGCCCGCTTCACCAACGAGCGCGTGCTGCCGATCATCGGCGATGCCTTCGACCAGGCGCGGTTCCCGTCGGAACTGGTGCCGGAGATCGCCTCGCTTGGCCTGCTCGGCGCTACCCTGCCGGCCGAGTACGGCGGCGGTGACCTTGGCGCGGTCAGTTACGGGCTGATCTGCCAGGAGCTGGAGCGCGGTGATTCGGGCCTGCGCAGCTTCGTGTCGGTGCAGAGCTCGCTGTGCATGTATCCCATCTACGCGTACGGCAGCGAAGAGCAACGCCGGCAGTGGCTGCCGGCGATGGCGCGCGGCGAACTGATCGGTTGCTTCGGCCTGACCGAGGCGCATGGTGGTTCCGACCCGGCCAGCATGAAGACCCGCGCGGTGCGCGATGGCAGCGACTGGCGCATCAGCGGCAGCAAGATGTGGATCACCAGCGGCCCGGTAGCCGACCTGGCCATCATCTGGGCGCAGACCGAAGACGGCATCCAGGGCTTCGTGCTGGAGAAGGGCATGCCCGGCTTCACCACGCAGGAAATCAAGCACAAGATGAGCCTGCGCGCGTCGCTGACCGGCGCGCTGTTCTTCGACGACGTGCGCGTGCCCGACAGCCACCGCCTGCCAAACGTGAAGGGGCTGAAGGGGCCGCTGGGCTGCCTGACCCAGGCACGATTCGGCATCAGCTGGGGCCCGATCGGCTCGGCCATCGCCTGTCTGGACGAGGCGATGGGCTATGCCAAGGAGCGCGTGCTGTTCGGCCGTCCGTTGGCGGCCACGCAGAGCGCGCAGATCAAGCTGGCCGACATGGCCCGGCGCATCACCATGGCACAGTTGCTGGCGCTGCAGCTGGGCCGCCTGAAGGAAGCTGGGCAGGTGCAGCCGCAGCAGGTCAGCCTGGCCAAGTGGAACAACTGTCGCATGGCGATCGACATCGCCCGCGAGTGTCGCGATCTGCTGGGTGGCGCCGGCATCACCACCGAGCACGTGGCGATCCGCCATGCGCTGAACCTGGAATCGGTGATCACCTATGAAGGCACCGAGACCGTGCACCAGCTGGTGATCGGGCGTGAGCTGACCGGCATCAACGCGTTCTGAAATCTGCTTATGGTGGGTGCCAACCTTGGTTGGCACTGGGCATCCACGCATGGCGTGGATCTACCGGGATGGCGGTAGTCGCCAACCTTGGTTGGCGCTCCCGTGCCGACCAAGGCCGGCATCTACCAGACGATCATCCACGCGTGGCGAGGATCTACTGGCCGCCGGCAAACCCGTGCTGGCGCCACGCTTCGTACATCACCACCGCAACGGTGTTTGACAGATTGAGGCTGCGATTGTCCGGCCGCATCGGCAGGCGCAGCCGGCGACCATCGGGCAGCGCATCAAGCACCTCCTGCGGCAGGCCACGACTTTCCGGGCCGAACAGGAAGGCATCACCGTCTTCGAACGCCACGCTGTCATAGCGGACGCTGGCACGCGTACTCAGGGCGAACAACCGCTTCGGTGCGATCCGCGCCAGCGCAGTGTCCAGGTCCGGATGCACCTGCAGGCGCGAGTACTCGTGGTAGTCCAGGCCGGCGCGCTTGAGCTGCTTGTCTTCCAGTGCGAAGCCGAGCGGCTCGACCAGGTGCAGCTGCGCGCCGGTGTTGGCGCAGAGCCGGATCACATTGCCCGTGTTGGGCGGGATTTCCGGTTGGAACAGGATCATGTGGAACTGGGGCGCGGCATTCATCGGCGCAGTGTACCTGCGACGGCCGCCGCCTTTACGACGCACGCCCTGCACGGGGCAGGGCGGTCGTCGCTTACGGGCGCAGCAGGACCTGGGCGGTTTCGGCAGCGAAGGCCTGCAGCTGGGCGGCGCTCGGACGCACCTGCAGGGCCGGCAGGTTGACGATCACCTGGTTGGCGACGCTGGTGGCGGCGGCGGCCAGGGTGGCGGCGTAGCGCTGGGCTTCCTGCTCGGCAGCCAGGGCGACACGCTGCTCCAGGCTCGGGCGCACTTCAACCGAGGCCAGGGTGGTGATCGGCAGAGCGGCGGCGACCGGGCTGGCGATGAAGCCGTCGCGCTCGGCCAGCTGGTCGGCGCTGGGGCGCACTTCGACAGTGGCCAGGGTCGGGATGCCACTGGCCTGTTCCCAAGCCTGCTGCACCAGCTGGTCGGCGGCCGGGCGGACCTGCACGGTGGACAGGGTCTTGATGGATTCGGAGGCCTGCACCGACGAAACAACCGCGGTGCCGGCGATCAGGGCGATGGCGATGGCAATGGTCTTGGCGTTCATGACGGGGCCTGTTTAGTGTTGGTGAGCAGTGGTGTGGTAGTAAGGTAGAACACCAGTTCTGGGGATGCAAGCGGAATTTTCGATTTTCTGCTTTTGTTCAGTCTTCAGTCATGTTTAGTCTGAAGCCCTTCCTGGTGCAGGAAGTACAAAGCAATCCCCGTGCCAACTTTTAGTCGTTGATTCATAAGGGTTTTGTAGTGCGCCGAAAGTGTCCGCCGGGCGGACACCTGTCCATTCGGTGTGCCGCGGACACTGTCCGGACGTGAATCACCGCCGTTCGTGACCCTGAAACGCCGATCGCGGTGGCCGATGTGGCCGATCACCCCCAGTGACTGGTGGCCGATACCGGTGGCCGCACGCCCGCGCTAGGATCGGGATTCACCTATGTGACCAAGGACCCGGATATGTCGCTCACCCTGCGCCCGCGCGCCGCGCTGCTCGCTGTTGCCCTCAGTACTGCCCTCGGCACGCTCGCGCCGACCTACGCGCTGGCGGCCAAGCCGGCCGCGACCAGCAAGGTCGATATCCCGTTCGAGCAGTTCACCCTGCCCAACGGCCTGCGCGTGGTGGTGCATACCGATCGCAAGGCACCGATCGTCGCGGTCAACATCTGGTACCACGTCGGCAGCAAGGACGAGCCCGCCGGCCGTACCGGCTTCGCGCATCTGTTCGAGCACCTGATGTTCCAGAGCAGCGAGAACCACGACGGCGAGTACTTCGAGCCCTTCAAGCAGGTGGGCGCCACCGGCCAGAACGGCACCACCAATACCGACCGCACCAATTACTTCGAGAACGTGCCGACCACCGCGCTGGACATGGCGCTGTGGATGGAATCGGATCGCATGGGCCATCTGGTCGGCGCGATCGACCAGGCCGCGCTCGACGAGCAGCGTGGCGTGGTGCAGAACGAGAAGCGCCAGGGCGAGAACCAGCCCTATGGCCAAGTGTGGGAACAGCTCAACCGCGCGTTGTACCCGGTGGGCCACCCGTACCACCACAGCGTGATCGGCTCGATGAACGATCTCAACGCCGCCTCGCTGGATGACGTCAAGACCTGGTTCCGCACCTGGTATGGCCCGAACAACGCAGTGCTGGTGCTGGCCGGTGACATCGATCTGGCCACGGCAAAGGAAAAGGCCGCCAAGTACTTCGGCAGCATCCCGGCCGGCCCGACCATGGCGCAGCCCAAGGTGGACGTTGCCAAGCGCCCGGCCGATACCCGCGAGGTGATGACCGACAAGGTGCCGCAGGCGCGCATCTACCGCGCCTGGAACGTGGCCCAGGTCGGCACCACCGACGTCGACCAGCTGCAGCTGCTGGCCTATGTGCTCGGCGGCGCCAAGTCTTCGCGCCTGAGCCAGCGCCTGCAGCACCAGGACAAGCTGGTGGACAACATCAGCGCCGGCGCCTACGCCTCGCAGCTGGGGTCCAACTTCATGGTGATGGCCACCGTGAAGCAGGGCCAGGATCCGGCCAAGGTCGAAAAGATCATCGATGAGGAAATCGAGCGCCTGCTCAAGGAGGGCCCGACCGCCGAAGAACTGGCGCGCGCCAAGACCGGCTCGCGCGCTGCTTTCATCCGCGGCATCGAGCGCATCGGCGGCTTCGGCGGCAAGGCCGACGCGCTGGCCGAATGCACGGTCTACACCGGCGACCCGGGTTGCTTCCGCACCTCGCTGGCCAACATCGACAAGGCCACCGCTGCCGACCTCAAGCGCCTGGGCGCGCAATGGCTGGACAAGGGCAGCCATACGCTGGTGGTCGAGCCGGGTGAACGCGTGGCGCTGAAGGAAGATCCGTCGCAGGCGCCGAAGCCGTTCAACGTGCCGGCCGTGGACAGCAGGTACAGCACCCTGCCCGAGCAGGTGGACCGCAAGGCCGGCGTGCCGCAGACCCGCGAGTTCCCGCAGCTGAAGTTCCCGGCGCTGCAGCGCGCCACGCTGAAGAACGGCACCCAGGTGGTGCTGGCCGAACGCCACGAGATTCCGGTGGTGCAGTTCAGCTACCAGTTCCCGGGGGGCTTCACCGCCGACCAGGGCCGCAAGCCGGGTACCGCCAACTTCACCATGAGCCTGATGACCGAAGGCGCCGGCAAGCTCGGCTCGCTGGCCTTCGCCGATGCAGCCGATGCGCTGGGTGCAGACCTGGATGCTTCCGCCGGCCTGGATTCGGTGGACGTGGAACTGTCCGCGCTGAAGGAGAACCTGGTGCCGTCGCTGGCGCTGTATGCCAGCCTGCTGCGCGAGCCGCGCTTCGAGCAGAGCGAGATCGACCGGGTCAAGGCGACCTGGATCGCCGGCATCCAGCAGGAGAAGGTCAACCCGGGTGCGGTGGCGATGCGCGTGCTGCCGCCGCTGCTGTACGGCAAGGGCCACCCGTACGCGATTCCGTTCACCGGCAGCGGTGATGAAGCGGCGATCAGCAGCCTGGGCCGCGAGGACCTGGTCGACTTCCACCGCGACTGGCTGCGTCCGCAGGACGGCACCCTGATCGTGGTCGGTGATACCACCCTGGCCGAGATCGTGCCGCTGCTGGACAAGCAGCTGGGCGACTGGAAGGCCACCGGCGATGCGCCGACCATCAAGGCCACCACCCCGGTGGCATTGCCGAAGAGCCCGCGCGTGTTCCTGATCGACCAGCCGGGCGCGGTGCAGGCCAACCTGTTCGCCGGGCAGGTCGTGCCGCCGTCCAGCGACGCCAGCTCGACCCGCTTCGACATCGCCAACGGTGTGATCGGTGGCGACTTCACCTCGCGCCTGAACATGAACCTGCGCGAGGACAAGCACTGGTCCTACGGTGCCCGCACCAGCGCCAGCAACACCGTGGGCCAGCGCCCGTGGATGGCGATGGCACCGGTGCAGATCGACAAGACCGGCCCGGCCATGGCCGAAATGCGCAAGGAGATCGCCGAGTTCGCCAACGGCAGCAAGCCGGCGACCGACGCTGAAGTGGCGCGCATCCGCAACATCCAGACCCTGAGCCTGCCCGGTGCCTACGAGACCGCCAGCGCGGTGGCCGCGACCATCGGCACGATCGTGCAGTTCAAGCGCCCGGACGACTACGTGCTGCGCCGCAAGGCCGAGATCGAAGCGATGACTCCGGCACAGGTGCAGCAGGCGGCGGCGGAGATCAAGCCGCAGGCGCTGACCTGGGTGGTGGTGGGTGACCTCAAGCAGACCGAAGCGGCCGTACGCGCCTTGAACCTGGGGGAAGTGACCGTGATCGATGCCGAAGGCAACCCGGTCAAGAAATAAGGGAATACGCCGGCCAGGGGTCGGATCCCTCCCCTCGGGAGGGCTCCGACCCCGTCCCGGCTATCCCTGATTCAGACGGTTCAGGCACACTCCTGACATTCCCTTCCAGGATCCTGCCCATGCGCGTTCTGCTGCTGTCGTCCCTGTTGCTCACCGTCACCGCCTGCACCTGGGTGCCGATCGAACCGGCCGGCAAGGCGATCCGCGTGCTGCCGGCAGGCCCGGTACCGGCCGGGTGCATCTCCAAGGGCGAAGTGGTGGTGACCGTGAAGAGCAAGGTCGGCTTCTACAACCGCAACCCGCTGCGCGTGCAGGAAGAGCTGGAAACCCTGGCCCGCAATGAAGCCCCGACCACCGGCGCCAACGCCGTGCAGGCCGCTGCGGCCCCGGCCGATGGCAGCCAGCGCTTCGCTGCTTTCCAGTGCCCGCCGCGCTGAATCCTTCACCATACGGCCAAGGCTGAATTCGTAAAGATGCGGTGAAGGCCCGGGGGGTTATAGAATAGCGCCCCCTTTGCCTGAGCCTTGGCGCTAACCTCGATGCTCTTCAAGAATGTCTCGATTGCCGGCCTGGCTCACGTTGATGCGCCGCACACGCTGACGACCAAGGAAATCAACGAACGGCTGCAGCCGACGCTGGATCGCCTTGGTATCCGTACCGATGTCCTCGGCGATATCGCCGGCATCCACGCGCGCCGCCTGTGGGACAACGGCGTGCTGGCGTCCGACGCGGCCACCATGGCCGGCCGCAAGGCACTGGAAGACGCAGGCATCGATGCGACGCAGGTGGGCCTGTTGATCAATACCTCGGTCAGCCGTGACTACCTGGAGCCGTCGACCGCGTCCATCGTGTCCGGCAACCTCGGTGTCAGCGACGAGTGCATGACTTTCGACGTCGCCAATGCCTGCCTGGCCTTCATCAACGGCATGGACATCGCGGCGCGCATGCTCGAGCGCGGCGAGATCGACTACGCGCTGGTGGTGGATGGCGAAACCGCCAACCTGGTGTACGAAAAGACCCTGGAGCGGATGACCGCGCCGGACGTCACCGCCGACGACTTCCGCAATGAGCTGGCGGCGCTGACCACCGGTTCCGGTGCGGCTGCGATGGTGATGGCCCGTTCGGAGCTGGTGCCCGACGCGCCGCGCTACAAGGGGGGCGTGACCCGCTCGGCCACCGAGTGGAACCAGCTGTGCCTGGGCAACCTGGACCGCATGGTCACCGACACCCGCATGCTGCTGATCGAGGGCATCAAGCTGGCCCAGAAGACCTTCACCGCCGCCAAGATCGCACTGGGCTGGGCGGTGGAAGAGCTGGACCAGTTCGTCATCCACCAGGTCAGCCAGCCGCACACCGCTGCGTTCATCAAGAATTTCGGCATCGACCCGAAGAAGGTCATGACCATCTTCGGCGAGCACGGCAACATCGGTCCGGCCTCGGTGCCGATCGTGCTGAGCAAGCTCAAGCAGCTGGGCAAGCTGAAGAAGGGCGATCGCATCGCGCTTCTGGGCATCGGCTCGGGCCTCAACTGCTCCATGGCCGAAGTGGTCTGGTAAGCAGCCCGCTGCGTTGATTCCAAGGGCCGGTTTACCGGCCCTTTTTACAGGTGCGATCCGATGTCCCAGCTTCCCGGTTACCCCGCCCACCCGCAGCGCTTCGAGGTTCGCCCCGGCCTGTCGATGAACTATCTCGACGAAGGCCCGCGCGACGGCGAGGTGGTGGTGATGGTGCACGGCAACCCGTCGTGGAGCTATTACTGGCGCACACTGGTGGCCGGCCTGTCGGACCGGTACCGTTGCATCGTGCCGGACCATATCGGCATGGGCCTGTCGGACAAGCCCGACGACAGCCGCTACGAATACACGCTGCAGTCGCGCGTGGATGATCTGGATGCGCTGCTGAAGCATCTGGGCATCACCGGCCCGGTGACCCTGGCCGTGCACGACTGGGGCGGCATGATCGGCTTCGGCTGGGCGCTGTCGCACCACGACCAGGTCAAGCGCCTGGTCGTGCTCAACACTGCCGCGTTCCCGATGCCGGCGGCGAAGAAGATGCCGTGGCAGATCGCGCTGGGGCGGCACTGGAAGATTGGCGAGTGGATCATCCGCACCTTCAATGCGTTTTCCTCCGGCGCGTCGTGGCTGGGCGTGGAGCGGAAGATGCCGGCCGATGTGCGCCGCGCCTACGTGTCGCCGTACAACAGCTATGCCAACCGCATCAGCACCATCCGCTTCATGCAGGACATCCCGCTGTCGCCGGCCGACAAGGCGTGGTCACTGCTGGAGCGTGCCGGCAAGGCGCTGCCGTCGTTCGCTGATCGCCCGGCCTTCCTCGGCTGGGGCCTGCGCGACTTCGTGTTCGACCACCATTTCCTGAAGGGCTTCCAGGCGGCGTTGCCGAAGGCACAGGTGCATGCCTTCGAGGATGCGGGCCACTACGTGCTGGAAGACAAGCATGAAGTGCTGGTGCCGGAGATCCGCGCGTTCCTGGACAAGAACCCGATCTGAAGGGCGTGCCGACCAACGGTCGGCACGCCGGACTACGCCGCGATCGGTGCCTGCGGCGACGGTGAATTGCCGTTGTCGTCCGGGTGGTCGTCGTCGTTGCCTGCTTCGTCGCGCCAGCGCCAGTCGGCCAGGGTCAGCGGATCCAGGCCATAGGCGATGCGCGCCTTGTCGCACTGCGGGCTGGCCTTGCCGTACTCCCATGACGCGTCCACCTCGCGGCACACGCTGGGCCGGTTGGGATGGATCGTGCAGCGCGAATAGACGCCGATCTGCGCATCCAGCGCCACGCAGCGCACCGGCTTGGAATGGGTGCCGCGCATGCACAGGCGATGCGGATCGAGGACCTCGGTGAGCTGGTGCGGCACGCCACCGGGGGTGACCTCGTCCGATTCCATCCAGTGGAAGGCCACGCGGTACTGGGTGCAGCAGGCGCCGCAGGTCATGCAGGGATGTTGCATGGGCAAGCCGCCTCGGGCGGCATCGGGAAAGGGACGAGGATGCGGATTTTCCACGCTGGCGGCCGCCGCGCAAGAAATTCCGTAAGCGGCGACAATGAACGGATGAACCGATCCTGCAATATCGCCGCGCGGCTGCCCGAGCTGGCGCGTGAACGCCCCGACCAGATCGCCATCCGCTGCCCCGGCCGCCGCGGCGCCGGCAACGGCATGGCGGCCTACGACGTGACCCTGGATTACCGCCAGCTGGACGCCCGCAGCGATGCGATGGCGGCCGGCTTGGCCGGCTACGGGATCGGCCGCGGGGTGCGTACGGTGGTGATGGTGCGGCCGTCGCCGGAGTTCTTCCTGTTGATGTTCGCCCTGTTCAAGCTGGGCGCGGTGCCGGTACTGGTCGATCCGGGCATCGACAAGCGCGCGCTGAAGCAGTGCCTGGACGAGGCGCAGCCACAGGCCTTCATCGGCATTCCGCTGGCCCACGTGGCGCGGCTGGCGCTGCGCTGGGCGCCTTCGGCGACTCGTCTGGTCACCGTCGGCCGTCGGCTGGGCTGGGGTGGCACCACCCTGGCCGCGCTGGAGCGTGCCGGCGCCAACAGCGGCGCGATGCTGGCCGACACCGATGGCGAGGACACCGCGGCAATCCTGTTCACCAGTGGCTCCACCGGCGTGCCCAAGGGCGTGGTTTACCGCCACCGCCACTTCGTCGGCCAGATCGAGCTGCTGGGCAGCGCGTTCGGCATGGAGGCGGGGGGGGTGGATCTGCCGACCTTCCCGCCGTTTGCCCTGTTCGATCCCGCGCTTGGCCTGACCTCGGTGATTCCGGACATGGATCCGACCCGGCCGGCACAGGCCGATCCGGCGCGCCTGCATGACGCCATCCAGCGTTTCGGCGTGACCCAGCTGTTCGGCTCGCCTGCGTTGATGCGGGTACTGGCGCGGCACGGGCGGCCGCTGCCGTCGGTGACCCGGGTGACCTCCGCCGGTGCACCGGTGCCGCCGGACGTGGTCGCCACCATCCGCAGTCTGCTGCCGGCCGATGCCCAGTTCTGGACACCGTATGGCGCGACCGAGTGCCTGCCGGTGGCAGTGGTCGAGGGGCGCGAGCTGGAGCGTACGCGCGCGGCCACCGAGGGCGGTGCCGGCACCTGCGTCGGCAGCGTGGTCACACCGAACGAGGTGCGCATCATCGCCATCGACGACGCGCCGCTGCCGGACTGGTCGCAGGTGCGCGTGCTGGACGTGGGCGAAGTCGGCGAGATCACCGTGGCCGGGCCGACCGCCACCGACAGTTATTTCAACCGTCCGCAGGCGACCGCAGCGGCGAAGATCAGCGAAACCCTGGCCGATGGCAGCGTCCGCATCGTGCATCGCATGGGCGATGTCGGCTACTTCGATGCGCAGGGGCGGCTGTGGTTCTGTGGCCGCAAGACCCATCGCGTGGAAACCGCGCACGGGCCGCTGTACACCGAACAGGTCGAGCCGGTGTTCAACACCGTGCCCGGGGTGGCACGCACGGCGCTGGTCGGCGTCGGCGCAGCCGGTGCGCAGGTGCCGGTGCTGTGTGTGGAGCTGCAGCGTGGCCAGTCCGACAGCCCTGCCTTGCGCGAGGCGCTGCATGCCACGGCCGCTGCGCGTCTGCCCGAGCTGAAGCTGGAACACGTGCTGATGCATCCGGCGTTCCCCGTCGATATCCGTCACAACGCCAAGATCGGTCGCGAGAAGCTCGCCGTCTGGGCACGCGCCGAACTGGAGAAGCGCGCATGAAGATCCTGGTCACCGGTGGTGGTGGTTTCCTTGGCCAGGCGCTGTGCCGTGGCCTGGTCGAACGTGGCCACCAGGTGCTGGCGTTCAACCGCAGCCATTACCCCGAACTGCAGGCGCTGGGCGTGGGCCAGATCCGCGGTGACCTGGCTGACCCGCAGGCAGTGCTGCATGCGGTGGCCGGCGTCGATGCGGTGTTCCACAACGGCGCCAAGGCCGGTGCCTGGGGCAGCTATGACAGCTACCACCAGGCCAACGTGGTCGGCACCGACAACGTCATCGCGGCCTGCCGCGCACATGGCATCGGCAAGCTGGTCTACACCTCAACGCCCAGCGTGACCCATCGCGCCACGCACCCGGTGGAAGGACTGGGTGCGGACGAAGTCCCCTATGGCGAGGACTTCCAGGCACCGTATGCGGCGACCAAGGCGATTGCCGAACAGCGGGTGCTGGCGGCCAATGACGCCACGCTGGCGACGGTGGCGTTGCGCCCGCGGTTGATCTGGGGCCCGGGTGACCAGCAGCTGGTGCCGCGCCTGGCCGAGCGTGCACGCGCTGGCCGCCTGCGTCTGGTGGGCGATGGCAACAACAAGGTCGACACCACCTACATCGACAACGCCGCGCTGGCGCATTTCCTCGCCTTCGAGGCGCTGGCACCGGGCGCGGCCTGCGCCGGCAAGGCGTACTTCATTTCCAATGGCGAGCCGCTGCCGATGCGCGAGCTGGTCAACAAGCTGCTGCAGGCGGTGGGTGCTCCAACCGTGGACAAGGCGATCAGCTTCAAGACCGCGTATCGCATCGGCGCGATCTGCGAGCGGCTGTGGCCGCTGCTGCGCCTGCGTGGCGAGCCGCCGCTGACGCGCTTCCTGGCCGAGCAGCTGTGCACGCCGCACTGGTACAGCATGGAGCCGGCACGTCGTGATTTCGGCTACGTGCCGCAGGTCAGCATCGAAGAAGGACTGCGACGGCTGAAGGCGGCATCATGACGGCGGCATCACCGCGCTGAAGCCTTCATTACGCGCAGAGATCGCCATCACCGGTTGCACACCGGCAGATGCGCAGGATGGGCACAACGCCACCCACGGCCGACCACCTGCGAGGAGCACCATGCTGCATTACGCCGTCATCTTCTTTGTCATCGCCATCATCGCCGCCGTGCTCGGTTTCTCCGGCATTGCCGGTGCCGCCAGCAACATCGCCTGGATCCTGTTCGTGGTGTTCCTGGTGCTGGCCGTGATCTCGATGTTCCGCAAGCGCACATGACCGCTTGAGCGGTAGTGCCGGCTAGCGGCCGGCACTACCGAAGCGCGGTCAACGCACCGCGCTATGCAATCCACGATCGGCCTGGTGCCGTTCCAGCGCCAGCTCGATCAGGCGCGTGATCAGCGTGGTGTAGTCCACGCCACTGGCCCCCCACAGCTTCGGATACATGCTGATGCGGGTGAAGCCGGGCAGCGTGTTGACTTCATTGATGACGATCTGGCCATGGGCGGTCAGGAACACATCCACGCGCGCCATGCCGGCGCACTCCAGCGCCTGGTAGGCCTGCAACGCGATCTGCTGGATGCGCGCCTGGGTTGCCGCATCGATTGCGGCCGGGACCACCACCTCAGCACCGTCTTCGTTGATGTACTTGGTGTCGTAGGCGTAGAACTCGTCGTGCAGTACGACCTCGCCACAGACGCTGGCCTGCGGCCGCTCATTGCCGAGTACCGCACATTCGATCTCGCGGCCGACCACGGCCGATTCCACCAGGACCTTATGGTCGTAGCGCAGCGCGGTCTGCAATGCCTCGGCGAAACCCTCTGCATCCTTGACCTTGCTCACGCCCACCGATGAGCCCTGGTTGGCCGGCTTGACGAACAGCGGCAGGCCAAGCGCTTCGATCAGTGCCGCGACATCGACCGCATCGGCCTCGTGGCGCCGGATGCACACCCACGGTGCCACCTGCAGGCCTGCATCACGCAGCAGGCGCTTGGTCACGTCCTTGTCCATGGCCACCGCCGAGCCCAGCACCGGCGAACCGACGAAGGGCAGGTTGGCCATGCGCAGCAACCCCTGCAGCGCACCGTCCTCGCCCAGCGGCCCGTGCACGATCGGCAACACCACATCGATCTGCCCCAGCGCGCTGCCCGCATCGGTCGGCTGCAGCTGCGCCTGCTCGGTACCCGGCAGCACCGCCAGCGCGGTACCGGAAGCATGCAGGGCGATGCGCGCCGGATCATCCGCGTTGAGCAGGAAGGTATCCGGTTGGCTCAGGTGCCACTGGCCCTGCTTGTCGATGCCGACCAGCACCGGCTCGAAGCGCTCCCGATCCAGCGCATCGAGAATGTTCTTCGCCGACTGCAGCGAAACTTCGTGTTCGGAAGACCTGCCACCGAAGATGATGCCAACCCGGGTCCGTGCCATGGAAGTGCGATGTCCTGTGCGTTGCGTGGCCTCATAGCATGAACCTTCACCGACCCTCCGCGTGAGGCACAGATGAACCAGAAATCCAGTCGCGCGTGTCATCCACGCATGGCCTGGATTTACGTGTCGACCAAGGTCGACACCCACCAACAGCAGCAGGAACCTGTGGAAGGCGGGGTGGGTCCGGTTGCGGGGGTGTCCGCGGCATGGATGCCGCGGCCAAGCCTCCATGGACGGATTCACGGCGTCCCCCGCAACCGGACCCACCCCGCCTCCCCACTGCAAGCCGGCATTTGACGTTGCCGTTGCTCTGGCCGTTGCGTCAGCGGGTGCCGGGCGGTAGCCCGGCCCAAGCCCGCCACCCACGCAGGTAGAATGCGCACATGGCTCTTTCCCTGCTCAAGTCCCTCAAGCCGGTCGCTGGCCGTGCCCTGCAGATCGCCCTGAACCGCGCGCTGGCGCTGGATCCGGATACCCGCCATGCGCTGGCCAACCTCGACGGTCGCCATATCGACCTGACCTTGGACGCACCGCCGCTGGCGATGCGCATCAGCGTCGATGGCAACCAATTGCGGGTGGGCCCTGTGGATGCGCAGGAAGCCGACCTGGCCGTGCGCAGCAGCCTGGCCGGCGTGCTGGCACAGCTGCCGTTGCTGGCGCGTGCCCGCCAGGGTGCTGACAACGGCAAGGCCCGCGTACGCGTGGCCGGCGATGCCGAACTGGCGCGCCGCCTGCAGCAGCTGGCCAAGGGCTTCGATCCGGACTGGCAGCAGCCGTTCGTCAGCGTGTTCGGCGACGTGCTGGGCGTGCAGGTGGCCAACACCCTGCGCAGTGCCCTGCAGCACGCCCGCCAGGGCGCGATCGACCTGGCCCACAGTGCCGCTGAATTCATCACCGAGGAATCGCGCGACGTGGTGCCACGTGCCGAACTGGATGCCTTCCACGACGACGTGGACGTGCTCCGCGATGATGTCGAGCGCCTCGGCGCACGCGTGCAGCGCCTGCGGGGTGCCGCATGAAGGCGCTGCTGCGGGCCAGCCGCATCGGCCGGGTGATCCTGCGTTACCGCCTTGACGACCTGCTGCAGGACACGCCGGCAGAGCGCTGGCTGCGCCTGGCCAAGCCGTTCGTGCCGCGCGCTTCAGCCGACATCGCCGCACAGTCGCGCGGTGCGCGCCTGCGCCTGGCGCTGCAGGACCTGGGGCCCATCTTCGTCAAGTTCGGGCAGATCCTGTCGACCCGCCGCGATCTGGTGCCGCCGGATGTGGCCAATGAGCTGACCCTGCTGCAGGACAGGGTCAAGCCCTTCGACGGCGATGCTGCGCGCCGCATCGTCGAGGAAGCGCTCGGCCTGCCGGTCAGCGAAGCCTTCGCCAGTTTCGACACCGAACCGCTGGCCTCGGCCTCGATCGCGCAGGTGCACGCGGCCACGCTGGCCGACGGACGCCAGGTGGTGGTCAAGGTGCTGCGCCCGGGTATCGAGAAGCAGATCGACGCCGACATCGCCCTGCTCAACTCGCTGGCAACGCTGGTCGAGCGCACCCATCCGCGTGCCGACAAGATCCGCCCGCGCGAAGTGGTGGCCGAGGTCGAAAACACCCTGGCCGCCGAGCTGGACCTGCAGCGCGAAGGCGCCAACGCCAGCGTGCTGCGCCGTTTCTGGGAGAACTCCGACGACCTGTATGTGCCGGAGGTGATCTGGAGCCATACCGCCGAGCGCGCGCTGACCCTGGAGCGTGTATGGGGCATTCCCTCCGATGACATCGCCGCACTGGACAAGGCCGGCATCGACCGCAAGGCGCTGGCCGCCAAGGGTGTGCGGGTGTTCTACACCCAGGTGTTCCGCGACAATTTCTTCCATGCCGACGCGCATGCCGGCAACATCTGGGTCGACATCGATCCGGCACGCCGCGACAACCCGCGCTTCATCGCGCTGGACTTCGGCATCATGGGCCAGCTCTCGCAGGAAGATCAGTACTACCTGGCCGAGAATTTCATGGCCATCTTCAACCGCGACTACCGCCGCATCGCCGAACTGCACGTGCAGGCGCGCTGGATGCCCGACAACGTGCGCATCGATGATCTTGAGGCGGCGGTGCGTTCGGTGTGCGAGCCGTACTTCACCCGTCCGCTGTCGCAGATCTCGCTGGCCGAAGTGCTGATGAAGCTGTTCCGCGTGGCCCAGCGCTACCAGCTGACCCTGCAGCCGCAGCTGATCCTGCTGCAGAAGACCCTGCTCAACATCGAGGGCGTCGGCCGCCAGCTGGACCCGCAGATCGACATCTGGGCCGTGGCCAAGCCGGTGCTGGCGAAGATCCTGCGCGAGCGCTACAGCCCGCGCCGCGTCGTGCGCGAGATCGGCAAGCGCCTGCCGGAAATCATGACCCATGCGCCGGACATGCCGCGCCTGGTACACGCCTGGCTGACCCAGCAGGTGGAAGGTCGGCATGAACTGGCGATGCGTTCGCGCGATCTGGTCGCGCTCGATGCCAGCCTGCAGCGGCTGCAGAAGCGCGCGGTCGGGGCGATCACTGGCGTTGGTCTGCTGGCGATTGCCGCATTGATGTACGTGCTGCAGCCGCCGGGCTGGTACTGGGGCGACGTGCCGGCATGGAGCTGGGTGTCCGGTGCGGTTGGCGTGTTCGCACTGGCGCGTGCGTGGTGGCGATGAGTGATGCGCTGAGCGCGCTCAAACACGAGCTGGCGCAGTTCGGTAGTGACAACGATGCCCGCGAAGCCGATCGTGGCCTGCGCATGCTCAACATCACCGCCGACACCGGTGAACTGCTGTCGGTACTGGTGCGGTTCGGCAACGCCCGTCGCGTGCTGGAGATCGGCACGTCCAATGGCTATTCCACGCTGTGGCTGGCTGAGGCCGCCGCTGCCATTGATGGCAGGGTGACCACGCTGGAGTTCGCCGCCGACAAGGTGGCGATGGCCTGCGCGAATTTCGCCCGCAGCGGATTGGGTGAGCGCATCGAACTGGTCCACGCTGATGCCGGGCAGTGGCTGGCGCAGGCGGCCGATGGCTGCATCGACCTGCTGTTCCTGGATTCGGATCGCGGGCAGTACGCAGGCTGGTGGCCGCAGCTGCGCCGCGTACTGCGCCCCGGCGGCCTGCTGGTGGTCGACAACGCCACCTCGCATGCCGCTGAGATGGAGCCGCTGCGCGCCCTGCTGGCCGCCGACGCGGCGTTCACCACCAGCCTGGTGCCGGTGGGCAATGGCGAATTGCTGGCGCTGCGCAACGCCTGACTGCTTTACAGGTAGGTGCCAACCTTGGTTGGCACGCTATTGCCGGTCGCGCGGAGCAGCCGAGCGTGGGCTCGGCTCTACAGAGGGCAGGCCTTTATAATCCCGCGGTGAGTACCGAACCTGACACCCTCGCTGCGGTCGAGATTGAAACCGCGCCCCTGCAGCTGCTGCACCTGGACGAACGCTTGGCCGTGGTCAACAAGCCGGCCGGGCTGATGGTCCACGACAGCAAGCTGGCCCGTGGCGAAGATGATTTCCTCGCCGATCGCCTGCGCGAGCAGCTGGGTCGGCCGATCTTCCTGGTCCACCGCCTGGATCGCGCCACCAGCGGCTGCCTGCTGCTGGCCTTCGACCGCGACGCCGCCAGTATGCTGGGCAAGGCGCTGATGGGCGGCGAAGTGAGCAAGGACTACCTGGCAATCTGCCGCGGCTGGCCGGCCGAGGAAGCCTGGCAGGTCGACCATGATCTGGACGGCGGTCCGGGCAAGCCGGTGAAGAAGCCGGCGGTGACCGACTTCCAGCGTCTGGCTGCCGGTGAACTGTCGGTGCCGGTGGGTGAGTTCGCCAGTTCGCGCTACGCGCTGCTGCGCTGCCAGCCGCAGACGGGGCGCTTCCGGCAGATCCGCCGGCATCTGAAGCACCTGTCACACCACCTGATCGGCGATACCAGCCATGGTGATGGCCGGCACAACCGCAACTTCCGCATGCAGGGGGTACACCGCATGCTGCTGCATGCCGAGCGGCTGCGCTTCCCGCATCCGGATGGCGGCACGGTGGACGTGCGCGCCCAGGTCGACGGTGAGTTCCAGAAGGCGCTGGACCTGTTCGGCTGGAGCCAGGACCTGTAGAGCCGAGCCCACGCTCGGCTGCGCTTCCCGGCGCCGCGCGCCGCCGCCCGAGCATGGGCTCGGGCGCTACGGAAATCCGGGTTGCCGGCCAGCGGCCGGCACTACCTCACTTCTTTTCCGGCTCGTTGACGATCGCTTCCAGATCCTTCTGCAGATCGGCGAACAGCGGCTGCATGCGCGTCTGGATCGCCACCATCACGTTCTGCATCAGCGCCGGGGTCTTGTCGAGCAGGCTCTGGCCAGCCGGGCTCTCGTAGAACTCGGCCATGGCCAGCACGTCTTCCTTGCTGAAGGTCTTCTTGTACAGGTCCACGTACATCGGCCGCAGCTGCTGCCACGACAGTGCCTGGCGCAGGGTCTGGCTGGTACGCGCCTGGATGCGCTGCAGCTGTTCCTGCTGCTGGGCGTTGAGCTGGCGCTGGGCAGCGACCTGCTGGAACTGCTGCTGCTGCATCGATTCGATCTGCGGCAGCATGGTGTCGATCATGCTCTGCGCACGCGAGGCCGACAGCAGGCGGTTGATGTCGCCATCGGTGGGCGCTGCAGCCAGCACCGGCGCGCTTGCTGCGGCCAGCACCAGCAGCAGGGTCGCGCGGCGCAACAGGGAGGGGAGCAAGCGGATCATGCGGAGCGTCCTGCAGTACACGGGACCGCAAGCATACCCCCGGCAAAGGCGAAGGCGGCGTGTTCGGTGCCTGATCGGCGGCATACGGTGCGCGATGGCAGCCACGGCAACGCGCCTGCCGCTACAATGCGCGGATGGGCAACGGACCGGTCACCATCAGCGCGCAGCTTGAAATCCCCGACGGCGAGATCGTCGAGCGTTTCGTGCGTGCCAGCGGTGCCGGCGGCCAGAACGTCAACAAGGTCTCCACCGCGGTGGAACTGCGTTTCGACGTGGCCGGTTCGCCCTCGTTGCCCGAACCGTTGCGCGAGCGCCTGCTGGCGCGGCGCGACCGGCGCATGACCGGCGAAGGCGTGCTGGTCATCGACGCGCAACGTTTCCGCACCCAGGATCGCAATCGCGAGGATGCGCGCGAGCGGCTGGCGGCCTTCATCCAGGCCGGGTTGAGCGTGCCCAAACCACGCAAGGCCACCAAGCCGACCTTCGGGTCGAAACTGCGTCGTCTGGACGCCAAACGCGGGCGCGCGCAGATCAAGCGCGGGCGCTCATCACGTGACTGGGAGTGATTGCTTGAACAACCCGACGCCGTTGCTGCCGGCCATTCCGCCGAACATGCCGCAGGTCAGACCCAACCGTTTCCTGCGCTGGCTGGCGCGCTGCACGCTGCGCATGGGCGGCTGGAAGGTCACCGGCACCCTGCCGGACATCCCGAGACTGGTGTTCATCATCGCCCCGCATTCGTCCAACTGGGACGGCCTGTGGGGCATGGCGGCGAAGATCGCGTTGGGCATGAAGGTGAAGGTGCTGGGCAAGGCCTCGCTGTTCTGGTGGCCGCTGGGTCCACTGCTGCACAAGCTGGGCGTGATCCCGCTCGATCGCAGCTCGCCGCAGGGCACCGTCGGCCAGGCCGTCGACCTGCTGCGCGACAACGAGAAGATGTGGTTCGCGATCACCCCGGAAGGCACCCGCAAGGCCGTCAAGGAATGGAAGGCCGGCTTCCTGAAGATCGCGCGGATGGCCGACGTGCCGATACTGGCGGCGTACTTCCACTACCCGGAGAAGATCATCGGCATCGGTCCGGTGTTCACGCCGACCGGCGATGACGCCGCCGACATGGCCGCCATCCGGGAGTTCTACCGGCCCTGGATCGGCAAGACCCGCGGCACGGTCTGAGCCGGTCGCCGCCGGCAGCGTAGACGCCACGTCCGGCACATGCCGGGCGCCCGTGACAGGAGTAGGGTGGACGGCTGCCATCCCGTACCGTCTGCCCAAGGAGCGTTTTACATGTCGCGTACCGTAGTCCTGGCCGCCGCCATCAGCCTGGCGCTTGCGGCCTGTTCCGGCAAGGAGTCCACCCCCGTGTCCGAAGCCCAGAATGCACCGGCCCAGCAGCCGGCCGAAGCCTCCACCAACCCGCTGCTGACCGCCAGCAGCCTGCCGTTCCAGGCGCCGCCGTTCGACAAGATCAAGGACAGCGATTACCTGCCGGCCTTCGAAGAAGGCATGCGCCTGCATCTGGCCGACGTGCGCAAGATCGCCGACAGCGCCGAGCCGGCCACCTTCGACAACACCATCGTGGCGATGGAGCGCAGCGGCGAGACCCTGACCCGCGTGTCGCGCATCTTCTTCGGTCTGGTCCAGGCCGATACCAACGATGCCCGCCAGAAGATCCAGGAAGAAGTGGCGCCGGAACTGGCCGCGCACCAGGACGAGATCAACCTCGATCCGAAGCTGTTCGCGCGCGTGAAGTCGCTGTACGACCAGCGCGAGACGCTGGGCCTGGATCCGGTGCAGAAGCGCCTGGTCGAGCATTACTACGACGGTCTGGTGCGCTCGGGCGCACAGCTGTCCGACGCCGACAAGGCGAGCCTGCGCAAGCTCAACGTGGAAGAAACCACGTTGTCCACCCAGTTCCACACCCGTCTGGTGGCGGCAACCGCCGCTGCCGCGGTGGTGGTGGACGACAAGGCCAAGCTGGCCGGCCTGGACGAGGGCGCGGTCAACAATGCCGCCGCCGCTGCCAAGGACCGCAAGCTGGAGGGCAAGTTCCTGCTGCCGCTGCAGAACACCACCCAGCAGCCGGTGCTTGGCTCGCTGACCGACCGCGACCAGCGTGCGGCCGTGCTGAACGCTTCGGAAACCCGCGCCGAGCGCGGCGATGCCAATGACACCCGGCAGACTGTGCAGCGCCTGGCCCAGCTGCGTGCGCAGAAGGCCAAGCTGCTCGGCTTCGAGACCTTCGCCGACTACCAGCTGGGCGACCAGATGGCCAAGACCCCGGCGGCCGCGCTGAAGCTGCTGACCGACACCGTGCCTGCCGCCACCGCCAAGGCGCGTGCCGAAGCCGGCGAGATCCAGAAGGTGATCGACGCGCAGAAGGGTGGCTTCCAGGTGACCGCCTCGGATTGGGACTTCTACGCCGAGCAGGTGCGCAAGGCCAAGTACGATCTGGACGAATCGCAGATCAAGCCGTACTTCGAACTGGACAACGTGCTGCAGAACGGCGTCTTCTACGCCGCCACCCAGCTGTACGGCATCACCTTCAAGCCGCGCACCGACATTCCGACCTACAACCCGGACATGAAGGTGTACGAAGTGTTCGACAAGGACGGCACCTCGCTGGCCCTGTTCTACACCGACTACTTCAAGCGTGACAGCAAGTCCGGTGGCGCCTGGATGGACGTGTTCGTCGAACAGGACGGCCTGACCGGTGCCAAGCCGGTGGTCTACAACGTCTGCAACTTCACCAAGCCGGCCGCTGGCCAGCCTGCGCTGATCAGCTTTGACGACGTCACCACCCTGTTCCATGAGTTCGGCCATGCACTGCACGGCATGTTCTCGAACGTGAAGTACCCGTCGATCGCCGGCACCGCCACCTCGCGCGATTTCGTCGAGTTCCCGTCGCAGTTCAACGAACACTGGGCGCTGGACCCGAAGGTGTTCGCCAACTACGCCAAGCACTACAAGACCGGCGAAGCGATGCCGCAGGAACTGGTCGACAAGATCCTCAAGGCACGCAGCTTCAACCAGGGCTATGCGACCACCGAGTACCTGTCGGCCGCACTGCTCGACCTGGCCTGGCACACGCAGAAGGCCGATGCGCCGCTGCAGGATGTCGGCGCCTTCGAAGCCAGCGCACTGAAGAAGTTCAAGGTCGACCTGCCGCAGGTGCCGCCGCGTTACCGCACCACCTACTTCGACCACATCTGGGGTGGCGGTTATTCGGCCGGCTACTACGCCTACTTCTGGGCGGAAGTGCTGGACCATGACGCGTACCAGTGGTTCACCGAACACGGTGGCCTGACCGCCGCCAACGGCCAGGAATTCCGCGACAAGATCCTCTCGCGCGGCAACAGCGTGGAGCTGTCGACCCTGTACCGCGATTTCCGCGGCAAGGACCCGTCGGTGGAGCCGCTGCTGAAGTTCCGCGGCCTGAAATAAGCAACAGAAAACGGCGGGGGCAACCCCGCCGTTTTTTTTTGTGTAGAGCCGAGTCATGCTCGGCTGATGTTTTCTGGAAAGGCAGCCGAGCATGGGCTCGGCTCTACAAAGGCGGAAAAGCGAGTCGAGCATGGCTCGACTCTACCGAAGCGCATCACGTCCCTACATGCACCCGGTTCGCCTGCTCGGCCAGCCCCAGGTGATCCAGCGCGATATCCAGCGCCAGCACATAGCTCTGCGCCCCATACCCGGCCGCGATCCCCAGGCGCTGGCCGACGCCTGCCGGCAGGCACGGCTCCGCCACCGCGCCGTCGTCATGCACTTCCACGTACGCGTTGTGCAGGTACGGCAGCAGCCGCTGCAGGCGCAGGCTGTCGGCACATGCGCCCGGATCGAGCAGCGTCACCTCGCCACGGCTGTGGTCGGCCACACGCAGCGCGTCCAGCAGTTCCTGTTCCGAACCGCAGGCGCGGATTGCCACGCTGGTGCCCGCATCGATCGCACGGTGCACCAGTGATTTCAGCACCGGCGCCGGCAGCGGCGCGGCGGTACGGATCAGCGCGCCAGCCGCTTCCGGGCCACGGATGATGAAGATCGACATGGCTCAGCCCTCCCGTGCCAGGCGGCGGCCGACGATGGCCAGCGACAGCGGATAGCCCGCCTGCTGGCTGCGCTGGTCGACCACCACGGCGGCCGGGCCATGCTGCAGGCGCAGGCGCGCTTCCAGACCGGGCTGGCGCGGCGACTGCAGTTCGATGTACTCCGCCGGCAGACCGTCCAGCGCCGCCTGCAGCGCACCACCCTCGGCACACCATTGCGCCTCGTCGGCCACGCCGACATCAAGCAGCACCCAGTCCGCGGTGCGCGCCTGCGGCTGGCACAGGCACTGGCGCACATCGGCCAGGCTGGCGCAGTCGGTGCACAGCACCGGATGGCCGGACAACTCGGCCGGCAGCAGCGGACGCGGCACCGACGGCGACGCATGCCGGATCACCAGGAGGGTCATACAACACCTTGCGCAAAGCGCCCTGCGGCGCGGTAGGCACACGATGCGCGTGGTTGCCGTAAAGGTGCGATGCCCCGTGCCGGGCCTCGGCGTAAAACCTGCGTAACCCTGCATCGGTAGCGCCGGGCCATGCTCGGCTTGCTCGACGCTACGGAACGGCAGCCGAGCATAGGCTCGGCTCTACAGTATGCGGGCGCGGGAACCTCTTCGGGCCGGATATGGTCTGATGCCGACACCACCCACCCCGGAGCCTGCCATGGATGCTGTAGCCCGTCCGCCGCTTTCGCAGCGCACGCTTGCCTGGTTGAAGAAGGAGGCACTGCCGCTGCTGGTGATGCTGGGCCTGCTCGCCGCCGCCCGCGATACCCTCGCCAACCACTACGTCGTGCCCAGCGGCTCGATGCAGCCGACGCTGCAACCGGGCGACCGGGTGGTGGTGGACATGCGTGCTTATGGCCTGCGCCTGCCGTTCACCAGCAAGGAACTGCTGGGTACCGGCGCGCCGCAACGTGGTGAGGTGGCCGTGTTCGATTCACCGGCCGACGGCACCCGGCTGATCAAGCGCGTCGCCGCCGTGGCCGGCGACCACGTGCAACTGCACGATGGCCACCTGAGCATCAACGGCCAGCCGCTGCAGATCGCTGACCTGGCCGACACCGAAGCCTTCGGTGAGCGCCGCGCCAGCCTCGACCTGGACAGAGGCGGTGGCCCGGACATCGCGGATCTGCAGGTGCCCGCCGGCAAGGTGCTGGTGCTGGGCGACCATCGCGGCAACAGCTTCGATGGCCGCTTTTTCGGCTTCGTCGATGCGGACAAGATCTACGGCCGTGCGGTGGCGGTCTATTACCGCCGTGGTGATGGCTTCGAGTGGCAGCGGCTGTAGGCTGAATCGATATGCCAGAAGTATCAATCCTGACCTAACAGGTTATGGATCGACTGGATGGACCGGCCTAGTCTGAGGCCCGTCCCCTCCAATCCGGCCGCCCCCTCGGCCCACCGCCCCCATGACCGGCGAAACTCCGGCGGCCCTTGCCGACCGACCCCGTACTGACCACGCTGCCGCCGACACCCGCATCCAGCAGGGAACGCCGGCCTTCCGCCGCACCGCGCTGGCGCTGTTCCTGGCCGGCTTTTCGACCTTCGGCCTGCTGTATACGGTGCAGCCACTGCTGCCCGAGTTCAGCCGCCACTTCGGCGTGTCCGCTGCGGGCAGCGCGATGTCGCTGTCGCTGACCACCGGCACCCTGGCCGTGGCCATGCTGCTGGCGGGCCTGCTGTCCGATGTGGTCGGCCGGCGCCCGCTGATGATCGTTGCGTTGCTGGCGTCGGCCACGCTGTCGCTGTGCACGGCACTGGTTGATGACTGGTCCACCCTGCTGGTGCTGCGCACCCTGCTGGGGCTGGCGCTGAGCGGCGTACCGGCGGTGGCGATGACCTATCTGGTGGAAGAGATGGACAGCCGTGCGCTGGGCCTGGCGATGGGCCTGTACATCGGCGGCAATGCCATCGGTGGCATGAGCGGGCGCCTGCTGGCCGGCATCATCGCCGACCACTGGGGCTGGCGCTGGGGCATCGGCGTGGTCTCGATCATCGCCGTGGCCAGCACTGTGCTGCTGTGGCTGCAGCTGCCGCCGTCGCGCCACTTCCAGGCGAGCCGCAGTGGCCTGCGGCAGTTGCCCGCGCGCTGGCGCACGCTGTTCGCCGATCCTGGCCTGCCGTGGTTGTTCGCCACCTCGTTCGTGCTGATGGGCGTGTTCGTCACCCTCTACAACTACCTCGGCTACCACCTGCTGGCGCCGCCGTACCACCTCAGCCAGACCGTGGTCGGGTTGATCTTCAGCGTGTACCTCGTCGGTACCTTCAGTTCGGCGTGGATGGGCCAGCAGGCTACGCGCTATGGGCGGGGGCGCATCCTGTCGATCTCCTTCGGCCTGATCGCCGCCGGCATCGTGCTGCTGGCAATGCCGTGGCTGTCGGCGATGGCGGTGGGCATCGCGCTGGTGACGTTCGGTTTCTTTGGTGGTCATTCGGTGGCCAGCAGCTGGGTCGGCAGCCGCGCCGGTTCGATGCGAGCGGAAGCGTCGGCGCTGTACCTGTTCGCCTATTACCTGGGCTCGAGCGTGCTGGGCGGCGTGGGCGGCCTGGCCTATGCCGCGTGGGACTGGCTGGGCGTGTGTGCGTTCGCCGCGCTGCTGACCGTGATCGGCGGTGGCATCGTCTGGGCGCTGCAGCAGCGCGCGCCGCAGCCGGTGACGGCCTGATCCTGCTCTGGTAGATGCCGACCTTGGTCGGCGTTGTGCCCCTGGGCCAACCAAGGTTGGCCACTACCGGGAGCGATGCACCTCACTCTTCGGCAAATGCCCCACGCAGCAGCCCGGCGAAATTGCGGATCAACGGCGTCACGCCCTCGCGGCGCCACGCCAGCTGCACTTCCGAATGCGCGCCGGCATCGGCCAGCGGCACGAAGCGCGCACCTTCCACCCGGATGTGGTCGCATGACGAAGGCAGGATCGCCGCACCCAGTCCCGCTGCAGCGAGGCTGATCAGCGTCGAAGCCTCACCGGCCTCCTGCACGATGCGTGGCGTGAAGCCTGCCGCCGCACACAGCGCAATCATGTGGTCATGGATGCCCGCCCCGGCGCTGCGGCGGAACGCCACGAACGGTTCCTGCGCCAAGTCACGCAACGCCAGGGTGCCGCCTTTCGACAGGCGGCGCAGGGCAGGGTGGTCGGCATGCACGATCAACGCCAGTGGATCGACGAACAGGCTGTGCGCCACCAGCTCGGCCGGCAGCGTGCGCTTGCGGATGATGCCTACGTCCAGCGAACCATCTAGCAGCGCATCGATCTGCTGCAGGGTATTCATCTCGCTCAGCTGCAGCCGCACCTGCGGATACTGCTGGCGGTACTGCAGGATCGAACGCGGAATCTGCGGCGACAACGGCGTGGCCCGGGTCAGGCCGATACGCAGCTCACCCTGCTCGCCACGCTGCGCGCGCTGCACTTCATCCACCGCCGATTCCACCTGCTGCACGATGCTGCGCGCCCGTTCCTGCAGCAGTTCTCCCGCGGCCGTCAGCTGCACGCGCCGATGGCTGCGCACGAACAACCGCGCACCGATCAGTTCCTCCAGCTGCCGGATCTGCTGGCTGAGCGGCGGCTGTGACATCCCCAACCGCTCGGCCGCCTGGCCGAAGTGCAGGGTGTCGGCAACGGCGAGGAAATAGCGTAGGTGGCGCAGTTCGATGGACATGCGTGCAGTCTATCCAGCCCGAGCCCACGAGTCCCCATCCACGCATGGCGTGGATCTACCGTGTCGACCAAGGTCGACACCCACCAACAGCAGCACAGAACG
>NZ_JBBPFR010000020.1:0-79838 GCF_037969685.1 Stenotrophomonas sp. G106K1 | reverse complement strand
GGCGCCATGGATGGCGCCATCGAGCCCCCAGGGATGGGTTTACGGCGTGTCCTGCCAGCCCACACCGCCCCGCCCAACCCGCAGAAACCCGGAGCCGCTTTGGCTTTGGCTTTGGCTTTGGCTTTGGCCTCTGCGGGTGCAGGGTGCAACCCTGCCGAATACCCTCCGCTGCGCTCGCCGGGCATGGCCCGGCGCCACCCGTAATGAAAAAGCCGCCTTTCGGCGGCTTCTTCATTACTTCAGCTTGATCTCGCGCAAGCGCTCTTCGAGGAAGCCGTGCGCGGTGATCGGTTCCGGGTACCGGCTCGGGTTCTCCTCGGTGATGCACGAGGGCAGCACGTCGATCAGGAAATCCGGGTTCGGGTGCAGGAAGAACGGCACCGAATAGCGCGGCTGGCGGGCCAGCTCGCCCGGAGGATTGACCACACGGTGGATGGTCGACGGATACACATGGTTGGTCAGGCGCTGCAGCATGTCGCCGATGTTGACCACGATGGTGTCCGCGTCCGAGGTGAACGGCACCCAGTCCCCGTCATGCGACTGCACTTCCAGGCCTGCCGCGCTGGCACCGACCAGCAGCGTGATGAAATTGATGTCGCCATGCGCACCGGCACGCACGTTCGGGATGTCGTCGGTGGTGATCGGCGGGTAGTGGATCGGGCGCAGGATCGAATTGCCGAAATTGGTCTTGTCGGCGAAGAAGTGCTCCGGCAGGCCGATGTGCAGGGCCAGGGCCGAAAGCACGCGCGAACCCAGGTTGTCCAACGCCTGGTACAGGCCGTAACCACGCTCACGGAAGCCCTCGACCTCGGACGGCCACAGGTTCGGCGCCATCACGTCCCGGTACTTGGAGTCGTCGGCGATCTCGCGACCGATGTGCCAGAACTCCTTCAGGTCAAAGTGCTTGGAGCCCTTGGCGGTCTCCACACCGAACGGGGTGTAGCCACGGGCGCCGCCGCTGCCAGCCACGTGGTACTTGCGCTTGGTCTCATCCGGCAGTGCGAAGAAGGCCTTGAAGACGTCGTAGGCCGCATCGATGTCGGCCTGCGGGATGCCGTGGTTGCGGATGCCGGCAAACCCCCATTGGCGATATGCCGCCCCCAGCTCTGCCACGAAGGCGTCGCGGTCACTGTCGAAACGGGTGATGTCGAGGGTGGGGATCTGGCTCACAGCGGTTCCTGGCTTGTCGTTGAGTCGGTACGGGCCCGCCATGTGATGGCGACCGATCTGAACATTGTGACAGATAGATCGGGACACGCCACCGACACACTGAAACAAACCGATACAATGCGCCACCTGCGCGCGGCTTAACGACTTCGTCACGCCGGGACACGCCATCCGTTGCCCCATCCCAACCCGCCTTCTCCATGGACGCCGCTCTGCCCGACGCCACCGCTGCCGCTCTTCCCGGGCCAACCCGACGCTGGCGCCGGCTGGCCTGGTGGTCCCTGTTCATCGCGGCCAACGCGGTGTTTGCAGCGCTGATCGCGCTGGGCAACGTGCCGCTGCGCGACAACCCCGGCGGGACACTCGGCCTGGCCTATCTGGCGATCGCCCTGCCCGGCCATCTACTCGCGTTCGGCGCACTGGCCGGCCTGCTACCGCTGGCCATCGGCCTGTGGCCGCGCAGCGCGCGCGCGTTGAGCATGTCGGCTGTGATCTGCCAGGGCCTGTGGCTGTGCCTGCTGCTGGTGGATGCCAAGGTATTCGCGCTGTATCGCTTCCACCTCAATGCGATGGTCGCCAACATGGTGTTCGGCGGCGCCCTGCAGGACCAGGTGAGCCTGTCCTGGAAGACCTGGCTGCAGGCGGTTGCCATGGTCTCGGCGATCTTCGCCGCGCAGGGCCTGCTGGCCTGGGCGTGCTGGAAGCTGCTGCCCGCGGCTCCGCGGCGGCGACGGGTACTGCAGGCCTGGGCCGTGATCGCCCTGCTGATGGGCGGCGGCCAGGTCGCCACGGCCTACTACGACGCGCTCGGCGAACGTGCAGTGATCAGCCAGTGGAATTACCTGCCATGGGCGCAGCCGATCACCGCCAAGAGCGCGATGCGCCGCTTCGGCGTGGTCAGCCAGCGCCAGGTCGGCCTGCCCGATCCGCGCCATGCCCAGCTCAACTATCCATTGCAGCCCCTGCGCTGCCAGAGCCACCAGCGGCCGAACGTCCTGATGGTGGTACTGGAGTCGTTGCGCCATGACGTGCTCACCCCTCAGTTCATGCCCAACGCATCGGCACTGGCCCGGTCCTCGCGGGTGTACGAGCATCATTTCAGCACCGGCAACGCCACCCGCTATGGCCTGTTCGGTCTGCTGTACGGCCTGCCTGGCGGCTACTGGCCCAGCATGCTCGACGAACAGCGTGGCTCGCAGTTGTTCAAGGTACTGGGACAGCAGGGCTATGACCTGCATCTGTATGGCAGCGCGCCGCTGTACAGCCCGGAATTCGATCGCACGGCGTTCGCCGATGTCCGCGACAAACTGCACCAGGGGCCGTCCGAACTGACGTCCGACGGCCGTGATGCCGCCATCGTCGCTGGACTGCAGAAAGACATCCGCGCCAGCCAGGCTGCGCAGCGCCCGTGGTTCGGTTTCGTGTTCCTCGATTCCACCCACGCGCCTTACCACATGCCGGCCGGCTATCCGCCGCTCGCCACGCCGATGGCCGATGCCATCGATTTTCTCAAGTTCGGCCCCGAGCACGATCCAACGCCGGAATTGAACCGTTATCACACCGCGGTGCATTACGCCGACAGCCTGATTGGATCGCTGCTGGATGATCTGCGCGCACAGGGACTGGAGCAGGACACCATCGTGCTGGTGACCGGTGACCACGCCGAGGAATTCAACGACCTCAAGCTCAACTACTGGGGCCACAACGGCAACTTCTCCAACTACCAGTTGCAGGTGCCCTTCGTGCTGCATTGGCCTGGCCAGGGTGGCGGCCGCGATGCGCGGGTCAGTTCGCATGAAGACTGGGTGCCGACGCTGATGCGCCACGGGCTGGGCTGCGAGAACGCATTGACCGACTACAGCACCGGCCATGACCTGCTGGCTGCACCGACCGGCAAGCGGGCGCTGGTGGTGGAAAGCTGGTCGCAGCGCGCGGTGCGCAACGGCGAGGCGATCTACGTGTTCGACAAATTCGGCAACGCCACCGCGCTCGATGCGCGCTACCGCCCCCTGCCGCAACAGACCCCCGACGCCGCCAGCATCCGCGCGGCATGGGAAGCGCTGACGCGCTTCCGCAATCGCTGAATCCAAGGACCGATCCACCATGAACCGTCCGCTGCGCATCCTGCATACCGAAGCCGCCAAAGGCATGGGTGGGCAGGAGATCTACATTTTCCGCCACATGCAGGTGATGCGCGCGCGCGGCCATGACGTCGCCCTGCTGTGCCAGCCGGACGCGCGCCTGGCCACCCGCGCGCGCGATGATGGCTTCACCGTACATACGCTGCGCATGGGCGGCATGGCCCGCCTGCTGCGCGGCATCTGGTCGGTGTCACGGCTGGTGCGCCGCGAGCGCTACGACGTGGTCAACACCACCAGCCGTCGCGATGCATTGATTGCCGCCGCGGGTGCACGCCTGGGCGGCACACCGCTGGTGGTGCGCTCGCGCCACCTGATGAGCCCGGTGAATTCGCTGCTGACCTACACCGCCCTGCCGCACCGGGTCATCACGGTGAGCAACTTCGTCAAGCAACTGCTGGCGGACCGCGGAATTCCTGCCGATCACATCGGCATCGTGCCGCCGATGGCGGCTTCTCCAACCGGCATCGACACCGCGCAGGAACCGTCCTGGCAGGATCTGCAGGAGGCGCGTGCGCGCGTGCGCGCCGAGCTCGGATTCGACGAGCAGGACATCGTGGTGGGCTGCGTGGCCGTGCTGCGCGAACCCAAGGGCCACGCCGAGCTGCTGCAGGCCATGGTGCCGCTGTGCAAGGCCAACCCCCGCCTGCATCTGGTGGTGGTCGGCGATGGCCAGGCAGTAATGCAGCGCCTGCAGGCCACGTGTGCCGAACACGAGCTGCAGCGCCAGGTCCATCTGCTGGGCTTCCGCAGCGATGCCAGCCAGCTGATGCCGGGCTTCGACATCTTCGCTCTGGCCACACACAAGGAAGCATCGGGCACGGTCTTCCTGGAAGCGGCACAGGCGGGCCTGCCGATCGTGTCGCACCGGGTCGGCGGCGTGCCCGAAATGCTGGTGGAAGGCAGCAATGCCATCCTCACCCGACTGGGTGACGGCGCCGCCCTGACCGGCGCGCTGCGGCTGCTGGTGGACGATCCCGAACGCCGCCGGCAGATGGGTCGTTCCGGCTGGGAGTGGATCTGCAGCGCAAAGCGTTTCAGCCCCGAAGGCCACGCTGAAGCCACCGAACACTACTACCACCAATGGATGAAGGAGCTGGGTCATGGCTAATGCCAGAACCGTACCGGTGCTGATGCATCATCACGTCAGCAACTCGCCCGGCATGATCACGGTGTCGCCGGAAAATTTCGAAAGCCAGATCGCCTGGCTGGCGCGCACCGGCTGGACTTCGTTGACGCTGGACCAGTACGCCGGCTTCCTGGCCGGCAAGCCGGTGCCGCGCAAGTCGATCGTGATCACCTTCGATGATGGCTACCTGGACAACTGGGTCTACGCCCACCCGATCCTGCAGAAGTACGGCATGCACGCAGTGGTGTTCGTGGTGACCGGCTGGATGCACGAGGGCCCGATGCGCCCGCATGCCGGCATCGCCGGTGCCACGCTGCCGGAAACGCCCGAGCATCGCGCCTGCGAAGACCTGATCTACAAGCAGGACCGCAGCGACGAAGTGATGATGCGCTGGAGCGAAGCACGTGCGGCCATCGAGGCGGGCACCTTCGAGATCCATTGCCATACCCACACCCACACGCGCTGGCTGCGCCGCCAGGACCTGGATCGCGCCCAGCGCCGTGCCGGTATCAGTGACGACCTGTCGAAGGCCCGGGAAGTGCTGCTGGAGAAGCTGGGCGAGGTGTCCGACACCCTGTGCTGGCCATACGGCGATTTCGACCAGGACTACATCGAAGTGGCGCGTGAGCAGGGGTTCCGCTACCTGCACACCACCCATCCGTTCGGACGCAACGTGGTCGGTGGCGACCCCGAGCGCATCTACCGCTTCGCCATCCGCAACCGGCCGGCAAGCTGGCTGCGCAAGCGCATCGCGTGGAGCTACAACCCGTTGATCGCACCGCTGTTCAATGGCTTCAAGGCGCGGCAGAAGAAGATGGTGCCGGGGCCGTGATGGTTTCCCCGGGCCTGGGCTGACACGGCTTCGGCAAGGAAGCTCCAACAGAGTGGAAGGACTACAGGAAATGAACGTTCTGGTTACCGGCGGTGCGGGATTCATCGGCTCCCACACGTGCGTGGAACTGCAGCAGCAGGGCCATACGGTGGTCATCGTCGACTCGCTCTGCAACAGCGACGCCGGGGTGATCGATCGGATCGGCAGCATCACCGGCACCACACCGTTGTTCGTACAGGCCGACGTGCGCGACCGTGCGCGGATCGCGGCCTTGCTGCGCGAGCATTCGATTGATGCGGTGCTGCATTTTGCCGCGTTGAAGTCGGTTGGCGAATCGCGGCAGATGCCGCTGGACTACTTCGACAACAACATCAGCGGCACCCTTGCCCTGCTCGGCGCCATGCGCGATGCCGGGGTAGGCACGTTCGTGTTCAGCTCGTCTGCAACCGTGTACGGCAACCAGGACCATTGCCCGGTGGCCGAGACGGCCTCGACCTGCGCGATGACCCCCTATGGCCGTTCAAAGCTGGTGGTGGAGCACCTGCTGTCCGACCTGGTCAGTGCCGACACAACGCTGCATGCGGCAACGCTGCGCTACTTCAACCCGGTGGGTGCGCATTCAAGCGCTCTGATCGGCGAGCTGCCGCACGGAACACCCAGCAACCTGATGCCCTACATCGCCCAGGTGGCCGCCGGCCTGCTGCCCGAAGTGCAGGTATTCGGCGATGATTACCCGACCTGCGACGGTACCGGCGTACGCGATTACATCCATGTGGAAGACGTGGCACGGGCCCACGTGCTGGCGCTGCAGTACCTGCGCGACAAGCGCCGCAGCATCACCCTGAACCTGGGCACCGGGCAGGGCCACAGCGTGCTGGAACTGATCAAGGCCTTCGAGCAGACCGTCGGCCGGCCGATTCCGTTCCGGATCACCGGTCGCCGCACCGGCGACATCGCGGTGAGCTTTGCCGACCCGTCCCTTGCCCTGCGCGAACTGGGCTGGACAGCGCGCCATGGTCTGGCGGACATGTGCCGCGACACCTGGAAATGGCAGACGGCGATGCCGCGCAGCGCCTGATGCCTTGCTTGCACCAGACAGCAACGTGGCCGCAGAGGCGGCCATGTTGTCGGTTCGATCCAGCGACTGCGGTCAGGCCGCAGCCGCTGTCCTGACCGCCGCCGAAAGCCGATCCAGGGTGTCCTGCATCAACGTCGCGTCATCGGCCTCGACCGTGACCCGCACCACCGGTTCGGTGCCGGAAGGACGCAGGAAGGCACGCCCGCGGCCGGATACCGCCTGCTGCGCTTCGGTCAGCGCAGCCTGCACGCTCTCGGCCTGCACGGTGGCCTTGGCCGAGACATCGCCGAGGCGCACGTTGACCGTCTTCTGCGGCACCTTGGACAACGGCTGCAGCGCTTCGCGCAGGTTCTTTCCCAGCTGCTTCAGCGCCACCAGCACCTGCAGGGCACTGACGATGCCGTCACCGGTGGTGGCCCGGTCCAGGCACAGCAGATGGCCGGACGCTTCACCACCGAGCACGCCGCCTCCCTCCACCAGTGCCTGGTGCACGTAGCGGTCGCCGACGTTGCTGCGCTGGAACGGAATCTGCAGTTCGGCCAGGGCCTTCTCCAGGCCGAAGTTGCTCATCAAGGTGCCGACCACCGGCCCGCGCAGGCGACCTTCGGCCTGCCACGCGCGCGCCAGGATATACACCAGGTCATCGCCGTCGACCGGGTTTCCGCGGTCATCGGCCATCAACACCCGGTCACCATCACCGTCGAAGGCGATGCCCAGGTCGGCGCGGGTCTCACGCACCTTGGCAGCGAGGTTGTCGATGTGGGTCGAACCGACGCCGTCGTTGATGTTGACGCCATTGGGTTCGGCACCGATGCCGATGACCTCCGCACCCAGTTCGCGGAACAGCAGCGGCGCGATCTGGTAGGTGGCGCCATGCGCGCAGTCGAGCACCAGGCGCACACCGCGAAGATCGAACGAGCGCGGCACGCTGGACTTGCAGAACTCGATGTAACGGCCAACGGCCTCGCGTGCGCGCGAGGCCTTGCCGAGCTTCTCCGAAACGGCCGTGGTGAACGGCACGTCGAGTGCGGCTTCCAGCGCAAGCTCGGTGGCATCGTCGAGCTTCTCGCCCTGGGCGGAGAAGAACTTGATGCCGTTGTCGTAGTGCGGATTGTGCGACGCACTGATGACGATGCCCGCGTCCACGCCGAGGGTACGGGTGAGGAAGGCAACGGCCGGGGTCGGCATCGGACCAAGCAGCTGCACGTCAGCGCCGGCAGCGACCAATCCGGCTTCCAGCGCCGCTTCGAACATGTAGCCGGAGATCCGCGTGTCCTTGCCGATCACCACGATCGGACGGCGCCCATCCTGGCCGCGCTGGGCGACCAGCACGCGGCCCAGGGCGTTGCCCAGGCGCAGCACGAAATCCGCCGAGATCGGCCCTTGGCCGACCCGACCGCGGATGCCGTCGGTACCGAAGTACTTGCGGCTCCCCATCAAACCTCCTCCGGTGCCGGCTCGCGACGCAGCATCGCCAGCAGGTCGGCCAGGCGATCGCGCAGTTCACGGCGGTCACAGATCTGGTCGATGGCACCGTGTTCAAGCAGGAACTCCGAACGCTGGAACCCTTCTGGCAGTTTCTCGCGCACGGTCTGTTCGATCACGCGCGGGCCGGCGAAGCCGATCAGTGCACGCGGTTCGGCGATGTTGATGTCGCCCAGCATCGCGAACGACGCCGACACACCGCCGGTGGTCGGGTGGGTCAGCACCGAAATGTACGGCTGTCCGGCTTCACGCAGTTTGCCCAGCGCGGCCGAGGTCTTGGCCATCTGCATCAGCGAGAACAGGCCTTCCTGCATGCGCGCGCCACCACTGGCGGAGAAGCATACGTACGGTGCGCCGATCTCGGCGGCAGTCTCGGCGGCAAGGGCGAAGCGCTCACCGACCACCGAGCCCATCGAGCCGCCCATGAAGGCGAAATCGAACGACGAGGCCACCAGCGGACGGCCCTTGAGCAGGCCGCGCATGGCAATCAGCGCGTCGTACTCACCGGTGTTCTTCTGCGCGATCTTGATGCGCTCGCTGTACTTCTTCTGGTCCTTGAACTTCAGCAGGTCGGTCGGCCCCAGGCGGGCAGCGATCTCGGTGGTGCTGTCGGCGTCGAACAGTGCGGCCAGGCGCGCACGCGCACGAATGGCCATATGGTGGCCGCACTTCGGGCAGACCTCCAGATTCTCTTCCAGCTCCGGACGGTACAACGCACTGCCGCAGTTGCTGCACTTTTCCCACAGGCCCTCGGGGACGCTGCGCTTCTTGCTGGGGGTGTTGTCGGTGCGGATGCCAGACGGCATCAACTTGCTGAGCCAACTCATGCGGGAGGACACTTCCGTTCAGGGCGGCCCGGGGGCCGCAAAGGCGGACAGTCTAGCTCCGCTTTCCCCGCCCGTGCACCCCCTGCACGGCCCTGGGCCCTGGGGAAAAAACCATGCTGGGACGTACGTTTAGGTGCTGGGTAGTGCCGGCCGTTGGCCGGCAGCGCTTGCACGCGGGCGGGTACGGAGGGTGCCGGCCAGCGGCCGGCACTACCGTTACACGTCGAGCGCCTGCCGCAGAGGCGCGAGGAAGGCGCCTGCACGCTGCGCTGCATCCTCGGCAGAGGCCGCTTCGGCCAGCACCGCCACCAGCGCGCTGCCGACCACCACGCCATCGGCCTGGCGGGCCATGGCCGCCGCACTGGCTGCATCCCTGATGCCGAACCCGGCCACCACCGGCACGCTGGCCTTGGCCCGCAGCGCCTGCAGGCGCGCACTGGCCGCGTCACTGTCCAGCCGTTCGGAGGCGCCAGTGACACCGGCAAAGCTGACGTAGTAGAGATAGCCACGGGCCAGCGCCAGCAGCTTGTCTGCGCGCGCCTCGCTGGTGGTCGGCGATGCGAGCAGAACCAGCGACAGACCAGCAGCGTCGAAGGCCTGCTGGGCTTCGCCGGCTTCTTCCGGTGGCAGATCGACCAGCAGCACGCCGTCCACGCCAGCGGCCACCGCCGCGTTGGCGAACGCCACGTAACCGTGGATCTCCACCGGGTTGAGATAGCCCATCAGCACCACGGGCGTCTGCGCATCCTGTTCACGGAACTGCGCCACCGCCTGCAACACATAGCGGGTGCCTGCGCCGCGGGCCAGCGCACGCTCGGAGCTGCGCTGGATGGTCGGGCCGTCGGCCATCGGATCGGAGAACGGCACGCCCAGTTCGATCACATCGGCACCGGCCTCGACCAGCGCGTGCATGACCGGCACCGTCGCCTCCAGCGAGGGATCACCGGCGGTGATGAAGGGGATCAGGGCCTTGCGCTGCTGCTGGCGCAGGCGCTGGAAACAGGCATCGAGTCGGGATACGGACATTTCAGGCACACCCTTCAATCAGTTCAATCGCTTCACTGGTTCCCCAGTACATCTGCAGGACCCTCCCTTCAAACAGTTCCAGGCGGATGCCGAGGGCCGAGCCCGGGTCCTGCCAGGTCAGGTATTCACCCTGCTCGCCGTCGTAGGCATGCGGGCTGGACACAGGCGGCTTCGGGAACCGGGCGACCGCCTGGGCGCGGGTCATTCCCACGCGCAGGCCAAACGGGCCGGGCTGCTCGGCCGGCGCCCCACTGTCCGGATCAAGGCCGAGGTCGAAACGAACCACGCGGCCCTCGTCGGTCATCATCGACACGCCCGCCGGCAACCCCTTGCCGTCGTAGTACTCGCAACTTCCACCGAGGGCTTCGACCGCCCCTTGCGCCGTCCACGGCCCGAGCGCCTTGAGATCGTTCAAGTGCTGGCCGATCAGGACCTCACCGGCATGATCCAGCGCCACCGAGACCACGGCCGGGCCCTCGTCGCCACCCTCAACTTCTGCTGCGGGCGGGTCGTCGATCGGCATGCGTGCCAGCGGGTCTACATCATCGTTGGCCGCGGGCTGCTGCGCAGGCTGCGTAGTGGCTTTGGCAGCCGGCGCAAGCACCGGCGGCTCCGGCGGCTGGCACGCGGCCAGGCCGAACGCCAGCAGCAGTGCGCCGCTCCTGCAAAGCAGCGCGCTCACAGCACCAGGCCTTCGCGCGCAGCGATGGTATGCACGTCCTTGTCGCCGCGGCCGGAGAGGTTGCACAGCACGATCTGGTCGCGCGGACGCCCGCGCGCAAGCTTCATCGCCTGTGCCAGCGCGTGGCTGGACTCCAGCGCCGGCAGGATGCCCTCGGTGTGGGCCAGCAGATGGAAGGCCTGCAGCGCCTCTTCGTCGGTGATGCCGACGTAGCGCGCGCGGCCGCTGTCGGCCAGGAACGCATGCTCCGGGCCGACACCCGGGTAGTCCAGGCCGGCCGATACCGAATGGGTCTCGATGATCTGGCCATCGTCGTCGCACAGCACATAGGTGCGGTTGCCATGCAGCACGCCCGGACGGCCGGCGGCGATGGAGGCAGCGTGGCGACCGGTGTGGATGCCATCGCCGGCCGCTTCAGCGCCGACAATCTCAACCTCGCGGTCGTTGAGGAAGGCATGGAAAAGGCCTATGGCGTTGCTGCCGCCGCCGACGCAGGCGGTGATCGCGTCGGGCAGGCGACCGTACTCGGCCAGCATCTGCTCGCGCGCCTCACGGCCGACGATGGCGTTGAAGTCGCGCACCATGCGCGGGTACGGGTCCGGGCCGGCAACCGTGCCGATGATGTAGAAGGTGTCCTGCACGTTGGTCACCCAATCACGCATCGCCTCGTTCAAGGCGTCCTTCAGGGTGGCCGAGCCGGAGGTGACCGGCACCACCGTCGCACCGAGCAGCTTCATGCGGTAGACGTTGATCTTCTGCCGCTCGATGTCGGTGGCGCCCATGTACACCACGCATTCCAGGCCCAGTCGCGCGGCGACGGTGGCGCTGGCCACGCCATGCTGGCCGGCGCCGGTCTCGGCAATGATGCGCTTCTTGCCCATCCGCGCAGCCAGCAGCGCCTGACCGATGGTGTTGTTGATCTTGTGCGCGCCGGTGTGGTTCAGGTCCTCGCGCTTGAGCAGGATCTGCGCACCGCCGACGTGGTCGCTGAGGCGCTCAGCATGGTAGATCGGGCTTGGCCGGCCCACGTAATGGGCCAGGTCGCGGTCATAGGCCAGCTGGAACGCCGGGTCCTGACGGGCCTGGTCATAGGCCTGGGCCAGTTTCTGCAGCGGGCCGACCAGGGTTTCGGCGACAAAGCTGCCACCGTAACGGCCGAAGTGGCCCTGGGCGTCAGGGAAGGCGTGGAAATCGGCAATGGGAGAGGCAGACATGGAGACGACCGGTCGTTCAGACAGGTTGATACTCTAGCGCACGGGTTGAGTCCGGAAAATGGATATTATCTGGCGTATCCCGTCAGGAAATCTCACATGAGCACGCCACTGCTACCGCCGCTGAATGCCCTGCGGGCATTCGAGGCCACCGCACGTCTGGGCGGCGTTGGCCGCGCTGCGCAGGCGCTGCATGTGACCCATGGCGCGGTCAGCCGGCAACTGAAGCTGCTGGAAGACCATATGGGCCTGGCCCTGTTCCAGCGGGCCGGTCGCGGCCTGCGCCTGACCGCCGCCGGCACCCGCCTGCAGGAAGCCTGCAGCGAGGCCTTCACCGGCATCGAGGACTGCGTGCGCGCATTGCAGCGGCCGGCGGCCTCTCCGGCGCTGGTGCTTGGGTGCAGCGGCAGCGTGCTGGCACGCTGGATGATTCCGCGGCTGCCGGCCCTGCAGGCGGCCCTGCCCGGCGTGCACCTGCAGTGGTCGGCCCTGGATGGCAGCTTCACCGAAACGCAGGCGACGCTGGATGCGGTGCTGCTGCTGGCACAGGGGCCGTGGCCACGCGGCTGGCAGGTGCGCGAGTTGGCACCGGAGCGGGTCGGCGTGGTGGTGGCACCCTCGCACCCGGCGGCGCAGCGGCTGCGCCATGTGCCGCCGTCGGCCCTGCTGCAGGAAACGCTGCTGCACACCAGTTCGCGGCCGCAGGCGTGGCCCGCGTGGGCGCAGGCACATGATCTGGATCCGGCCCAGCTGCAACTGGGCACCGGCTTCGAACACCTCTACTACCTGCTGGAAGCGGCGGTGGCGGGACTGGGCCCGGCGATCGCACCGGAACCTCTGGTGGCCGAGGATCTGGCCGCGGGGCGGCTGGTGGCACCCTGGGGGTTTGCCGCGACCGGCGGATTCTGGGTGCTGGCGCGGCCGGACGGCCCTGTCGATGCACGCGTGGACGCGCTGGCGGACTGGGTGACCGTACAGCTGCAGTGACGATCGCCGCGCAGAGACGGACGCGACAGCCGGCAGAACCTGGCTTTACGGCCATTACAGGCCGCTGGAAAACACCTCGAGCGTGTCCGCGCTGACCCAACCCTGCGCGCAGTTCCCAGCATAGTGTCCCGGCGCTGCCACGTGGCAGGCTTCACCCCCGGTGTCCTTCATGCCGCTGATGGGCCTGTCGCCATAGGTGTCACACAACGCGCTGCCCTTACACAATCCGACCGTGTTGGCCGGAATGGCGACAACGTAATAGAGCAGCGGATTCTGTCCGGCGCGGCCGATGCCTTGCACGCACAGCAGCTGCCCCTTCGACAGTTTCGCCGTGGTGGTGGCCTTGCTGCCGCTGCCCGGTACCGCATCCAGCATCTCCACGCCCTTGGCCTCGGCCACGCCGGCGAACAATCCCTGGTCGCCGCAGTCCGGCGACAGTTCGACATCGTAGAAGTCACCGCTGTCGACATCACCTGACGTGCAGCCGGTACCGGCACTGGCATTGCTGCACGACACCCCGCTTGCGCCGATCAGCGCAGCCAGTCCGTCGCTGGCCGCTGCCGGGGTGGACGTGGGTGCCGCTGTCGCTGCAGAGACCGGGGCCGCAGCAGGCGCAGCAACAGCGGCGGGCGACACTGCAGCGGGGGGCGATGAATCTCCCGCAGCACACGCGCCCAGGGCAAGCAGCAGGCCCAAAACGAGCGCAACACGGCCCACCCGGAAACGGCGGGAAGAAAGACCGGGCATATCCATTGCGACCTCATTGAAGGTGTGACGCACCGCAGGCGCGAGTCTCATGTACACACGCTCAAACCCGACCGTGGCGGGGTGGCAGGTACCGGTTACGGCGCCGTCGGCGCCGCCAGGCGCTGCTGCAGGTCCTCGCGCAGGCGCGACAACTCGACTTCGGCCTGCTGACGCTGCTGCATGCCCTCGCGATGGATGCTGCGCACCTCTTCGACCGTGGCGATCAGCTGATCGTGCACATGGCGCAACGTGGCCACGTCGATCACGCCGCGCTGGTTGCTGCGTGCGGTATCTACCGAGGCCTGGCGCATCAGGTCGGCATTGCGTCGCATCAGCTCATTGGTCGCATCATCGATGGCATTGGCCAGTTCGGCCGCGTTCTTCTGCTCGCCCAGCGACAACTGGATCGCGAACTGGCGCTTCCACGATGGGATGGTGATGTCGCGGACGGTGTTGAATTTCTCGATCAGCTGCAGCGCATTGGCCTGGATCAGCCGGATCATCGGCAACGACTGGTCAGCCGCGTGCTGCATCAGCTGCAGGTCGGAGACGCGCTTCTCGATCAGGCGGATCGCATTGTCGATCTCGCTCTGGCGGATGCGCTGCTGCGGGTCTTCGCTGCCCTGCCCCAGCAACTGCTCGGACTGCAGCTGGGCCAGGCGCTGCTTGCCGGCGGCGGCATACAGGCCCAGGGCGTGACGTTCCTCGCGGACGATGTCATGCATGCGGTCGAAATCGCTCACCCGCTTGCCCATCAGTGCCTGTTGCGCGCCGACGTCGCCGAGCAGCTGTTCGATCTGCGAATTGGTATCGCTGAACTTCTGCACCAGCTCGCCCTTGGAGGAACGCAGGCGATCGATGAGGCCACCGATCAACGGCACCTTCGAGCGCTGGGAAAAACCATCCAGCTTGAGCTCGCGCGCGATGCGCACCACTTCGCCGAGTTTCTCGCCATTGGCGTCGAGATCACGGTTGCGCACGTGGTCCAGCAGCTGGCTGGAGAAGGCCGTTGTGCGTGCGGCGGCCTCACGGCCGAACACCTGCAGGTTGCCTGGACGCAGGTCTTCCAGCTCGCGGCCGATTTCGGCGATGCGCGGCAGGTCGTCACGGACCAGGCCAAGGGCCTTCAACGTGCTGTCATCAAGTTCAGGGGCGGGCGTGGTGGCGGGCACGAGCGTGCCGGAGTTCTGGCTGTCCTGGGTCATCGGGCAGTGTCCTTGCGGTGGATAAGCGGCAGCGGCGGCCGGCTCAGCGCAGTCTAGCCTGAGCAGCGGCTACTTCGTCGTCGATCTGGGCCTGCAGCGTGGCTGCCTGCGCGGCCTGTGCAGCCTGCGCCTGTGCCTGGCGCGCCAGTGCCGCCTGGCGCCAAGCCGGCAGCAGGACATCATGGATGCGGACGAAGCGCTGCAGCAGGGCGTCGTCCTGCTCCTGCAGCAGCTGCCACTGCCCGCTTTCGATGCGTCGCAGCGTGGCCAGCCGCTGCAGGTGGTCCAAGCGTGGGGCCAGCGCGACCTGCGCAGCTCCCTGCAGTGTCGCAAGCTGCGCGGCGCCGAACGTGGCCCAGGCCTCCAACGCGGCGGCAGCCGCATCGTTGTCGATGATGGCCCGGGCACGCTGCTGCACACGCTGCGCGAGACCCTGCGCCTGCTCGCGCGCCTGCAGCGCCAGCACGCCCAGCTGCGCCTGCAGACCCTGCGCCTGCGCCTGGCGTTCAACGTCACGGCCGAGCAGGCGCCCCCACCAGCTCTCCTGCCGGCGCAGCCGCGCCGGATCGCTGGCCTGCAACGCCAATGCAATCCGCGCCAGCGCAGCCACCAGGCCTTCGCTACCCGCGTCGGCCTGCAACGATGCCGGCTCGGCCAGCACCTGCAGCAGGGGGCTGCCGTACGCAGCCAGCGCGGCCACATCGGCGCACGCCGGAAGCACGGGTTCGGGCAGGGAGCGCACGCAAGTCACGGCAGCGGCGGCGGCCGCGGGCCCTCATCGGCCACCGTTTCCGGTGGCAATGATTCGCCGTAGAAGTGGCGCATCAGCGCTTCGTCCAATGCACGTTCTTCCGGTGTCGCTGCACGACGCACGCGCGGGCGGCGACGCGTGTCGGTCGAGGCCACATCGGCCGTTACCTGCTGCCGTGCCCACCCGGCGAACGCCGCCAACGTCTGCGACAGCTGCACCTGCTGTTCCTGCGAGGCGATCAGCACCTGCAGCAGCGGCGCCAGGCCGGCCTGCAGGTCTTCGGCCAACGGCGTGACTGCGGCCTGCGGTACGGCGGCAGCCGGCGCGCTGGCCGGACGTGCATCGGCCAGACGCTGCAGGGCCGCCAGCACGGCTGGCCACGGCGCAGGCTCCGGTGCGACGGCCACCTCTGCCGGCGGTGGCGGTGGCAGCTGCAACGCACTGGCGATGTCGGCCAGCTGCGCGACCACGCGGCCACCGACATCACTGTCACCGGCACCCATCGCCTTGTTGCGCAGGAAATCTCGCTTGATCTGCGCCCAGCGTTGCGCACGTTCTTCATCGAGCACGCCACGCAGCTCGGCCAGCTTCAGCAGATTTTCTTCGGCACCGGTGGTCAGCAGCTGCGCTTCGCCCAGGTAGTGGTCGGAGATCAGCTGCTGCAGCTCGTCGTCATTCATCACCGGCGAAATCTTCTCCGCCAGCTTGTTCATGTTGCGGTAGCTGCCCTGCAGGCGGAAGGGCGGCTCAGTGCGATAGCGGTCATCCTGGGCAGCGCTGGCGATGTACTGCTGGTTGACCTTGTAGACCACATCACGGACCTGCAGCATGCGCTGCAGGGTGGCGGTGATCTCGTTGATCTCTGCGCCGCTGTAGGCGTGGCTCAGGCCGTTGGTGGACACATCCTTGCCCATCGCGCGGTCGACCAGCAGATACAGGTCAGCCATCTCACGCGTGGCCAGCGGCGCCAATACCGGGTTGGAGGTCAGGCTGTTCTCGATGTAGCTGAGAGTGAAGGCTGCTTCCATGCCACCAAGCACATCGCCCAGGTTGTAGATGTCGGCACGGTTGGCCAGCATGTCCGGAATCTTGAACACTTCGCCGGATTCGGTGTACGGGTTGCCGGCCATGACCACGCAGAACTTCTTGCCACGCATGTCGTAGGTGCGCGTACGGCCACGCCATACGCCTTCGATGCGACGCGTGCCATCGCACAGCGAGATGAACTTCTGCAGGAACTCCGGATGGGTGTGCTGGATGTCATCGACATACAGCATGGTGTTGTTGCCCATCTCCAACGCCAGGTTGAGCTTTTCCAGCTCCTGCCGCGAGGTAGCATCCGGTGCCTGCTGCGGATCCAGCGACCGCACTTCGTGGCCCAGCGCCGGGCCGTTGATCTTCATGAAGACCAGGCCGAGGCGATGCGCCACGTACTCCATCAACGTGGTTTTGCCGTAGCCCGGCGGCGAGATCATCATCAGCAGGCCCATCAGGTCGCTGCGCTTGTTCTCGCCAGCGGTACCCATCTGCTTGGCCAGGTTGTCGCCGATCACGCCGAGATACACGTCGTTGATCAGCTTGTTGCGCACGAAGGACGACAACGGCCGCGCCTTGAACTCCGACAGCCGCAGGGTTTCGCGTTCGCGGCCGATGATGCTCTGGCGCACCGCCTGATAGGCATGGAAGGCCGGTACGAACGACTGCATGTGGTGCTGCAGGCGTGCCAGGAAATCGTCCAGCGACACGGTCAGGCTGCCGTTGTGGATGCGGGCGTGTTCGCCCAGCAGGCCGCTGACCTCCGCCTGCAGCGGCGCATCGCTGGCACGGGTGCGCAGCTGTCGCTGCACCAGCAGCAATGCCGCCGCTTCTTCCACATAGCCGGCATGCGCCGACTGCGCCGGCAGCCCGGCGAGCGCCCGCAGCCATTGCCCGGCCAATGCCCAACGCATGGCCAGCGGATCCTGCGAGCGCTGCAGCGCACGTTCAAGCGCATCACGCTGGCCCGCCTGTTCCAGTTGCCGCGAGAGCGCGTCCAGCAATGCCTGCGCGTGCCGGCTGGTGCTGAACACCGGCTCCCCGGCCACCAGTTCTTCGCCCAGATATGCCGCTGCAGCATCGGCGGCGGAGGCGTCGAACGGCAGTGCATGCGCGAGTGCATGGTCATGCAGCGCCTTGGCCATTTCCGCACGCAGGGCCTGGCGCCCCTCATCGGAACCGAACAGACGCGCGATGGCCTCGGCACCGGCCTGCCGGCCGGGCCACTGCGCCACGGCTTCATCGCGTTGCCGTGCGGCCCAGAACAGCAGTGCCAACGCACGCACATGGGGCGAATGCCGCAGCGGGCCGGCGGCCTGCTGCAGCGGCAGCAGCGCGCGCAGGATAAGGGCGGCGTCATGGTCATGGATACCGCGCTCGTAGCCCTCGCGGTAACGGGGCGCGGCAAAGGCGCGGACCCGCTGGCCCAGCGCTTCCGGTTCGGCCGCATCGTGCTGCAGCTGGGCCAGGTCCAGGCCATCGCGGCCCTCCTCCGCAGCCAGCAACAGGCACCCGGCCAGGTATTCGCCGCGGTAGATCGCTGCCGATTCCGAATCCAGGGTCACCTGCCAGAACGGCTTCAGCGCATCCAGCTCGGGATCGTGCAGGGTCTCCAGGAAGTCGGTGCCGGTGAGGTGGATGGCAAGGGTTTCACCCCGTGGCAGCAAGGTCAGGTCCAGCGCCTGGGTGTTCACGCTGAATCGATGGCGCGGGCCAAGGCGGACCACGTTGCCGCCGGCCTCGTACAGGTCGCTGCGGTCGCGCAGCTGGCGCACGGCCTGGTCGCGCACGCCCTTCAGGCGCGCCTCGACATCGTCAGCCTTGACGTTGTCGCGCAGCGCACGCAGGCGCTCGGCCAGTTCACGCAGTTTGAGGATCAGCGGATCGCCGGCGAAGAACGCGTTGAGCTCGTCGGCCGTGCCGAACCGCTCGGTACGCTTGCCCAGGCCGTCAAGGATGCGGTTGGCGGCATCAAGCACCGAGCGCGCCTTGCGCTGGCGATCATCCAGCAGGGCCTGCTTGTGCGTGTCGAAGGCCTCGACCAGCTCTTCGCGTTTGCTCAGGATGTCGCCGAGGAACTGCTCGTGCTCGCCGAACTGGCTCTCCAGTTCTTCCAGCTGTACCAGCAGGCGCGACAGCTGTTCGTCGGCACGCTCAGGGTCGCTGGCCATCGCCAGCGCGCTGGTGATCGATTGCGAGAACAGGGAGAACTGGGCGGCGAACTGGGCCACGGCTTCGGCAGAGCCCAGCGACCTGCGCCGCTGTTCGGCGCGTGCACGCGCCTGGTTCAGGCGCCCGTACAGCAGCGAGATCGATTCGACCACGCGGGTACGTGCAGTCGCATCGTCGACCTTCAGCCCGGCCATCAGCTCGGACAGCATGTCCAGATCACCGGCCATGCCGCGCAGGCCGTCCAGCTGCTCATCCAGCTGCCGTGCACTGGCGGCATGCTGTGCGGCTTCGTCCAGCGCCTGCATGCGGGCGGTCAAGGGCGCCAATGCCGCATCGCCGGCGAGGAAGGTACCGGTGGCGGCGCCGACACGGTCGTGCGCCTGCACCAGCTCGGCGGCCATCGCCTCGATGCGCGCGGTATCGATGTAACGCAGTTCGCGGATGGTCAGCAGGCGACCGCGCAGTGCGGTGATCGCGTTGAGCGCTTCAACGAAAGCCTGCACCTCGTTCCAGTTTTCCGGCTGCAGCCGGCCCAGCAGCGCCTTGTGCGTGCTCTCGGCCTCGGCCATCGCCTGCGCCGACTGCTGGCGGATCGACTGCACTTTCTCGTATTCATCCAGCACCGACTCGCCGGTGGCGCTGATCTGCCGCAGCAACGCTTCGGCACCATCGCAGGCATCGTCGCCCAGCCAATGATGCGCATCGAAAAGCCGCCGGGTGTCGGCCACCAGACGCTGGTAGCGCTGCACCGAGACATCCTGGCCGTCGATCCCGCGCGCCAGGTTGAACAGGTTTGAGATGCCACGCACCAGCTCGGCGTTGCCGATGCGCCCCATGAAGGTATTGCCGGGCGGACGGCTGGCGGCGAACTCATCACTGCTGAAAGGCGTCTGCCAGACCTGCATCGGGTGGATGCGGGTCGGCTCGGTGCCTTCGGCATGGAACAGCACCATGCGCCCATCCTGCATGAAGGCATAGCCGTGGCCGAACACCGGATTCTGCAGCACGCGCTGGATGGTGTTGTAGACGAACAGCGCCGAGCGCCCGCCTTCGCGCTCGTAGAAGATGTACAGCACGTCCTCGCCGTTGGGCGAACGGATGCTGCGCTTGAACTGCATGCCATCCATCGAGGCGTCGAACGCCTTGTGCTCGCCACCCTGCAGGTAATAACCGCCGGGGAAGATGATGCCGTGGTCTTCGGGCAGCTGCACGCAGGCCTGGACGATGGCATCGTTGCGCACGATGTCGCCGGTGAGCGTGTTGTAGATCAGCCCGCGCCATTCGGTTTCGCGGTAGGGCAGCACTTTCAGCAGCACCAGCGAGCCGACCCGGGCAAACTCGAACTGGGCGTCGTCCAGTGACTGCGTGCTGTCTTCCACCGGTTCGCTGTAGATGCCCTGCCCGGTTTCGGTGTTGTTTTCCACCTTGATGGTCAGGTCGCCACCGGTGGTCTCCACGAACAGGGTGTCGAGGATGTTCAGATGCGAATGACGGCCGTTGACGGCAAGGTCGCGGGTGGCGCGGGTCCATTCGAAGTCGAACGGCGGCGGCAGGGCGATGTCGCGTTCGCCACGCGCATCGAGATAGGTCAGCTCACCTTCGCGTGACAACGCCCAGCGGAACACGCGCACGTCGCTGCTGCGCTCGCCGATCTGGAACGAGGCCAGCAGCTTGTCGCCCACCACGATCAGCTGCAGCAGGCGCGCATGCTTGTAGTAGGCGTACAGCTCGTTGAAGTCATGCACGAAGCCGGGCTGGTCGAGGAAACTGCCCTTCAGTTCCAGCGCGGCGACGTCGTAGCCCTCAGTGCCCTGTACCAGCCGGTACAGGCCGAACACATCTTCGATGCGGGTGTGGGTCTTCAGCCCGATGAACACGTTGTAGCCGAACAGCAGGCGGTCCGGGCCGACCTGGACGATGTCGCGGCCTACGCAGTTGTTCTCGCTGCGGATGCGGAAGCGGCCGACCACCTCCAGGCGGCTGTCGCCGAACTCGGCCAGGCGCTGGCGGTTCAGCTGCTCTGCAACGGCCTGCAGGCGCTGGCCCTGTTCGCCGAGACGGCGCCGCAGGACTTCATAGGCGCCGCCCTGGGCAACGGCCTGGTCGACGGTATCGCCGGCAGCCTCTGGCACGACGGACTCAGTGGACGGTTTGGTTTCGGACATCAGCAGGTTTCCGGCTCACGGACGGCCGGCCGTCGATGCGGCCGGCACGGGTGGGCGATGGCGGTGGCCATCGCCGGGTGGATCAGCGCGCGCTGTCAACCACAACGGTCGCCGCGACGGGCACGGTCTCCGCGTCCTCGGCGATCTGCCGCGGTGCATTGTCAGCCACGTTGACGCCCAGGTAGCGCTGCATCAGGTCCTGCACGATCGGACTCTTGCCGGCGAAGCCTTCGATCGACTTGCCCAGCGAAACCGCCTTGATCAGGTTTTCGAACATGCCGCCGTCGCCGCCGACCAGGTCGATGTCAGCGTTACGCAGCGCGCTGGCGATGACGCCGGCGTTCTCGCGCGAGACTTCCTTGCCGGCTTCGATCGAGGCCAGCGCCTGCTTGAGGCTGTTGTCGAGCATCATGCGGAACTCTTCATGGCCACGTGCCTGGTCGCTCAGCGAGGCGATCGCTTCGAACTTGCGGACCAGGCCTTCGGCTTCGGCCAGCAGCTTCTTCTGCACCACGCCGGCTTCGGCATTGCCCAGCGATTCGGTGGCGGTAGCGCGGGCCAGGCCCATCTTCTCCTCGCCCTGTGCCTGTGCCTGCAGCGTCTCTGCCAGCACGCGCGCCTCGTTGCTGCCCTGCTTCAGGTTCGCTTCGGCCTTGGCTTCGATCACGCGCGCCTCGGCGATGCCGACCTTCTCGATGGCCAGCGCTGACGCTTCGCGCACCTGCGCTTCGGCCAGGCCGGGTGCAGCCTGTTCGGCGCGGAACGCGTCGGCCAGCAGGCGCTTGGCCTCGGCCTGCTTGCCGGCCGCTTCGTGCTCGGCCTGCGCCAGCGTGGTCAGCTCCACCGCGCGATGCTTGGAAGCGGTCTCGCGGGCCTGTGCTTCCTTCACTTCGCGCACCAGCGATTCCTGCGCCTTGGCCTCGGCTTCCAGGATCAGCACCTGCTTCTGGCGGTCGGCCTCGGAGACTTCGCGCACTTCCTTGATGCGCTCTTCTTCCTGCGCCACGGTCTTGTCGATGGAGATGCGTTCGCGGGTGATGTTGGCCACGTCCATCTTGCCCTGCTCGACCACCTTGTCACGCTCCACGCCCTGCAACTGTACTTCGCGATCGGTGGTGACCTGCTCCAGCTGGCGTGCACGTTCGACGCGCTCGGCTTCGATGGCCACGGCGCGCTGGCGGTTCTGTTCGGCCACTTCGACTTCGCGCATGCGGTTCTGCTCGCGGATGTCGATCACCTGTTGCGCTTCGATGCGGGCGTTCTCGGAAAGCTGGCGCTGCTCTTCCTGCACCTTGGCGGTCTCGGCTTCCTCGCGCGCACGGATGGTCTCGATCTCGCGCTTCTGCCGTGCCTCGGCCTCGGCCTGCTGGCGCTCAAGCGCCAGCAGCGCCTCGCGCGCTTCGACGTTCTTCTTGGTGATGGCCAGCTTCTCGTTCTGCTCCAGCTCGTTGGTCACCACGTTCTGCGCGGCGGTCAGCTCGGTGATCTTGCGGATGCCCTGCGCATCGAGGATGTTGAACTGGTCCAGCAGCGACTTCGGGGTCTGCTCCAGGTAGTCGATGGCCACGTCTTCCAGCACATAGCCATTGAGGTCGTTGCCGATCACCGCGATGATCTCGTCGCGGAATTCCTGGCGCTTCTCGAACAGTTCGGTGAAATCGAACTTCTTGCCGACCGTCTTCAGTGCTTCGGAGAACTTGGCGTTGAACAGTTCATCGACGGCGTGCTTGTCCGACGCGCGGTCGGCGCCGATGGCCTTGGCCACGCGCAACACGTCGGCCTGGGTCTCGTTGACGCGCAGGTAGAACGCCACCGCGATGTCGGCGCGCATGTTGTCGCGGCAGATCAGGCCTTCCTTGCCGCGGCGGTCGATCTGCAGGGTGATCAGGCTGATCCGCATCAGCTCGGCGCGGTACAGCACGGGAATGATCAGCGCGCCGGTGAAATGCACCTTCGGGGTGGAGCTCATGTCGTTGACGATCAGGGCCACGCCCTGGTCGACCTTGCGATAGAACGCCTTGAACAGGCCGGCCACGCCGAGCAGGAGGGCAAGCACGCAGCCCACGATGAAGAGGAAGGGGAGCACGGAAGCCAACGTCATTGATGATTCTCCTTGTTGCCCGGAAGCAGGTTGTCCTGGAAGTCGAGGGCGACCGCGTCGGCGCGGACCACCCGGTAATGGTGTTGTGCAGCCACATGCTCGACCAGCACGATGCGCTCGCCGCGCTGCAGTTCGATGTCGCTGCGGATCTGCAGTACCAGGCCGGCACCGCCGTCATCGACGGTGGCATGGCCACTGCGTGCGTCGACCTTCGGCGAGGCGACCACGCCGACCCGCCCCAGCAGCGAGGCCTGCGGCACCGGGCGCAGGCGCAGCAGGAAGCGGCGGATGGGACGCAGCAGCAGCGCGGTGACCGGCACCGCCGGCAGTGGTGCGAGCACCGCCACGACGGTGCCCAATGACCAGCGCAGCAGGTCGGGCAACGGCAGCAGCAGGTACAGATGGATGAAGTAGGTCAGGGTCCAGGCGAACAGGCTCAGCAGCGTCACCACCACCATGAGCGGCACACCGCCCAGCCCCCAGCGCGCCAGCAGGGCTGACAGACCGCTGAGATGGGCATCGCCTTCAAGGGCGCCATCGGCACCGGCCTCGCCGAAACCGTCATCGACCAGGCCAAAAGCGGCAATCCCCCAATACAGAACCGCCACCGCCAGCGCGACGCTGTACGGGAGGGTCGGATAACCGAGCACGACGGTTAGAAATTCCTGCATCGTTTGCCTTCCTGGGCGGGGGCGCCAGGCGCCGTTCGGGGCACGCCAACAGCGGCTCCGTCGATCCTCGTGCCGGCCCTCATGGCCAGCACGCCTGGGATCATCCTATGTGAAGAAGGTGTGCAGACTCAAATGTGAAGGCCGGACACGTTAAAAACTGACAGTGGTTCAATCCAGCACGGCGCAATCGGAGCGGCGGACTTCTTCCACGAACGTACGCATCTTGTAGCCGTCCTTGATGCCCGGCTCCAGTTCGATGCCACTGGACACATCCACGCCCCACGGCAGGGTGGCCAGCACAGCGTCATGTACGTTGTCCGGGGTCAGCCCGCCGGCCAGCAGGAACGGCCGGTGCAGACCGGTAGGGATACGCGACCAGTCGAAGGCCACGCCGGTACCGCCACCGCCGCCCGGAGCATGGCTGTCGAACAGGAAGCCGGCGGCGCTGGGGTAGCGCAGCTGCAGGGTGCGCGCATTGGTCTCTTCGCGCCCGCCCATGGCGATCGCCTTCAGGTATGGCATGTTGAAGCTGCGGCAGAAGCTCTCGTCTTCCTCGCCATGGAACTGCAGCAGTGTCGGCCGCACGGTGCGCAGCACCTCGCGCACTTCTTCCTTGCCGTTGTTGCGGAACAGCGCCACCACGTCGACCATCGGTGCGATCGCCTGGCGCATCGCGCGCGCTTCGGCAGGCGCGACCCGGCGGCTGCTCTCGCGGGCGAAGATGAAGCCCACCGCGTCCACGCCCAGCTCGCCGGCCAGGCGCACGTCGCCGGCGCGGGTCATGCCACAGAACTTGATGCGGGTACGGTAGTAGGAGCGGCTCATAGCGTTACCTCGGCGGGCAGATGCCAGTTGTCGGGGTACAGCGGCCCCAGGAACACCAGTCCCTGCGCAGGAGCGGTGGGACCGGCTACGGTTCGGTCGCGCCCGGCCAGCAGTTCGGCGATCCACTCCACCGGTTTCTCCCCACTGCCAACCAGAATCAACGAGCCGACAATATTGCGGACCATGTGATGAAGGAATGCATTGCCGCGCACCGCCACCTCGATGACGTCGTCGTGGCGGCTGACCTGCAGTGACTGCAGCTCACGCCGCGCATGCAGGGCCTGGCACTGGACCGAGCGGAAGGCGCTGAAGTCGTTCTCACCCAGCAGAGCCTGCCCGGCCAGGTGCATGCGCTCGGCATCGAGCGGGCGGCGCTCCCAGCTGAGGGTCTGCCGGCCCAGCGCCGGGCGAACTTCGCGGTTGAGCAGGCGGTAGCGATAGCGTCGTGCCCGCGCGGAAAAACGGGCATGGAAGTCATCGGCCACCGGCACGCACCAGCGCACTGCGATCGAACGCGGCAAGCGGGTGGTGGTGCCGAGCATCCAGGCGCGCGGATCACGCACCACGTCGGTCTCGAAGTGCACGACCTGGCATTGGCCATGCACGCCGGCATCGGTACGGCCGGCGCAGACCACCTGCAAGGGGGTATCGGCCACCGACGAGAGGGCCTGTTCCAGGCTGGCCTGGACACTGGGTCCACCCTCGCCCAGGTTCTGCCATCCCCTGAAATCGCTGCCGTCGTACTCGACGCCGAGCGCGTAACGCATGTGCTACCTCGATGTTGCGGGTGGGGCGGCGCTCAGGCCGGGTCGCGCTCGGACCAGACCGCCAGTTCGTTGCCACCGGGTTCGACGAACTGGAAACGGCTGCCGCCGGGAAAAGAGAACACGGTTCGCACGATCTGGCCACCGGCCGCACGCACCGCCGCTTCCATCGGCGCCAGCTGATCGGCATACAGCACCAGCAGTGGCGCGCCTTCGCTGGCACGCAGCGGTTGGCCGCGGAAGAAGCCTCCCTGCAGGCGGCCGTCATCGAAGGCGGTGTAGTCGCTGCCGTAATCGACAAATGACCAGCCGAAAACGTCTTCGAAGAAGACGCGACTCGCAGCCGGGTCGCTCGAGGCGAATTCAACGTAGTCGAGACGGCGTTCGCGGGTCATGGCAGACGGGCCAAAAGTTCGCGGGCCTGCGCCTGGCAATGCAGATCGCCGCCTTCGGCCACCTCGTGCAGCAGGGTGCGCGCAGTCTGCGCGTCGCCCAGATCCAGATAGGCGATGGCCAGTTCCAGCCGTTCCTGGCCGACACGCGGGGTCCAGTCATGGCCATTGCCTGCTGGAGACCCGACGACGTCCTCGTCGGCATCATGGTCATGGTCGTCGTGCAGGCCGACCAGTGCAGCCGTCTCATGCTCATGCGGTTCGGCAGGCAGATCGAACACACCGCGGAACTGCGGCTCCTGTTCGGCCTGCAGCGCGTATTCGGGTACGGCCACGTCGGCGGCCTCGATCGGCGTGACCGGGGCTGCAGCATCGTCCCAGCGCGGCAGATCGTTCACCGCAGCAGGCAGTTCAGCCAGCGCGTCTTCATCAAGCTCACCCGCCCGCCACTCGGCCGGCGAGGCATCCTCACGGATTTCCGCATCCGGCGCATCATGGCCGGCGGTGCTGGCCCAGGCCGGCATCGCCGGTTCCTGACGTCCGCCTTCGGCCGCGAAACTCACCCCGGCGTCCTGCTCGGCCAGGGTATCGAGCGCGGCACCTGCCGGCAGTGCTGCGGCCAGGCCGGCGGCATCGTGTTCCTCGCGCAGCGGCGGCAGCGGCGAGGGCTTGCGACGACGCAGCAACCAAGCGCCCAGGGCAACCAGCACGAGCAGCGGCAGGCCCAGCCAGTACCACGGCGTACCGGCACCCGGCGCACCCGGCGCCTGTGCCAGGCGCTGCTGCGCGGCGGCCAGGTCATTGTCCTTCATCGCGATCAGTGACTGCTGCTGCTCCTTGAGCTTCTCCAGCTCAGCCACGCGCTGCTTCAGATCGCCGATCTCGGCATCGCGGGTGGCGATGTCCTCCTTGGCCTGGCGCAGTTGTTCGTTGCCCAGCATGTCACCCTCGCTGCCGGCAGTGGTGCCGGTGGTTGTGCCTGCGTGCGCGGCGTCGGATGCCAGCGCCGGGGCGATTTCAAGTCGTGCCCCTGTGGCCGCAGCCGGGGAAGAAACGGTGCCATCGGCCTTGGCCACCGGCATCGGGGCGCCAGCCGGCTGCGGCACGGTACGTGCCTGCCGCCACTGCGCGGCGTGTTCGCGAACCAGCGCGGCGGCCTCGGCCGCATCCACCGCGGCCAGTGCGGTATCGCCCGGCATGCGCAGCACCGCGCCCTGCTTGAGCAGGTTGACGTTGCCTCGGATGAAGGCTTCGGGGTTGGCACGCAACAGTGCAATCATCGCCCGGTCGCGACTGATCTGATTGCCACGGGCCAGCGAACCGGCAATCTGCGAAAGGGTCTGTCCGCGCTGCACGGTCACGCTGTCGTCTGCGGCCAGTGCTGGTGCTGGTGCAGGTGCCGCCGCGCGCGGGCGCGGTGCCGCCGGTGCGGCTGCAGCCTCGACAGGTGCCGGCTCGGCTGTGGTTGCAGCGGCGGCAGGCGCATCGCGGACGATGGTGTCCGACAGCACGCCGGCCGGCGCGACGATCTCCGGTTCGGCCACGGCCAGTGCACTGGCCGGTGCATCAACCAGCGCCGAGTACTCACGCACCAGCCGGCCCTGGCCCCAGTCGGCCTCGATCAGGAAGCTCAGCGACGGTGTTTCCACAGGCGTCTGCGAGGTAACCCGCACCACCGCCCTGCCCTGTGCGTTGCGGGTCAGCTCGAACTGCAGCTCGCTGACCAAGCCTGCCGGACGCTGCAGGCCAACGCGCTCGAAGGTGACCGGCGAGGCGAGCGCGACGCGCAGGTTCTCGAGTTCGGATGGATCGGCGGAGATCACCGGGATCTCGGCCAGCAACGGCTGTCCCGGCTTGGACAGGACCCGGATGTCGCCCAGGCCCAGGGCCATGGCCGAACTGCTGACCAGGGCCAGCAGCGCGGCGGAGAGACAGGTGAGCGGACGTCGTGCGCCCTTGGCTCGTTTATTCATGGGCGACACTATAAAGCGTGCGGACCAAGGTCCGCACCCACCGGGGAAGCGGCCTGCGATAGTGCCGGCCGCTGGCCGGCAGGCACGGGCATGCGCCGATAAGGCAATGCCGGCCAGCGGCCGGCACTACCGGTCATGCAACAGCGGCGATCAGCGCTTCTCGGCGGCGACCAGCTCGGCCAGCTGCACCGCGTTGAGGGCAGCACCCTTGCGCACGTTGTCCGACACGATCCACAGGTTCAGGCCGCGCGGATGCGACAGGTCCTCGCGGATGCGGCCGACGTACACCGCGTCCGTGCCCGAGGCATGGGTGACCGGCGTCGGGTAACCACCGGCTTCGTGACGATCCACCACTTCGATGCCCGGCGACTGTTCCAGCAGCGCGCGCGCTTCGGCCACGGTCACCTTGTCACGGGTTTCGATCGCCACCGATTCGGAGTGGCCGTAGAACACCGGCACACGCACCGCGGTCGGGTTCACCAGGATGCTGTCGTCGCCCAGGATCTTGCGGGTCTCCCAGACCAGCTTCATCTCTTCCTTGGTGAAGCCGTTGTCCAGGAAGTCGTCGATGTGCGGGATCAGGTTGAAGGCGATCTGCACCGGGAAACGCTGCGGATCGATTTCCTGGAAGCTCAACAGCTGGCCGGTCTGCTTGCCCAGTTCTTCCAGCGCCGAACGACCACCGCCGGACACCGACTGGTAGGTGGACACATTGATGCGCTCGATGCCGTACTTGCGGTGCAGCGGTGCCAGCGCGACCAGCATCTGCATGGTCGAGCAGTTCGGGTTGGCGATGATGCCGCGCGGACGGTTGCCGATCTGGTCCGGGTTGACCTCCGACACCACCAGCGGCACGTCATCGTCGTAACGGAAGGCCGAGGAGTTGTCGATCACCACCGCGCCAGCGGCGGCGAACTTCGGGGCGTATTCCTTGGACACGCTGCCACCGGCCGAGAACAGGGCGATGTCCACGCCACTCGGGTCGAAGGTAGCCAGGTCCTGGATCTTGACCTTGCTGCCGTTGAACTCGACTTCGCCGCCGGCCGAGCGCTCGGAAGCGAGCAGGCTCAGGGTGCCGACCGGGAAATCGCGCTCGGCCAGGATGGCCAGCATGGTCTCGCCGACCGCACCGGTGGCGCCGACGATGGCGACGTGGAAGCTGCGTTGTGCATTGCTCATGGGGGAACTCTCACGAAAACGGGAAGGGGGGAAAACTCACGCACGACAGCTGGGTTCGGGGAGCCTCCTCGGATGGATGCGCGGAGGTTCCCTATCGTTTCCCGCTTTTTTTATCCATCGAGGCGCGCGCGGCAAGGGCCGCGTCGGCGTTGATCGCGCTCGGCATGCGCGCCGGGCTGCCGTCCAGGCCAAGCCCGGCCAGCAGATTGTCCACGGCCATCTGCACCATGGCCGTGCGCGTAGCCAGCGAGGCGCTGCCGATGTGCGGGGTTAGCACGATGTTGCGCAGGGCCAACAGTTCCGGCCGCACGTTAGGCTCGCCTTCGTAGACATCCAGACCGGCCGCCGCCAGACGACCGTTGGCCAGTGCATCGGCCAGCGCCAGTTCGTCGACGATGCCGCCGCGGGCGATGTTCACCAGCGTGGCCGACGGCTTCATCTTGGCCAGCGCGGCGGCGTCGATGATGTGGTGCGAAGCAGTGGTGTACGGCAGTACGGTCAGCAGATGGTCGGACTGCGCCAGCAGCGTGTCCAGATCCACATAGGTCGCACCGAGCACGGCTTCGGTATCGGCCGGCAGCCGCGAACGGTTGTGGTACAGCACCTTCATGCCGAAGCCGTGCGCACCGCGACGGGCGATGCCCTGGCCGATGCGGCCCATGCCGAGGATGCCCAGCGTGCTGCCGTGGATGTCGGCGCCGAGCATGGTCTGGAACGACCACTGCCCCCATTTCCCCTCACGCAGCCAGCGCTCGGATTCGGTGATCCGGCGTGCGGTGGCCATCAGCAGGGCGAAGCCGAGATCGGCAGTGGTCTCGGTGAGGACGTCCGGGGTGTTGCTGGCGAGGATGCCGGCGGCGCTGAGCGCGTCGACATCCAGATTGTTGTAACCGACCCCGACATTCGCGATCACCTGCAGCTGCACGGCATCGGCAACCTGGGCCGCACCGATGCGCTCGTTGAGGGTGATGATCGCGCCGTCAACGTCAGCCAGCTGCGCGGCGATCTGCTGCGGCGACCAGGCGGTGACGGTATCGGTGGTGCGCAGCTGCACACGATCACGCAGCGGCGCGATGGCCGCGTCGATCAGCGGCTGGCTCACCCAGACCGTCGGCCGCGCATCAGCCATCAAGCTGGCCGGGAATGCGCGGAGTGATGGTGCCGACGTCCCCGCACTGCGCGCGGTGGCGCAGCGCCTGGTCCATCAGCACCAGTGCCATCATCGCCTCGGCGATGGGGGTAGCGCGGATGCCGACGCAGGGATCATGTCGGCCGGTGGTGACCACCTCCACCACATTGCCTGCCGTATCCAGCGACTCACCCGGCAGGCGCAGGCTGGAGGTCGGCTTGAGCACCATCGAGGCGACCACCGGCTGGCCGGTGGAGATGCCACCGAGAATGCCGCCGGCATGGTTGCTGGCAAAGCCCTGCGGGGTCAGCAGGTCACGGTGTTCGGTGCCCTTCTGCATGGCGCTGGCGAAACCGTCGCCGATCTCCACGCCCTTCACCGCGTTGATGCTCATCAGTGCGGCTGCAAGCTCGCCATCGAGCTTGCCGTAGATCGGCTCGCCCCAACCCGGTGGCACATTGTCGGCGACCACGTCCACGCAGGCTCCGACCGAATCGCCGGACTTGCGCAGCGCATCCATGTACGCCTCCAGCTCGGGCACCTGTGCGGCATGCGGCCAGAAGAACGGGTTGTCTTCGACCACCGACCAGTCGAAACCGGCCGGGGTGATCCCGCCCAACTGCGACAGGTAGCCGCGCACGGTGATGCCGAAGCGCTCGGCCAGCCATTTCTTGGCGATCACGCCAGCGGCTACGCGCATGGTGGTCTCGCGCGCCGAAGAACGGCCGCCGCCACGCGGGTCGCGGATGCCGTACTTGTGCCAGTAGCTGTAGTCGGCATGCCCCGGACGGAACTGCTGGCCGATGTTGCTGTAGTCCTTGCTGCGCTGGTCGGTGTTGCGGATCAGCAGCGCGATCGGGGTGCCGGTGGTCAGGCCTTCGTATACCCCGGACAGGATCTCGACCTCGTCGGCCTCGCGCCGCGCCGAGGTGTGCCGGCTCTTGCCGGTGGCGCGACGCTGCAGGTCATGGCTGAATTCGGCCGCATCCAGCGCCAGCCCCGGCGGGCAGCCATCGATCACGCAGCCGATGGCCGGCCCGTGCGATTCGCCGAACGTGGTGACGGTGAACAGCTTGCCGAACGAATTGGAACTCACGGGCGCTGTGCCGCCAGTTCGGTGATGCGTGCGCTGTGGGCGATCAGCTCGCGGCACTCGACCGCGAAGATGCCCATCTGGCCGACCTTGAACTCGACCCAGGCGAAATCGACTTCCGGCAGCAGCTTGATCAGGTGCTGCTCGGATTCACCCACTTCACAGATCAGCAGGCCGTCCTCGCTCAGGTGCAGCGGCGCGTCGCGCAGGATCTTCAGCACCAGGTCCAGGCCGTCGTCACCGGCACGCAGGCCCATGTCCGGCTCGTAGGAGTATTCCTGCGGCAGGGCATCGGTCTCGTCGTTGGTGACGTACGGCGGGTTGGTGACGATCAGGTCGTAATGGCGGCCGGTCAGGCCGTTGAACAGGTCCGACTTCAGCAGGGTCACGTTGTGTGCCTGCAGACGTTCCTTGTTCTCTTCGGCCAGCGACAGCGCCTCATCGCTGAGGTCCACGCCGTCCACTTCCCAGTTCGGGTAGTAGTGGCCCATGGCGATGGCGATGCAGCCCGAACCGGTGCACAGGTCCAGCGCGCGGCTGACATCGCGCCCGGCCAGCCACGGCTCGAAGCCGCACTCGATCAGTTCGGCGATCGGCGAACGCGGCACCAGGGCGCGCGTGTCGCTCTTGAAGCTGAGGCCGGCGAACCAGGCTTCACCGGTCAGGTAGGCGGCCGGGATGCGCTCGTCGATGCGGCGCTGGAACAGCTCCAGTACCGCCAGCTTCTCTTCCCGCAGCAGGCGCGCCTGACCGTAGGCCGGGCCGAGGTCGTGCGGCAGGTGCAGGCCGTGCAGCACCAGCTGGGTGGCCTCGTCCAGGGCATTGTCGTAGCTGTGCCCGAAGGTCAGGCCCGCAGCGTTGAAACGGCTGGTGCCGTAGCGGATCAGATCGATGATCGTATGGAGTTCGGCGGCCGTTTCAGCGGTCATGGCGGTACTGCGGGCAAAGTGGCCCCCGATTATAGGGGTTGCCGCCTGCGCCGGCATCCGTTGCGGCAGAAACGATCCAGTCGCAGCCGGTATGATGGTGGCCACTTCCTGCGGCGGAATCCCATGTTCAATCGCAACGTCGGCATCATCCTGCTGATCGCTCTGGCAGCGGGCCTTGGCCTGCTCGCCGCCCAGCAGGTGTTCGCGCCGAAGCCGCCGGCCGGGCAGCCGGCCACCGAAGCGATCACCCTGTACCCGCAGCCGCGCGCCCTGCCCGACTACAACCTGGCCCAGTCCGACGGCACGCGCCTGATTCCCGGCGAGCTGAAGGGCCACTGGACCCTGGTGTTCCTCGGCTTCACCTTCTGCCCGGACGTGTGCCCGACCACCCTGGCCGAGCTGGCCGGTGCGCAGAACCAGTGGGAAGCCCTGCCCGATGGCCTGCGCCCGCGCGTGCTGTTCGTCTCGGTCGACCCGGAGCGCGACACCGCCACGCGCCTGGGCGAGTACGCCCATGGCTTCCACAAGGACACCCTGGCGGCGACCGCCGACATTCCCTCGCTGGAGCGCTTTGCCACCTCGCTGGGGTTCGTGTTCCAGAAGGTGCCGGGCAAGCACTTCGACGAGAATCCCGAGGATTACACCCTCGAGCACTCCGCCAGCCTGGCCGTGCTCGATCCGCAGGGCCGGCTTGCCGGCCTGGTGCGGCCCCCGTTCAACGCGCCGGCGATCGCCCGCGACCTGCAGAAGCTGACCGAGAAATCCGCCCCATGAGTCTGACCACCGCCCTGACGTACGTCCTGCCCCACCGCCTGCTGTCCTCGATGGCGCGTTCGCTGGCGTACTCGGACAACCCGCGCGTATCGCGCTGGCTGATCGACACGGTCACCCGCAAGTTCAACGTCAACCTGGATGAAGCGGCCAACCCGGACCCGCGCAGCTACCCGACCTTCAACCAGTTCTTCACCCGCGCGCTGAAACCCGGCGCACGCGTGGCCGATGCCGATCCGCGCAGCCTGGTGATGCCGGCCGATGGCCGCATCAGCCAGCTCGGAAAGATCGACGCAGGCCGCATCTTCCAGGCCAAGGGCCAATCCTTCACTGCCGCCGAGCTGCTGGGCAGCGCCGAGGATGCCAAGCCGTTCAACGAGGGCCTGTATGCCACGGTGTACCTGTCGCCACGCGACTACCACCGCGTGCACATGCCGTGGGCCGGCACCCTGCGCGAAACCGTGCACGTACCCGGCCGCCTGTTCAGCGTTGGCCCGGCCGCGGTGAACAACGTGCCCGGCCTGTTCGCACGCAACGAACGCCTGGTCTGCCACTTCGATACCAGCTTCGGCCCGATGGTCAGCGTGATGGTCGGTGCGCTGCTGGTGTCGGGTGTGGAAACGGTGTGGAGCGGCGAAGAAATTCCGCATTACGGCGACCGCATCACCCGCAAGGATTACCGGGGCCGCGGCATCACCCTGCAGCGCTTCGAAGAGATGGCGCGCTTCAATTACGGCTCGACCGTGATCGTGCTGCTGCCGCCGGGCGTGGCCGAATTCGCTCCGCATCTGGATGCCGAGCATCCGGTGCAGTTGGGCCAGGCGCTGGCGAAGCTGCGCTGAGGTTCATGTAGAGCCGAGCCGTGCTGGGCTCACGCTTGGCCAGTAGATCCACGCCATGCGTGGATGGCTTCAACGGAATGCCGGCCAGCGGCCGGCACTACCGGGCACTACCGGATGCGGGCGTTACTGCAGGGTCGGCGCCGGGCCGACGTCCATGCCGTCGTAGTCTTCCACGCCCATCTGCGTGGCCAGCGCGCTCAGTTCCTGGTTGCGCTTGTCCAGTGAGGTTTCGTCGTGGACTTCCACGCGCTCCACATGCAGCACGTGGAATGCAGCGTCACCGTCCTCCGGCTCCTGCTCGAACATCTCCACCAGCACATAGCCCTGCGCCTGCAGATGGGTGGCCAGTGCCTGCAGCGGCTCGGCGGTGGAGTGCACGAAGAAGTACCCCCACAGCAACGGGGCATCCAGGTTCCAGTCGGTGTTCTCGCGGAGGTTGGTGAACAGGTTGCGGGTGTCTTCGAGGTCCATGCGATATCCAGAGTGCGGAGAGATTATTTGTCGCAGCCCTGCAGCTTCAGCACCTGGCCGTGGCGCAGGCTGTAGCCGGGGGCCTTGAGGCCATTGGCGCGGGCCAGCACCGGCACATCGCACTGGAACTTGGCGGCGATCCTGCCCAGGGTCTCACCCTTGCCGACCTTGTAGCTGCGGGCCGGCTTGGCACGGGGGGCCGGCGCCGGGCGCGGCGCAGCCACCGGCGTGGCGGGCGTGGTCGGCACGCTGCTGGCGGCATTGGGATCGGCCACCGGCACCACCCCGCCCACGGCCACGCTGCCGGTGTAGATGGCGGCGCTCGGGCGCACGATCGCGGCATTGAGGTCGGCGGTAATCAGGGTACGGGCCAGATCCGCACGCGGGCCGCTGACGCAGTTGCGCGTGTACAGGCCGGCGATGCGGTTGGTGGCGTTGATGAGGGTTCCTGCCGGAATCCAGCCATCGGCCTCATAGCGCGGGTTGAGGTTGCGCAATGCGCGCATGTAGCCATCGCGGGTGCCATGGCTGCCCAGGCAGATGGTCAGTTCGTAGATCGTGGTCGAGCGGGCCAGGCGGATGGTGGCCGGCTGCGCGTTGATCTTCGGGAACTCCACGCCGTACTGCTGGGGGTGCAGGAAGATCCAGGACGCGGCGATCACCATCGGCACGTAGTCCTTGGTTTCGCCCGGGAACTGGTTGTAGACGCTGTCCACCCAGAAGCTCTGGCCCGGGTACTGCTTGTAGACGCGCGCCGCGCGGCCCTCACCGCCGTTGTAGCCGGCCAGCGACAGTTCGACGTTATTGTTGAGTTCGCGCATGCGCTCGTTGAGGTACGTCGCGCTGGCTTCAGCGGCGCTGCGCGCATCGAAGCGGGTATCGAAACCGGTACCGTCCGGGCCCAGGCCGAAGCGGCGACCGGTGGCCGGCATGAACTGCATCAGGCCCGCGGCGCCCGCACGTGAGGACGCATGTACACGGCCATTGGATTCCTTGGCCATGATGCCAAACAGCAGCGCCTCGGGCAGGCCGCGCTTCTCCCATTCCGGCCACATCACCGCGCGCAGGTTCTGGTAGTTCTCGTAGGTGGTCATCAGCGCCGGGCGCATGTCGGTCAGCCAGCGGCGGATGCCGGCCTGCACGGCGGGGTTGTACTCGACCATGTTGTCGAAGGCATGGCGCTTGTCGTTCAGCAGCGCCGCTGCGCGGGCCGCCTCGGGCACGTCGGCAGCCAGCGGGCCGACATGGTCCGGGTCGGCTTCCAGGCGGTCGCCGGCTTCATCGGCCACGTCATCATCGGCGGCGGCATCGGCATCGTGCTTGAGCAGGCGCTTGTAGGTGGCCAGCATGTTGCTCATCTGGCAGCCCTTCTGCTTCACGCACTCGCTGATGACATCTTCCATGTCCTCCAGCGCGGCATCGGCCTCGTTGCGCCCCTTCGGATCGGCGTTGGCCACCAGCAGCACGGCATCGCTGTAGCGTTTCTCGGCTGCAGTCATGCGCTGTTGCAGTGCATCCACCTTCACCTTGTCCCGGGCCGAAACCCGCTGTGCGTGGGCCTCCGGTGCCAGGGAAACCAGGCCAGCCAGGGCCAGCAGCGGCCAGGTGCGGGAAATCAGGACAGGAACGGGCATTGGTGGCACTGTGTATGAAACAGGCAGGCAGAGTAGCGGCGCTGCCAAGGTCGGGGCAAGCCGACCTTCGGCCCGTCACTGTCGGCGGTTAACATTGGCACATTCATCACAAGGGCTGGACCATGGATCCGATTCTGCTCGGCAAAGGCATCACCGACGATGTGGCTGTCACCCTGCTGCCGAAACTCGGCAACCGCCATGGGCTGGTAGCCGGCGCCACCGGCACCGGCAAGACCGTGACCCTGATGACCCTGGCCGAGGGCTTCTCGCGGATCGGGGTGCCGGTGTTCCTGGCCGATGTGAAGGGCGATGTGTCTGGTCTGGCGGTGCCGGGTACCGGCGCTGAGAACCTGCTCAAGCGCGCGGCCGAGATCGGCGTGAGCGACTATACCCCGGCGGCCAGCCCCACTGTGTTCTGGGACCTGTACGGCAAGCTCGGCCACCCGGTGCGCACCACCGTAAGCGAGATGGGCCCGACCCTGCTGGCTCGCATCCTGGAATTGAACGACACCCAGGCCGGCGTGCTCGACATCGTGTTCAAGCTGGCCGACGACCGCGGCCTGCTGCTGCTGGACATGGACGACCTGCGCGCCCTGCTCGGCCTGGTGGCCGAAGAGCGCAAGGACATCTCCACCGAGTACGGCCTGGTCAGCGCGCAGTCGGTGGCGGCCATCCAGCGCGCCCTGCTGCGCCTGGCGCAGGACGGCGGCGAGCATTTCTTCGGCGAACCGGCGCTGGAACTCGCCGACATCATGCGGGTCAACCATGATGGCCGCGGTGTCATCGGCATCCTTGCCGCCGACCAGCTGGTGCTCAAGCCCAAGCTGTACTCCACCTTCCTGCTGTGGCTGTTGTCGGAGCTGTTCGAGCAGCTGCCCGAAGTGGGCGACCTCGACAAGCCGAAGCTGGTCTTCATTTTCGACGAAGCACACCTGCTGTTCGACGATGCGCCCCCCGCACTGGTACAGCGCATCGAACAAGTGGTGAGGCTGATCCGGTCCAAGGGCGTGGGCGTGTACTTCTGCTCGCAGTTCCCCGACGACGTACCGGCCAACATCCTCGGTCAGCTCGGCAACCGCGTGCAGCACGCGTTGCGCGCATTCACCCCGCGCGACCAGAAGGCGGTGAAGACCGCCGCCGAGACCTTCGTGCCGAACCCGAAACTGGATGTGGTGAAGGTGCTCAGCCAGCTCGGTACCGGCGAGGCGCTGGTGTCCACGCTGCAGGACAAGGGCGTGCCGATGCCGGTACAGCAGACGATGATCGCCCCGCCGCGCTGCCGCATGGGGCCGGTCACAGAAGCCGAACGTACGCAGGTGCGGGCCGGTAGTCCGGTCGGCACGCGCTACGACACCGCCATCAACCGCGAATCGGCCGCCGAACTGCTTGCCCAGCGCGCGCAGAAGGCGGTCGAGAAAACCGATGCGCCGGCCGCGCGCAGCCGTGAACAGGACGAGGCGCAGGAAGGTGGCTTCGGGCAATCGATCAAGGATGCGATCTTTGGCACCAAACGTCGCCAGGGCATGATCGAGACGATGGCCAAGCAGACCACGCGTACGGTCGGCACCAAGCTGGGCAACCAGATCGTGCGCGGCATCCTGGGCGGCATCTTCGGCGGCAAGCGCTGAGAGCCCCGGCAGCACCTTCGCGGCGCGCCGGCAACGGCGCGCCGTAGTTGTTTCATCCCGCACGAGAAGCCGCATTACATGTCGCGTTGGCGTCCCCCCGCAGAAAAGAGCACCGCGCTGATCACCGCCGCCGGCCATGCACGCTTGAAGTCCGAGCTGGATGAGCTGTGGCGGGTACGTCGACCCGAGGTGGTCAAGGCGTTGGCCGCGGCCGCGGCCGAGGGCGATCGTTCGGAGAATGCCGAATACACCTACCGCAAGAAGCAGTTGGGCGAGATCGATCGCCGCGTGCGCTACCTGACCAAGCGCCTGGAATCGCTGCGCGTGGTCGACACCACGCCGACCGATCCGCAGGCGGTGTTCTTCGGCGCGTGGGTGGAGCTGGAGAACGTGGACAGCGGGCAGACCAGCCGCTACCGCATCGTCGGGCCGGATGAGACCGATGCAGGGCTGGGCTGGATCAGCATCGATTCGCCGTTGGCGCGGGCCTTGTTGAAGAAGCGGCTGGATGATGAGTTTTCGGTGGAACTGCCCAGTGGTCATCACACCTTTGCGGTGATCGATGTCGAGTACGAGACTGCGGCCAAGGGCTGAGCCTCTGGCGGGCAGCGGCGATCAGCCGGGCACGGGCTCGGGTCTACGGCAGCGGCAGCGGCGGCGGGTAACGACGGCCTTCGCGCAGTGGGCGGAAGTAATCGTCGTTCACGTAGAAGGCTGATGTCTGATCGGTGTGCCAACCCGGAATGCCCGCCAATGGCAGCGGCCGCAGCTGCAGAGGATCGAGCAGCACCCTGCCCTCGTCGATCGCCTGCACAACCGCATCGATGCAGCCCGCATCGTCATCGCCCTGCAGCACGATGCATTTGCCCACCAGAAGCCGGCCCGGCAGCAGCGCCTGTTCCATCAAGGCGTGACCAAATACAGCGGCAATGGCGATCCGCCCTGACTGCCAATGGCTCGGTTCGAACAGCGCGCGCCAATCGTGAACATCCCAGGCTGCCAGCAATGCCCGGTCGCGCACCCGCACCACCATGCCGGTTTCATCGAACTGGGTCAGCGCGGCCTGCGCGCGGTTGCGCTGTCCTGCGGCCATGCGTTCGATGTGCCGGCATTGCTGCGTGTTGAGTGCGCGTTTGATTGGCAGGTAGCACGCCCAGACCAGGGCATTGAACAGGTCGTGCCAGTTGTCGGCACGGGTGGCGATACGCCCGTCGGCGATGCGCGCTTCATAGTGCAGGCCGTCGGCCAGCAGCGCCGCATCCTGTTCAACAAGGCGCTTGCCCGGCAGCGCCAGGCGCGCGTCCAGGTCGGACACGCGCGGCCAGTCCGCTGCGGTCAGCAGATCAGCGAATTCGGCGATACCGGCAAACAGCGGATGATCGAACACAGACCGATCCACCGCCGCGCGCAGCGGTGCCACGAAGCGGCGGGGGCCGCCATCAGCAGCCTCCGCCCCGGTCACAGCACCTTGAGGTCGAATGCCGGGCGCGTGGCCGGCGGCAGTGCGTCGCCGTAGAGGTCGTGCTCGTCGCTCTCGGTGATTTCCACGTCGACGAACTCACCCACGCGCAGCGCCACCTGGTCGGCGTTCTGGATATGCACCAGGCCGTCGATCTCCGGCGCATCGGCCCTGGAACGGGCCACCGCGATATCGCCTTCGATGGCATCGACCAGGCATTGCTGCACCGTGCCGATCTTGGCTTCCAGGCGTGCAGCGGAAATCTGCGCCTGCTTTTCCATGAAGTGCGCCAGTCGTTCCTGCTTCACTTCTTCCGGCACCGGGTCCGGCAGGTTGTTGGCCGTGGCGCCCTCGACGGGCGAGTAGGCGAACGCGCCGACGCGGTCCAGCTGCGCTTCGTCCAGGAAGGACAGCAGCTCTTCGAACTCGGCCTCGGTCTCGCCCGGGAAACCGACGATGAAGGTCGAACGCACGGTGATGTCCGGCGCGATGCGGCGCCAGTTCTGCACGCGCTCCAGGGTCTTCTCGACCGCGCCGGGGCGCTTCATCAGGCGCAGGATGCGCGGGCTGGCGTGCTGGAACGGGATGTCCAGGTAGGGCAGGATCCGGTTCTCGGCCATCAGCGGCACCACGTCATCGACGTGCGGATACGGATAGACGTAGTGCATGCGCACCCACGCATCCAGTTCAGACAGGCCTTCGCACAGTGCCTTCAGGCGGGTCTGGTAGGCCTTGTCGCGCCACATCTTCTCGGCGTACTTCACATCCACGCCGTATGCCGAGGTGTCCTGCGAAACCACCAGCAGTTCGCGCACGCCGCCACGCACCAGGCGCTCGGCTTCACGCAGCACGTCATCCACTGGACGGGAGACCAGCTTGCCGCGCATCGACGGGATGATGCAGAAGCTGCAATGGTGGTTGCAGCCCTCGGAAATCTTCAGGTAGGCGTAGTGACGCGGGGTCAGCTTGATGCCGTAGTCCGGCACCAGATCCACGAACGGGTCGTGCTTGGGCGGCAGCGCGGCGTGCACGGCTTCCATCACGCTCTGGTAATCCTGCGGCCCGGATACCGCCAGCACGTTCGGGTACGCCTCTCGGATCTGCTCCGGGCGCTTGCCCAGGCAGCCGGTGACGATGACCTTGCCGTTCTGGTTCATCGCCTCGCCGATGGCATCCAGCGATTCGGTCACCGCCGAATCGATGAAGCCGCAGGTGTTGACCACCACCACGTCGGCCGAATCGTAGGACGGGACGATGTCGTAGCCTTCCGACCGCAGCTGGGTGAGGATGCGCTCGGAATCGACGAGGGCCTTCGGGCAGCCAAGGCTGACGAAGCCGACTTTGGGGTTCAGCTGGGACATGGAATCGCGGGACTCTGGGGGCCTGGGCCCCTGCCGGCATGGCAGGGGGACCTGGGGGCCGGGGCCTGAAAGGGCGCCAGTATACCGGGGTTGGGGGGCGGCCTCTGAATCGTGTGAGCCGCCCGATCCCGCACAGCCGCTGACATCGCGCTAACCCGCCCAGCACCGACAATGCAGGCCTGTCCCCTGCAACGAGGTACCCCCCGATGTCCGAATGGACCACCCTGGACACGCATTACGGCCCGGTCCGCGCCTGGCAGGCACTGCCCGAGGGCAAACCCCGCGCCGCACTGGTGGTGGTGCAGGAAATCTTCGGCGCCAACCCGCACATCCGCAGCGTGGCCGAACGCTTCGCGGCCGAGGGCTACGCGGTACTGGCACCGTCGTTCTTCGACCTGGTGGACGGCCCCGAGGCCGACCCGGACGCCCTGCCCTACAGCCCCGAAGGCGTGAAGGATGGCCTGCAACGGGTCACCGCCCTGGGCATGGAAAAGGCGCTGGAAGTGATCCGCGCCGCAGCCACCCGGCTGGCCCCGCACGGCAAGGTGGGCACGGTCGGCTACTGCTGGGGCGGCAGCGTCGCGCTGCTGTCCGCGCTGCGCCTGGGCCTGCCCTCGGTGAGCTACTACGGCGCGCGCAACGTGCAGTTCCTGGATGAAGCGCCGAAGGCGCCGGTGATGTTCCACTTCGGCGCGCAGGACAAGAGCATCCCGCCGGAGGCGATCCAGGCCCATCGCGAGAAGCTGCCGCAGATGGCGACCTACGTCTATCCGGCCGACCATGCCTTCAACCGCGAGGTCGGACATGCGTATGATCCAGACAGCGCCGCCTTGGCGCTGCAACGCACCCTGGACTTCTTCTCGGAGCATCTTGGATGAGCGATTTCGAACTCGATTCACGCCTGGCCACCGATAGCGTGCTGGTGGCCGAAGGCCCGTTGTCGCAAGTGCGACTGATGAACGACGAACGATTCCCCTGGCTGGTGCTGGTGCCGCGCCTGGCCGGGGTCACCGAATGGATCGAGCTGGACGGTGAACAGCAGGACAAGCTGCGCACCGAGCTCAACCGCGCCTGCAAGGCATTGAAGGGCTCCGACGGGGTGGAGAAGATCAACATCGGCGCGCTGGGCAACATCGTGCGACAGCTGCACTTCCACGTCATCGGGCGTCATGACGGCGATCCGGCATGGCCCGGCCCGGTCTGGGGCAGCGGCCCGGCGCACCGCTATGAGCCGGCAGCGCTGGACCAGCATGTCGCCTACTGGAAGGAACGGCTAGGATATCCGGCCCATTCCTGAGCCAGTGCCGACCCGATGCGATTCAATATCGTTGCCGCCATCCTGCTGATCCTGATCGGCCTGTTCATGCTGGCCAGCAACCTGGGCTGGACCAACCTGAACCTGTCGCGCCTGCTGTTGACCTGGTGGCCGCTCGGCCTGGTGGCCGTAGGCATCGCGATCCTGTTCGGTCGCGGCAAATAAGCGAAGGCGGCGCATGCGCCGCCTTCGTGATCACGCAGAACGCCGGGCATCGCCCGGCGCTACCTTCAGGTGCGCGGCAGGGTCACGCCGGTCTGGCCCTGGTACTTGCCGCCGCGGTCCTTGTACGAGGTCTCGCACACTTCATCGGACTGGAAGAACAGCATCTGCGCCACGCCTTCATTGGCGTAGATGCGCGCCGGCAGCGGCGTGGTGTTGCTGAATTCCAGGGTCACATGGCCTTCCCACTCCGGCTCCAGCGGGGTCACGTTGACGATGATGCCGCAGCGCGCATAGGTGCTCTTGCCCAGGCACACCACCAAGGTGTCGCGCGGAATGCGGAAGTATTCGACCGTGCGCGCCAGCGCGAAGCTGTTGGGCGGAATGATGCACTCGTCGCCGACGATGTCGACGAAGCTGCCCGGATCGAAATGCTTGGGGTCCACGATCGTCGAGTTGATGTTGGTGAACACCTTGAACTCGCGCGAGCAGCGCACGTCGTAGCCGTAGCTGGAAGTGCCGTAGCTGACGATGCGCTCGCCATTGACCTGCTTGACCTGCCCGGCCTCGTACGGCTCGATCATGCCGTGCTGTTCGGACATCTGGCGGATCCAACGGTCACTCTTGATGCTCATGCTCTGTCCTGGGTGCAAGGGGGCGCGAGGATTCTAGCAGGGGGCCGGGCGTCGCCGCCGCAGCCCCGCCAGCGGGCCCTTACAGCAGCGAGGACAGGATCGGGATCGAGGCGCGCGGGCGCTTGCCCACCTCCTCGACCAGACGCTGGGCAGCGCGATGGTAGGCTTGGGCCGCGGCCGAATCCGGCTGCGCGGCGGTGATCGGGGTGCCGGCATCGCCCTGCTCGCGGATGCCGATCTGCAGCGGCAGCGAGCCCAGCAGCGGCACGCCGTACTGCGCCGCCATGCGCTCGCCTCCCCCCTCGCCGAACAGGTGCTCCACGTGCCCGCAGTTGCTGCAGGTATGCACGGCCATGTTCTCGACCACGCCCAGCACCGGCACCTCGACCTTCTCGAACATCTTCAGCGCCTTCTTCGCATCCAGCGTGGCGATGTCCTGCGGCGTGGTGACGATCACCGCGCCGGCCAGCGGGATCTTCTGCACCAGCGTCAGCTGGATGTCGCCGGTGCCCGGCGGCAGATCGATCAGCAGATAGTCCAGGTCGTCCCACAACGTGTCTTCGAACAGCTGGGTGAGCGCCGCCGTCGCGCGTGGCGCGCGCATGATCAGCGGCGTCTCGTCCTCGACCAGATAACCGATCGACATGGTGTCCACGCCGAATGCCCGCATCGGCTCGATGCTCTTGTTGTCGGGGCTTTCCGGGCGACCGGACAGACCGAGCATCGCCGGCACGCTGGGGCCGTAGATGTCCGCGTCAAGCACGCCGACGCGCGCGCCAAGCTGCTGCAGGGCAACGGCAAGGTTGACCGCCGTGGTCGATTTGCCCACCCCACCCTTTCCCGAGCCCACCGCGATCACGTTGCGGATGCGCGCATGCGGCGCCAGTCCCTTCTGCACCTGGCTGGCATGCGGACGACGGGAAGAACTGTTCACTGCGGACTCCGGGGTGAATCGATAAGAAGAACCCAACATCATACTAGCTGGACGTACGCTGACTGAAATTCAGGATTGCTACAGATTCGTGCACAGATTGTTAAGTTCATGTTACGTTCGCTGAGCACTGGTTTTGGGCTCCGCGGCTGGTTGTTGCAGCACGCACGATGGCGCATGCGCAGTGCCGTACTCGTATTTGCTCTTTGAACGGAACTACATGAAAGACCTTCGCAATTCCGCACGTCGCAATACCCTCGCTGTCGCCTTGATCTCCGCTCTGGTTGCCGCCTCGCCGGCAATGGCCCAGGACAAGGCCACCAACCTGGATAAGATCACCGTCACCGGTTCGCTGATCCCGCAGACCCAGGTTGAGACCCAGACCCCGGTCATGACCATCAGCGCTGAAGCCATCCAGTCGCGCGGCTTCAACAGCGTTGCCGAGGTGCTGCAGCAGTCCTCGCTGACCACCGGCGGCATCCAGGGCGGCCAGACCTCCGCTTCGTTCACCCAGGGCGCTGAAGCCGCTGGCATGTTCGGCCTGAATCCGGGTTACACCAAGTACCTGATCAACGGCCGCCCGATGATGTCCTACCCGGCGCTGTACAACGGCGGCGACGCGTTCAACAACATCAGCGGCATTCCGATCGACATCGTCGAGCGCATCGAAGTCCTGCCGGGTGGCCAGTCCTCCCTGTACGGTTCGGATGCGATCGCCGGCGTGGTCAACATCATCCTGAAGGACCACATGGAAGGCGGCAGCCTGTCCGTGCGTGGCGGCACGTCCACCGAAGGCGGTGGCAGCAGCTTCCGCGTCAGCGGTGCACACGGCTTCTCGGCGCTGGACGACCGCTTCAATGCACTGGTCAACGTGCAGATCGAAAGCAGCAACCCGATCTGGGGCTACCAGCGTGACCTGACCAAGCAGAACAACGCGAACGGCTACACCGCGCAGCTGCCGTCGAACGACTTCGCCGTCATCGACGCCAAGACCAACGCGCTGTACATGATGGACCCGAGCAACTGCGCCAACGTTGCCGGCCAGTTCGACGGCACCACCGTGCTGGCCAACCGCCCGACGGGCCAGTCCTGCGGCTCGGTCTTCGGCGCCGGCTACAAGACTCTGAAGAACGGCAAGGACAGCGGCCAGTTCTACTCGTCGATGACCTTCGACGTGAACGACAACTTCCAGCTGTTCGCCGACGTGCTGTACAGCAAGGAAAAGACCGAATACACCTCGGGCTCCAACTACCTCTGGTGGGGCACCAAGAGCACCATGGGCGGCTTCTATGACCAGGCCTCCGGCAAGCTGGTCAACCTGCAGCGCGCGTTCGCTCCGGAAGACATCGGCGGCGAAGGCTACAAGGGCATCCTGAACAACGACAAGAGCCGTGCCTACCAGGTCACCCTGGGCGGCAAGGGTGCAGTCGGCAACTGGGACTACAGCCTGAGCTTCACCCGTGGCGAATACCGCCTGGATGAGAGCAAGTTCCAGCGCTTCGGCAATGCCATCAACAGCTACTTCGCCGACAAGGTGCTGGGCCCGCAGCTGGGCACCCAGGATGGCTTCGGCATCTACAACACCAACTGGGGCGCGTTCTACTCGCCGATCTCGCCGGAAGATTTCGCTGGCTTCACCGGTTACACCACCAATCACAGCCGCACCTGGCAGAACCTGGCACGCGCGCAGGTCACCAACGGCTCGCTGTTCTCGCTGCCGGGCGGCGATGCCGGCCTGGCCGTGGTCGTCGAAGGCGGCAGCGAAGGTTGGGACTACAGCCCGGACCAGCGCCTGCTGGACGGCGACGTGTGGGGCTCGTCGGCAGTTGCCGGCAACGGCCATCGCAGCAACTACGCGGTGACCAGCGAGCTGCGCATGCCGCTGCTGGAGTCGCTGACGGTGACCGCTTCCGGTCGCTATGACGCCTTCAAGATCGCCGACAACACCGTCGACAAGGCCACCTACAGCGTGGGTGTCGAGTTCCGTCCGATTGAAAGCCTGCTGTTCCGCGGCAAGTACGGTACCGCCTTCCGCGCGCCGACCCTGCCCGACGCGTTCCAGGGCCGCAGCGGCTATTACGCCGCCAACTCCACCGACTACTACCGTTGCGGCGAGCTGGGCTACGTACCGGGCAACACCGACGCCTGCCGCTACGCGGACAGCGTCTCGGTCTACTCCGAACGTGCCGGCAACCCGGACCTGGAGCCGATCACCGCCGACGTCTGGAACGCGGGCATCGTCTGGGCGCCGATGGCGAACCTGTCGATCTCGGCCGACTACTACAACTGGAAGATCGAGAACGAAGTCGACACGGCCAGCACCGACCAGCTGCTGCTGGCCGAATACTACTGCCGCAACGGCCTGCCGAACGGTTCCTCGGCCACCTGCCAGAACGTGGCTGACTGGGTCGTGCGCGATTCGGCAGGCAACCTGAGCTCGCTGTACACCCCGAAGATGAACGTGGCCCGCCAGAACCTGCAGGCCGTAACCGTCGGCTTCAAGTACCTGCAGGACATCGGCCGCTTCGGTTCGCTGCAGTTCTCGGGCAACTACACCAACATGCTCAAGCGTGAAGTGCAGGCGCAGCCGGGCGAGGACTTCCAGGACCTGCTGGGCAACCCCAAGTCGATGTGGAACTACGACAGCTACGCCAAGGTTCGTTCCGACGCGTCAGTGGCCTGGTCGCTGGACAAGTGGACCACCACGCTGTACGCAAACTACATCGGCCACACCCCGAACTACCTGGCGGGCCTGAACGGCTACGAGTACACCCATGGTGCGTCGGGCTACAAGGCAGGCAAGTGGGCTTCGTACACCACTTACAACCTGAGCGTGAACTACCGCGTGCAGGATGACCTGACCCTGTCGCTGATGGTCAACAACGTGTTCAACAAGATGCCCGAGCAGCAGGCCCACAGCTATCAGGGCACCTCCGGCACGCCGTTCAACAACTACCTGTACAACGTCTACGGCCGTACCGTGTACGTGCAGGCCAAGTACGACTTCGGCAAGTAATCCCGTCGCTTTCCGGGTCTGATTCCGGACCAGGCCCCGCTTCGGCGGGGCCTTTTTTTTGGGGGTTGGACACGCCGCGCCAAATGCAGCGATGCCTCAATTGTTAATCAAGAAATATCTACACAACACTCATTCCGCCAAACTCGGCAGAGCTTTCATGATTTCGCAAGACGCTGTTTTTAAAGACATTTTGATTAACCTTACATACCGATCCATTGGAGCGTTACAAGCCGACCTATAGCGTCAGCCTGGAATTCCGTCCGATTGACAGCCTGCTGTTCCGTGGCAAGTACGGCACCGCGTTGCGCGCGCCCACCTTGTCCGATGCCTTCCAGGGTGTCAGTGGCTACTACGCCAACGGCTCCACCGACTACTACCGTTGCGGCCAGCTGGGCTACGACCCGGCCAACACCACCGGCTGCCCGTATGACAGCGTGTCGGTGTTCGGTACCCAGTCCGGCAACCCTGACCTGGAACCGATCACCGCCGGTGTCTGGAACGCCGGCATCGTGTGGGCGCCCATCAACAATCTTTCGGTGTCGGTGGTGCAGGACATCGGCCGCTTCGGTGCGCTGCAGTTCTCCAGCAACTACACCAACATGATCAAGCGCGAACTGCAGCCGCAGCCGGGCGACGACTACCTCGACCTGCTGCGCGACCCGTACGCGATGTGGAACTACGACCAGTACGCCAGGGTGCGCGCCGATGGTTCGATCGGCTGGGCCAAGGACAAGTGGGCCACCACCCTGTATGCCAACTACATCGGAAAGACGCCGAACTACATGGCCTACCTGGGCAACGGCTACGACGACCTCCACAGTTCCGGCTACAAGGCCGGCAAGTGGGGCTCGTACACCACCTACAACCTGAGCGTGAACTACCGGGCGATGAACGACCTGACCCTGTCGCTGATGGTCTACAACGTGTCCAACAAGATGCCTGACAACCAGCGGTACAGCTTCTCCGGCACTAGCGGCCAGCCGTACAACAACTACCTGTACAACGCTTATGGCCGTGCCATCTACGTGCAGGCCAAGTACGAATTCGGCAACAACTGATCCGTCGACGTCTTTTTCTGCAGCAAAAGACCCCGCTCCGGCGGGGTCTCATTGTTTGGGGGAGCGGCCGGGACCGCCATTTTTCACGCCGAGTTGACGGAACCCAGGGCTTCGTTCATCTTCAGGTCATGTTGCCGTGCTCTGCCACAAGGAACCCCTGATGATGCAACCCCGTTACAAGACCGCCCGTCCGGGTACCGTCGCCACGCTGCTGCTGGGCCTCTGCATCGGCCACGCCGCTGCCGCGCCCCTGCCCGCGGAGGATTTCGCCAAGATTCCCGCGCTGCAGTCGGTCACGATGAGTGCCGACGGCAAGCAGCTGGTCGCCATCATTGCCGCCCCTGGCAGCAACAATGCCGATACCGCGCTGGCCAACTGGAACCTGGACAACCTCGCCGCCGGCCCGGTCGCCATCACCCCGTCCGGCGATCGAATGAAGTTCATCGCTGCCAGCGCCCTCAAGGCCGGACGCAACCTGGTCATCAGCCGCCAGGAGTGGACCGGTAAGCTGGGCGGCTGCGGCGAAGGCAACAGTACCGGCGCCACCAAGACCTTCCTGACCAAGGCCTACCTGACCGACGCCAGCCAGGCGAAATTCGACGAGGCGTTTGCCAGCAACACGCGAACGCTGGGCGTCAGTGCCGATACCCTGCGCTGCCTGGAGCTGGCCGGCACCGCTTCGCTGGTGCACCTGCTGCCGCTGGACCCGGACCGGGTCATCATCAACCAGCTCAATGAAGCCACACTGCAGGCCAACTACTACCGCTTCAACCTGCGCACCGGCCAGACCGAACTGCTGTTCAAGGGCAGCTCGCGCACAACCCCAGGGCTGTTCCACCCGCGCACCGGCGAAGTGGTGACTCAGACCCAGATCGAATCCAGCGGCTCGGACGATTTCGAACAGCGCGTGCTGATCAAGAACAGCGCCGGCCAGTTCGAGGTACATGCGCCGCTGACCACCAAGCTGAGCGAACGCTTCACGGTGGACGTGGTCGGCATCGACGATGACAGCGGCAAACTGTATGTGCTGACCGACCAGTTTTCCGATCTGGTACAGGCCCGCCTGTACGACCCGGTCAAGAAAGAGTTCGACAAGGAGCCATTGGCCGCCCACCCGACCTTCTCCATCAGCTCGCTGATCCTCGGCACGCGCAAGAGCAACTTCAACCAGGTGCTGGGCTTCTACATCGATGGACCGCAGCGTCAGGCGATCTATGTCGATCCGCAGATGAAGGGCCTGCAGGAAGGCCTGCAGAAGGCCTATCCGGGCCTGACCGTCTACATCACCGGCTACAACGACGACCTCTCGCGGGTGCTCTTCACCACGGAAAGCAACCGCAACCCGAAGAGCTATTACATCCTGGCCGACCGCAAGGACGTGGTGCCGCTGGGCAGCGAACGTCCCTGGGTGGACAGCAAGCAGATCGGCGAGCAGCGATGGGTGACCTACACCGCCCGCGATGGCCAGCAGATCCCGGCAATCCTCGACCTTCCGGCCGGTTGGAAGCAGGGCGACGGCCCACTGCCGGCACTGGTGCATCCGCACGGCGGCCCGTGGGCGCGTGACTACACGGGCTGGGACGTGTCCGGCTGGGTGCCCTTCTTCACCTCGCGCGGTTATGCCGTGCTGCGACCGCAGTACCGTGGCAGCTCCGGCCTGGGCCGCAAGCTGTGGCTGGCCGGCGATGGCGAGTGGGGCCAGAAGATGCAGGATGACAAGGACGATGGTGCCGCCTGGCTGGTGTCGCAGGGCATCGCGGCGAAGGATCGCATCGCGATCTTCGGCTACTCCTACGGCGGTTTTGCCGCGGCGGCAGCCACCGTGCGCAGCCCCTCGCCGTACCAGTGCGCCATCGCCGGGGCACCGGTCACCGACCTCGGCCGCCTGGGCACGTCCTGGAGCCAGAACCGCCTGCAGCGCATCCTGCAGGGCCGCACAGTGAAGGGCATGGACCCGATGCAGAACACGGCCAAGGCCACCATTCCGTTGCTGACCTTCGTCGGCGACCGCGATGTGCGCACGCCGGCGTTCCATGCCCGCAACTTCTATTCCGGCGTGCAGGGCAAGGTGCCGGCCAGATTCGAACTGATCCCCGACATGCCGCACAGCATGCCGTGGTACCCGCGTCACTTCCAGACGACCCTCACCTTGATGGCCGACTACCTGGCCAAGGACTGTGGGCCAGGCGGCCTGTAACCCCAGCAGAGGGGCCCGATCAACAACCCTGCCAGCTTAACCGGCGGGGTTTTTTAATGCCCATGCGTCTGAATTCCCCCTTAGCAACAATAAGTTACGCAAAGCATCCATTCATGTTGCATTTACTTTACGCCACACATACACTCCATTAACCGAAGCATAACAAACGGGGATCCTAAGAAATGCGCAACGCTAACCGCCACATCAAGCCAAGCCGCGTCCCGCTGACTCTCGCAGTACTGGCCTGCCTGCAGGTCGCACCGGCACTGGCCCAGGAGACCACCCAGCAGGAAGCAAAGGCGTCAAGCGCTTCCTCATCCAACCAGCGTGCGACCGACCTTGACAAGATCACCGTCACCGGCTCGCTGATCCGCCGCGCGGACTATGAGACCACCTCGCCGGTGTTCACCATCAACGCCGAGACCAACGCCAAGCAGGGCCAGGTCAACGTCGCCGAGTTCCTGCAGAAGTCGGCCATCGGTTCGGCTGAAACGCAGATCACCCACCAGTTCGGCGGCTTCGTCGTCGACGGCGGCACCGGCGTGCAGACCGTTTCACTGCGCGGCCTGGGCGCCAACCGCACCCTGGTGCTGCTGGATGGCCAGCGTCCGGGCCCGGCCGGTACCCGCGGCGCCGTCGGCGCCTTCGACCTGAACGTCATTCCCACCGCCATTCTGCAGCGCGCCGAGATCGTGAAGGACGGTTCGTCCTCCATCTACGGCTCCGATGCGGTGGCCGGCGTGGTCAACCTGATCACCAAGAAGAACATCGAGCGTCCGGAGCTGACCGTCACCGGGCGCGTGCCGACCGAGGGCGGTGGCGAGGTATTTGCTGCATCGCTGGCCAACGGCTGGAACTTCGACAACGGCAGCATCGTGGCCGCCGCCGAGTGGTATCGCCACAATGCGCTGACCCGAAATGACCGCGACTACCTGAACTGCGGCAACGACCTCATCAAGGATGCCGACGGCAACCGCATCGACCGTCAGGATCGTTCGATCACTGCCGGCACCGATCTGGCGAACTGCAACAACCTGCTGCACAACGTCGTCGACGTCGGTGCCGTCCGTTATGTTCCTTCGCCGGAAGGAAATACCATCGGCCCACTGCCCGGCTATCGGCCGCGTACCACCCGCACCTATGCCGGTGGCCGCGATGCGATCTACGATGAACCGCTGAACTTCGCGCGCTTCGGCGAAGAGCAGATCATCAACCAGCAGCAACGCAAGAGCGTTTACGTTGCCACTGACTTCGCGTTCGACTCGATCAACTGGAAGACCCAGTTCCTGTTCAACCGTCGTGAAACCGAGACGTTCCGCTGGCGCCAGTTCTTCCCCCGCATCCAGGCACCGGCAGGTTCGGGCTTCACCGGCGTCATTCGTCCGATCATGCCGTTCAAGTCACAGCAGGACGTGACCGTTGACTACTTCTACGGCGCCACCAAGCTGGACGGCCTGTTCAAGGGCACCGACACCTGGGCGTGGGAAGTCAATGCGAACTTCAGCCACTCCAAGGGCAAGTACGGCAACCTGGGCATCCAGGCCTCCAAGACCGGTGACGTTGACTACACTGACGACGCGCCGACGCTGAACTACCTCGACCCAGGCTACCTGAGCGGCGCGAAGGTCGACGAACTGACCAACCTCCTCGGCGTGTGGGACTGGGGCAAGACCATCTACAAGCAGGCCACGATCAATGCGATCGTCAGCGGCGATCTGTTCGAGCTGCCGGCCGGTGCCGTCGGCGTGGCCGCTGGCCTGGAGTACCGCTACTACTCGATCAACGATCAGCCGGGTGAATTGTCCAAGGCACAGGACCTGTGGGGTTCGAGCTCGGCAAACGTCACCAAGGGCGATGACCGCGTGAAGGAAGCGTTCGTCGAGTTCGACGTGCCGCTGCTGAAGGGCCTGCCGGCGATCGAATCGCTCAGCCTGAATGCTTCGGGCCGTGCGTTCCAGTATGACTCGGTGGATGGCACCGACGAGGTCTGGAAGGTGGGTCTGAACTGGCAGGTCATTCCGTCGCTGCGCCTGCGCGGCTCGATTGGCACCTCCTACCGCGCTCCGGGCCTGTACGAGCTGTACCTGGGCAACCAGACCGGCTTCCTCGGCCAAACCGGCATCGACCCATGCATCCGCTGGGGTGAAAGCTCCAACACCAACTACCAGACCAACTGCGCCGCCGCTGGCATTCCGGCCGACTACGCCGGCAACGGCAGCAGCGCCACGGTCTACTCTGGTGGCGGCGCTGGCCAGCTGATTCCGGAAACCTCGCGTGCCAAGACCGCCGGTATCGTGTTCACCCCGACCTTCGCCAACCTGAGCGTGGCAATCGATTACTTCGATTACCAGGTGAAGAACGAAATCGGCCAGATCACCACCGCCGACATCGTCAAGGGCTGCTACGGCGCTGCCGTGTTCCCGAACGCATTCTGCGGCCTGCTGGTGCGCAACCCGGGTACCGGTGACGAGGCATGGAACATCACCGACGTCTTCAATCAGTACGTCAACATCAACAAGCAGCGTACACGTGGCTACGATCTGACCGCCAACTTCGACCATGACTTCTCGTTCGGCAAGTTCTCGGCCGAAACGCAGGTCACCTACACCATCGAAGATACGCAGCAGGTCTTCTCCAGCGCAGAGGAAAGCGGCCTGTCCTCGAACGAACTGCTGGGTGACATCGGCCGTCCGAAGGTCGTGGGGAACCTGGCACTGAGCCTGACCCGGGGTGATTGGACCTTCAACTGGCTGACCACCTACATCCACAAGACCAAGGACATCGATCTGGATCCGGTGTTCACGTACCAGGGCCGTCCGAACTCCTATCGTGACATCACGGTTGATTCGCGGACCTACCACACCGCTTCGGTCAGCTACTCGCAGGCGGATTGGGAAATCCTGGTGGGCGTCAGCAACATCTTCAACAAGACCCCGCCGCTGATCTCCACCGGCGTCAGCGATGCCCGCTACGGCAACATTGCGGCATTCGCCACCCAGTACGATCTGTACGGCCGCACCCCGTTCGTGCGTCTGAAGTACAAGTTCTGATCCTTGCCTGATCGCAGCACCCCGACAGACCCGGCTTTTGCCGGGTCTGTCTTTTTCCGGTGCCGGCAAGGCTCTTGCGCCCGGCCATGACCTTCGACACCCTTGCAGTGTGGGCCGGCGGCGTATCGTTCGGCCCACGGCCGTTCCCCCGGCCCTTCCCTGACTCACTCGGCCTGGAGGCCATTCAAGTGACCCGTACTCCCAAGATCGTGCTGCTGACCCTGGCCGTTTCGGCCGCGCTGGTCGGCTGCGGCAAGAACGAAACCCCGGCAAAGGATGCCACCGCCTCCACGCCGGCTGCGGCCGACGCCACCACCACCTACAAGCTCGACGAGAGCAAGCTGCCGGCCTACAACGCCTTCCAGGCCAGCGACCTGGACAGCAACCTTGACGCCTGCACCGCCTTCGGCGACTACGTCAACGGCAAGTGGCTGGCCGCCAACGAGATTCCGGGCGACCGCACCAGCTGGGGCGCCTTCACCATCCTCGACGAGCGCTCGGTGGCCGTGCAGCACCAGCTGGCCGAGCAGGTCGCGCAGGTCAAGAACCCGGCCGGCATCGAGAAGATCGTCGGCGACCTGTGGGCCACCGGCATGGACGAAGCCAAGATCAACGCCCAGGGCATCGAACCGCTGAAGGCCGACCTGGCTGCGATCGATGGCCTGCAGGACAGGGCCGCCATCGCCAACTACCTGCGCACCAGCGCCGCCAAGGGCGAGAACGTGCTGTTCGGCTTCGGCGCCGAAGCCGACTTCAAGAACTCGGCCGTGAACATGGCCTACGCCAGCCAGGGCGGACTGGGCCTGCCGGACAAGACCTTCTATACCGATGCGTCCAAGGCCGACAAGCTGAAGGCCTACCAGGCCCACGTGGCCAAGGTGCTGGAACTGTCCGGCGTGGCCGCTGCCGATGCCGCAAAGCAGGCTGAGGAAGTCGTCAAGTTCGAGACCCGCCTGGCCAAGGCATCCAAGTCCAGCGTCGAGCTGTCGCGCGACGTTTCCCTGTACTACCACCCGGTCAGCCTGGCCGAGGCCGATGCGCTGACCCCGAACTTCAGCTGGACCGAGTTCTTCAAATCGCAGAATGTGGCCGCGCCGGAGAAGTTCTCGCTGGCCATCCCGGCCTTCCACCAGGAAGTGAGCAAGGCGCTGGGCGACACCGATCCGTCAGTGTGGCGCGCCTACCTGCGCTTCCACACCGTGGACAGCGCTTCGCCGTACCTGGCTGATGCCTTCGTGCAGGAGAACTACGAGTTCTACGGCAAGACCCTCAATGGCCAGAAGGAACAGAAGCCGCGCTGGAAGCGCGTGCTGGGCACCATCGAGAGCGACGCCGGCGAAGCCTTCGGCCAGCTGTACGTGAAGGTCGCCTTCTCGCCGGAAGCCAAGGCGAAGATGGAAGAGCTGGTGAAGAACCTCGCCGCCTCGCTGAAGGAACGCATCCAGGGCCTGTCCTGGATGAGCGAAGAGACCAAGGCCAAGGCCATCGCCAAGTGGGAAACCTTCACGCCGAAGATCGGTTACCCGGACAAGTGGCGTGACTGGTCGGGCCTGCAGACCAACCGTGACAGCTACCTGGGCAACGTGCGCGCGGCCACCACGTTCAACTACCAGTACAACCTGGCCAAGATCGGCAAGCCGGTGGACAAGACCGAGTGGGGCATGACCCCGCAGACGGTCAACGCCTACTACAACCCGCTGCAGAACGAGATCGTGTTCCCGGCCGCCATCCTGCAGCCGCCGTTCTTCGATGCCAAGGCCGACGACGCGCTGAACTACGGCGGCATCGGTGCAGTCATCGGCCACGAAATGACCCACGGTTACGACGACCAGGGCAGCCGCTTCGGGCCGACCGGCAACTTCGAGAACTGGTGGACCGAAGGCGATTCGAAGAACTTCGCTGGCCTGACCGGCAAGCTGGTCAAGCAGTTCGACCAGTACAAGGTCGACGGCCAGGCCGTGAACGGCCATCTGACCCTGGGCGAGAACATCGCCGACCTGGGTGGCCTGGCCACCGCCTACGACGCACTGCAGAAGGCGTCGGCCGGCAAGGAAGACGCGAAGATCGATGGCTTCACCCGCGATCAGCGCTTCTTCTTCAACTGGGCTACCGTGTGGCGCACCAAGTACACCCCGGAGAACGCCAAGGTCCGCCTGGCAACCGACCCGCACGCGCCGGCGCAGTTCCGCGCCATCGGTGCGCCGTCGAACCTGCCGACCTTCACCGCGGCCTTCCAGTGCAAGCCGGGTACGCCGATGTCGCGCACCGGCGACTCGCAGGTGGTGATCTGGTAAGCCACGGCTGAGGCCACGGTTTGCCTGCAGAGGCCCGGGATTTCCCGGGCCTTTGTCTTTTCGCGCTTGCCCGCAGCCACGCATGGCGTGGTTCTACTGACGCCGGCGCTGGCCCAAGCCGTTGATGGATGCCGACCTGGGTCGACGCATGGCGCGAAGGAACCATCGTGATGCGTGCATGGCGCGCCCATGCCACCCGCCCGGTAGCGCCGGGCCATGCCCGGCGGATGCACCGTGATGCGTGCATGCCGCGCCCATGCCCGGCTTGCTATAGTTCGCCCGCCCTCAATCCATCACGGATTCGTTCTACATGCCCAACTTCCGTCCGCTTGCCATCGCCCTGGGCATCAGCCTGGCGACCCTGGTTCCGACCCACGACGCGTTCGCCGCCAAGAAGAAGGCCGCACGCGCCCCGGCCGTCAGTGCACAGTGCAGCGATTTCTACGACGCCACCAACGCGGGCTGGCTGAAGGCCAACCCGGTGCCGCAGATCGGTGCCGCCACCGCGTTGGGCCACCTGGTCGACCGCAGCCGTCAGCAGCAGCGTGAACTGCTGGACGCCTCGATGAAGGCGCCGCAGGGCAACGTGCAGAAGCTGCTGGGCGACTTCTGGGCCAGCGGCCTGGACGAAGCGGCTGTGGAAGCCGACGGCTCCAACCCGATCGCACCGCTGCTGACCCGCATCAACGCGATCAAGAAGGCCAAGGACATTCCGGCCTCGATCGCCGCGCTGCACCAGGTCGGCATCCCGGTGGCCTTCAACTTCGGTCCGGACGTGGACCTGAAGGCGCTGGACCGCCACATCGGTTACTTCATGCAGGGTGGCATGGGCCTGCCTGATCCGGCCTTCTATACCCGCACCGACGCCGACACCGTCGCGTTGATGGGCCGCTACCGCAACTACGTCAAGCAGATCCTCGCACTGACCGGCACCCCGGCGGCCAAGCTGGACGCCGAGTCGCAGGCGGTGATCGCGCTGGAAACCGAACTGGCCCGCAACGCGCAGTCGCTGGCGGGCATCAACAACCCGTTCAACAACTACGCGCCGATCTCCACCAAGGATCTCAACAGCCGCTATCGCAACCTGCAACTGGATGCGTTCCTGAAAGCGCAGGGCGTCAACGATGACCTGGTCTCGCTGGCCGATCCGGCGCTGTTCAAGCAGCTCGACGGCATGGTCACCAAGCTCAAGCCGGACCAGTGGAAGGCCTACCTGCGCTGGCGCGTGGGTGACTCGATGGCGCCTTACCTGTCCAAGGCGTACCGCGATGCGGAGTTCGAGTTCCGTGGCCGCGTGCTGCGTGGCGAGACCCTGCCGCCGCAGCGCTGGGAAAGCGTGCTGGACGCGATCAACGTGGCCGCTGGCCCGATGGTCGGCCGCGAATACGCCGCACGTTACCTGTCCGCCGAAGACCGTCGCCAGGCGGCCTGGATCGTCGACAAGGTGCGTGAAGTGCAGATCGAGGCGGTCAAGAACAACAGCTGGATGAGCGCCGAGGCCAAGAACGAAGCGCAGGCCAAGCTGGCCGCGCTGAAGATCGAGATCGGTACCCCGCTGCGCGACCTGGACTACAGCGTGCAGCCGATGGGCCGTGGTTCGTTCGGCGGCAACATGCTGATCGCTTCGACCTGGCGTCACCGCGAGGAAATGAAGCGCATCGGCAAGGGCAACGCCGACCGCCGCTGGGACGTGCTGCCGCAGCAGCCGTCGCTGGCCTATGACCTGGCGCAGAACCGGCTGATCGTCACCGCCGCGATCCTGCAGGGCCCGGTGTTCAACGCCAAGGCCGATGCCGCCGACAAGTTCGGCAGCTTCGGCGGCCTGGTCGGCCACGAGCTGACCCGCGCGATCGACGCCAAGGGTGCACTGGTTGATGCCAAGGGCGAACTGCGCAGCTGGTGGACGCCGGCCGACAAGACCGCCTGGACCCTGCTCGGCAGCCGTGTCGCCACGCAGTACGGCGCCTACGAGTTCCCCGGCGTGAAGGGGGCCAAGGTCAACGGCACGCTGACCCAGGAAGAGAACCTCGCTGACATCGCCGGTCTGGAACTGGCCTGGGCCGCCTACACCGCGCAGGAGCCGAAGGCCAAGCAGGCACAGCAGCAGGGCTTCTTCCGCGCCTGGGCCGCGCTGTGGCCGCAGCAGCTGTCGCCGAACGAGGCCGCACGCCGCCTGACCGCCGACATCCGTGCACCGGGCCGCTGGCGCGCCAACGGCCCGCTGTCGAACCTGCCGGCGTTCGGCGCCAGCTTCAGCTGCAAGCCGGGCCAGCCGATGCAGCGTACCGACGCCGAGCAGATCAAGGTCTGGCGCTGAGGTTGATGCGATGGCGGTAACGGAAAGGGCGCCTTCGGGTGCCCTTTTTCGTGGTTCTGGCCATCCACGCCAGGCGTGGATGGACCTTACCCGGGTCTCAACGTTCCCCGGTAATGCACGATGCGTCCCACCACTGGCGCACCGATCTCCACGTCGAACACGAATCGCCCGTCCACTTCATACTCGAAACTGTTCTCCCCCGGCATCAGCGCGCGCGGCAACGGCATGCCCAGAATCGACCAGCGTCGCGGCACCAGTTGCAGCCTCCCGTTCTCCACCAGCAACGCCAACGCTACCGACACCACGCCGAAGCGCTCGACCAGCAGTGCCTCGTTGCGTCCCTGCCCCTGCGTCTGCAACGAAGAAAAACGGCGGCCGGCAAAGGTCCGCGTCCAGCGCTCACCACCCGCCTCCGGGCTGAACTCCACACTGACCGGCACACTCGCGCCCGCCGCGGGAAAACCGAACACCTTCCCCAGCAACCGCGACAGCAGTCCACGACCACGTTCGACCGATGCCTTGCCACTCCAGCGCGTGGCGGCAGACGGGGCATGCAGCGCCTGCACGCTGGCCGGCAGTTGTGCGTACGCGCTGCCCAGCACACGTTGATACAGGCTGGCACCGGGCATGTCACGGCGGAAACCGGTATGGATCGTGCGTCCGTCGAACAGCCGGTCGTAGTCGGACAGTTCCAGCGCATGCGTGGCCGCGCGCGCACCGGGCGTCGGCCGATCACCGGCCAGCTGCTTGCGGATTACCGCCTCGATCGCCATCGACGGAATGTACGGGCCGTCATCGGCCTCGGCCAGCAGGTGCCAGCTCTGTTCGATGCGCGCACCATCGCGGGTGCCCACCGCGCGTACGATCATGCCGCCGCGATGTTCACCGAACTTCATCAGGTTCAATACGGTGTAGAACAACCGCGAGCACGGCTCCAGCGACGGTAGTTTCAGATGCAGACGCGCCTTGGCCAGCAGGTTCAGCACGCGATGCAGGATTTCCGGCACCGGGCCCGCCCCCATCCAGATGTCGGTCATCGTCGGATGTTCGGGTGGCAGTACCTGCAGATCGGGAACATCCACCAACGAGAAATGCAGGTTGCGCAGCGGTAGCCGTCCCGGCACCGCGACGGTAAAGCGGCGACTCTCGGCCAGGCCGATGCCGTGCCCATCGCGGCCATTGCGGCGCAGCTTCACCGGCGAACCGGCATAGCCGACGACCGCCCGCATCACGTTCAGGCCGATGCCGGCATACGGCGATGGCGCGATGCCCCCTTCCACGCTGACGATCTCCATGTGCGTGGCCATCTCGCGCAGCACCGCGGCGGTCAATACCGGGAAGCTGCTGACGCCCGACAGCACGTAGATGCCGGCCACCCTGGCCTGCGCGTCGTACTGCGAAACGCCGAATACGAAGTCCGCCGCGTCGGCGAAGTCCAGATAATCAATGCCGGCGGCGATGCAGGCTTCGATCGCGCCGTAGCGATGTTCGCCGTAGTCCTGGAAAGGACCGGAGGCATCCACCACCAGGTCCGGTCGCTCGGCCTGCAAAGCCGCTGCCAGCTGCTGCCGGTCAACCTGCAGTGGGCGCAGTGTCGATTGCCCCACGTAGCTTGCGCAGAACGCCTGTGCCGCCGCCAAGTTGCGGCCACCGATCAGCAGTTCCAGCATCGGCAGGTCCGCCAGCAAGCGGACCAGACGCCCCCCGAACACCCCATATCCACCCAGAATCAGGATCTTCACGCATCGTCCCTGTCGTGTCGTCTGGCCATGGTAGCGCGGCGCCGCCCGCTCCCGCAGTGCAGCACGATCCGGCATTAACACCGCCCATGCTATCGCTGCGCCTTCGTCCACTGCGGAGCCCCCACCATGGCTCACAAGAACACGATCTGCGTCTGGTATGACAACGGTGCACTCGAGGCCGCCACGTTCTATGCGAAGACCTTTCCCGACAGCGAAGTAACCGCCGTGCATCACGCGCCCGGCGATTTCCCCGACGGCAAGCAGGGGGATGTCCTCACCGTCGAATTCACGGTCTGCGGCATTCCCTGCGTCGGCCTCAATGGTGGCCCGACCTTCAAGCACAGCGAAGCGTTCTCGTTCCAGATTTCCACCGAAGACCAGGCCGAGACCGATCGCCTGTGGAATGCCATCGTCAGCAATGGTGGCGAGGAGAGCCAATGCGGCTGGTGCAAGGACCGCTGGGGCATCTCCTGGCAGATCAGCCCACGCATGCTGATCGAAGCGGTGACCAGCAAGGACAAGGCCCTGGCCAAGCGCGCCTTCAACGCGATGATGCCGATGAAGAAGATCGACATCGCCACCATCGAAGCGGCGATCCGCAACGCATGACGACGTGGGACACGATCATCGTTGGCGGCGGCCACAACGGGCTGGTGTGTGCGGCGTATCTGGCGCGCGCGGGGCAACGGGTGCTGGTGCTGGAGCGCCGCGGTGTACTCGGCGGTGCGGCGGTCACCGAGGAGTTCCATCCCGGCTTCCGCAACTCGGTGGCCTCGTACACGGTGTCGCTGCTGCAGCCGAAGGTGATCGAGGAGCTGCAGCTGCATGCCCACGGGCTGCGCATCGTCGCGCGGCCGGCCAACAACTTCCTGCCGTTGCCCGATGGTCGCTACCTGCTGTCTGCACCGGGCCGTACCCAGGCGGAAGTGGCGAAATTTTCCGAGCGCGATGCGCAGGCGCTGCCCGCCTATGAAGCGCGTCTGGAAGTATTTGCCGATGTGCTGCGCGACTGGGCGCTGCGTCCGCCGCCCGACCTCGGGGTGACCGCCGGCTGGCGCGCGCTGCCCGCGCTGTGGCAGATGGGCCGGCTGGGGCGTGAGCTGGCCACACTTGACCCTGCATTGCGGCAGGAACTGCTGGATCTGTTCACGCTGTCGGCCGCCGAGTATCTGGACCGCTGGTTCGAGAGCGGGCCGATCAAGGCGCTGTTCGGTTTTGATGGCATTGTCGGCAACTACGCCAGCCCCTACACGCCAGGCAGCGCCTACGTGTTGCTGCATCACGTATTCGGCCAGTGCAACGGGGTCAAGGGTGCCTGGGGCCACGCCATCGGTGGCATGGGGGCGATCAGCCAGGCCATCGCCGCATCCGCGCGTGCGGCAGGTGCTGAGCTGCGTGTCGATGCCGGCGTGCAGCGCCTGCTGGTTGAAGACGGACGCGTGGTCGGCGTCGCGTTGTCCGGCGGTGAGAGCCTGCGCGCACGTGCGGTGGTGGCCAACGTCAATCCGAAGCTGCTGTACGAACAGCTGCTGCAACCTGCGCAGGTTCCCGCCACCACCCGCGAACGCATGGCGAACTGGCGCTGCGGCTCGGGCACGTTCCGGATGAACGTGGCGCTGTCGCGGCTGCCGGATTTCCGCGCCCTGCCCGGCCCCGGCGATCACCTCAGTGCCGGCATCATCCTGGCGCCCAGCCTGGATTACATGGACCGTGCCTGGCTGGACGCACGTCGCGAGGGCTGGTCGCGCGAGCCGATCGTGGAGATGCTGATTCCGAGCACGCTCGACGACTCGCTGGCGCCACCCGGCCAGCATGTGGCCAGCCTGTTCTGCCAGCACGTGGCGCCGGAGCTGCCCGATGGCCGTCACTGGGATGACCACCGGGATACTGTCGCCGACCTGATGATCGCTACCGTCGATCACTACGCCCCCGGCTTCGCCGACAGCGTGCTCGGTCGACAAGCGCTTTCACCGTTGGACCTGGAACGGACGTTCGGGCTGATCGGCGGCGACATCTTCCACGGTGCGCTCAGCGCCAACCAGTTGTTCTCGGCGCGGCCGATGGTCGGCCAGGCCGGCTATCGCGGCGCCCTGCCCGGCCTTTACCTGTGCGGCGCGGGCACGCATCCGGGTGGCGGGGTGACCGGTGCGCCCGGGCACAATGCGGCGCAGGTGGTGCTGCAGGACCAGTAGATCCACGCCATGCGTGGATGTGGGTGTAACCCCGCCGCCTGCATGACCTGCTGTTGGTAGCCGCGTCAACCTTGGTTGGCGCAACGCGGCAGAGGTGATTGCCAACCAAGGTTGGCATCTAGCGGCGTCACAGCGTGCCAACCAAGATTGGCAGCTATCGCATCAAATGATCCGCAGGATCATTTGATGCTGCGCAGATGGTTCGGGCGCTTCGGCGGGCCAGGCGGACGACGCTTGTTGAACGGCGGTTGGCCGCGCCAGTAGCGGATCAGCAGCCAGCCGAACAGCATGCCGCCGAGGTGCGCGAAATGGGCCACGCCCGGCTGCCAGCCGGTCATGCCCAGCACCAGCTCGCCCACGCCGAACAGGATCACGAACGTACGCGCCTTCATCGGAATCGGCGGGAACAGCAGCATCACCCGCTGGTTGGGGAACAGCATGCCGTAGGCCAGCAGCAGGCCAAACACACCACCGGAAGCGCCCAGCACCGTGGCCGGGTTCTCCAGCATCGTACCGACCAGCAACTGGCAAAGGCCGGCACCAACCACACACACCAGGTAGTAGGTCAGGAAGCGCTTCTCACCCCAGGTCTGTTCAAGCGGCGCGCCGAACATGAAGACGGCCAGCATGTTGAAGAACAGATGGAAGAAACTGCCATGCAGGAAGCCGTAGGTCAGCAGCTGCCAGGGCTGGAAGTTGCCGCCCGGCGAGAACGCATCGAAGCCCTGCTGCAGCGGCTGCAGCATGAACGGCTCGAAGGTCTGCATGCCGAGCAGGAACGGCTGCTGCAGCAGGAACAGGATCGCGTTGGCGATCAACAGGGCCTTGGTGACGGTTGGCAATCGCGGGAACATGGGGGCACCGGCATGGAACGGCCTCCATCATAGCCGCAGCACCGGCCCTTTTTGACCAGAGCAGATGGTCACCCGTTCAGTCGCAGGCAGCGATCAGCCCGGCCCCCATACGGCGGCATCCAGCGCCGCCGCCGGGTCGACTGCGGGCATCCGCACCCGGCCGTTTTCCACGACGACACCCTCCGCCCGCAGCCGCTGTGATTGTTCGCGCCAGCCGGTCGAACCTTCGGCCATGGCGATGCGCCCATCCGAGCGCAGCACCCGGTGCCAGGGCAGCGAGGGATCCTCATTCTGGCCGAGGATGCGCGCGGTCAGCCGGGCCCGTCCGGGCAAGCCCGCGCGCATCGCGACCTGGCCGTAGCCCATCACCTGTCCCGGCGGAATCGCATGGATCACCGCCAGGATGCGCGCACGCGCCTGCGCCGGCGTCAGCGGCGCAGCCGCGTCACCAGCAGTACGCCGAGCAGGACCAGCACGGTGCCGGCGATCTGCGCCGGCCCCATCGGTTCGTCGAGCAGCCATAGGCTCATCACGATGGTGGAAACCGGGCCCAGCATACCCACCTGCGCGGCCAGCGACGAGCCGACGCGCTGCACCGCCAGCATGATCGCCAGCACCGGCAGCACGGTGCAGACCGTCGCATTGATCAGCGACAGCCACTGCACCGCAGCGGGGGCCTGCCACAGCAACGGCAATGGATGGGTAATGGTGAAATGCAACAGCACCAGCACGCTGGCCACGCAACTGGCGTAGGCGGTCAGACGCACCGCGCCGATACGGGCGACCACCTGACCGCTGCCGAACAGATAGAGCGCGTAGCTGAGCGCGCTGCCCAGCACCAGCAGGCTGCCTAGAATGATCTGCCCACCTTCGCGCTGCAGGTCATGGCCGAACGCGATCAGCACGCCAAGATAGCTGAGCACCAGCGCACCGATCTGCCATCGACCCGGCCGCTGCCGCGCCAGCAGCACGTTTATGAGCAGCACCAGGGTCGGGTTCAAGTACAGGATCAACCGTTCCAGGGTCACGCTGATGTACTGCAGCCCCTGGAAATCCAGCAGGCTGGACAGGTAGTAACCAGTGAAGCCGAGCCACAGCACGCGTGCGCGGTCAGCCCAGGACAATCGCTCCGCACGGCGCGAAGCCCACACCGCCATCAGCGCGAACAGGGGTAGCGCCATCAGCATGCGCAGCGCCAGCAGCGTGGTGGCATCCACGCCATGGCGCAGCCCCAGCTTGACGATGATCGCCTTGCCCGAGGCGGCAATGGCGCCGATCGCAGCCAGGCCGATGCCGCCCAGGGCGATACGCGGGGACGTGGTGGCAATGCGGGGGGAAGAGGTAGACATCAGGAAGAAAACGGGCCGCACGGGCGGCTGGAAGGAGCCGGATTGCTTCCAATTGTCTCATGGCACCTCTGGGCGAACGATCCGATTTCCGTTCATGCCCACTGCGATTCCCGATCCACGCATGGCGTGGATCTACGTGTCGACCAAGGTCGACACCTACCAACAGCAACACAGAACGCCGGTCCGACAGATCGCAGCAATCTGTCGAAGGCGGGGTGGGTCCGGTTGCGGGGGCGTGAGCGCCATGGATGGCGCGACCGAGCCTACAGGGACGTATTTACGGCGTCCCCCGCAACCGGACCCACCCCGCCAACCCACGGAATGCCCGCTGTTGCTTCGGCTGTTGCTGTTGAGGTTGCCGGCCAGCGGCCGGCACTACCGTGAGTGTCGGCTCAGCGCATCAACACCACTTCTTCAGCAGACGTCGGGTGAATCGCCACCGTGTCGTCGAACTGGGCCTTGGTCGCCCCCATCTTCACCGCCACCGCGAAACCCTGCAGGATCTCGTCGGCCGCTTCACCCAGCAGGTGTACACCCACCACACGCTCTTCCGGCCCGGCACAGACCATCTTGAACAGACTGCGCTGGGTGCCGTTGGCCAGTGCCTGCAGCATCGGCCGGAAACGGCTGTGATACACCGTCACCTGCTCGAAACGCGCACGTGCGTCTTCCTCGCTCATGCCCACTGCGCCCAGCGGGGGATGCGAGAACACCACGCTGGCCACGTTGTCATAGTCCATCTTCGCGTCCGGGCGGCCACCAAACAGACGATCCATCAGACGACGCGATGCAGCCACGGCAACCGGCGTCAGGCCGACCTTGCCGGCGATGTCACCAACCGCATGCACGCTCGGCACCGCCGTGGTCTGCCACTCGTCCACCTCCACCTGCTGGTGTTCGCCGATCCCGATGCCCAGCGCCTCCAGGCCCAGATTCCTGCTGTTGCCGCGCCGGCCGGTAGCGAAGAACACGGCGTCGAACACGCTGTCGATCGGGCCGTCATGGCCGAACGCGCGCACGCGTTCGCCGTCGCGCTTCAACTCGCGCAGACGGTAATCGAAGTGGATGCGAACGCCCTGCTGGCGCAGATTCTCGGCCAGCTGCGCGGTCAGCTCATAGTCGAAGCGCTCCAGCAGGCGACTGCCACGCACCAGCAGGCTCACCTTGCTGCCCAGCGCCTGCAACAGCCCGGCAAGTTCCACCGCGATGTAGCCGCCGCCGATGATGGCGACCTCGGCCGGTGCCGCACGCAGGTCGAAGAAATCATCGGACACCAGACCCAGTTCAGCGCCTGGAATGTCGGGCCGCTGCGGATGCGCCCCGGTAGCGATGAGGATCTGCGCGGCGCTGTACTGCACGCCATCACTGCACGCCACGGTATGCGCATCCAGCAGATGGCCACGGGCCGGGATGCGCACCACGCCGGTTTCATCCAGGCGCTTGTGGTAACTGGTGTGGATGTTGCTGATGTAGGCCTGGCGATGGATCACCAGCTCTTTCCACGACAGCGCCGGACGCGCCTCCACGTCGAAACCCATCGCACTGGCCAGGCTTATGCGCTCGGCCAGATCGGCCGCCAGCCACATCGCCTTCTTCGGCACGCAACCTACATTCACACAGGTACCGCCCAGTTCACCCGGCTCCAGCAGGGCAACACGCTTGCCATGTTGCGCAGCGCGTATGGCACCGGCCAGGCCAGCGGAACCACCGCCAAGGACGATCAGATCGTAGTCATAAGAGGGAGTGTTCATCGGAATCGCTCGGGTCGACAGGGAACAGGATCGATGACGGGCGCGCCCGCAGAAAAGATCGACGGGCAGCTGGCCGGCGCAGGCGCTCATGCTGCTGCGAGCATGCCATGGTCCGCTGCAGGCCAGACGTGAGGGTGTGCAGCGGCGCGCTTGGCGATGCATGCGGCCGCACAGGCCGATCGGCGCACGGCCTGCACGATCACCCCTGCGCGGCGCCACGACGCATTGCCGGCCACTGCTGGTAGGTCATCGCACGCCACAGCCATTCCATCGGACCGAAGCGGAAACGGCGCAGCCACAGATGGCTGAGGATTACCTGCGCAGCGAACAGCAGCAAGGCGAACAGCAGCTGCCAGGCACGCGGCACTGCATCGAACCACCCCAGCCCGTAGTGATAGAACAGCAACGTACAGACCACCGACTGACCAAGGTAATGGGTCAGCGCCATCCGCCCAACCGGCGCCAGCCAGCCCATGCGCGCACGCCAGTGCACGATCCAGGCCAGGTAGCCCAGGCACATCGGCACGCCGCCCACGGCCACCAGTGCCATGGCCGTGGTGGTCGGCAGGTCATAGACACCCGGCGCCAGATAGGGCTTCCACAGCGCACCGGCCAGGGTGGCCAGCAGTCCCACAGGCAGCGCGACCCAGCGCAGGCCGGCATACAACCGTGGAAAACGCTCCGGCGCGGTCAATGCGCCGCTGCCAGCGAACCAGGCGCCCAGCAGGAACATGCCCAGCACTTCGGGTCCGGAAATGAACATGCCACCCAGCGACGCGCCGAACTCATGCAGTCGCTGCACGTTGGCCTGCATCCAGTCGCCCTGGCCGTACACCAGGCGTTGCTGGTCGATGCCCTGCTGCGCGTCGACCAGCATCTTCTGCAGGTCCTGCGGGGTGGCCATCGACACCATTGCGCCGACCAGCAGCATCAGCACGACACCCAGTGCATACACCAGCAGACCCATCCACGGCAGCCAGCTGCGCGGTGCTTCGCGGCAGGCCAGCAACGGCAGCGAGACCAGTGCATACAGCACCAGGATGTCGCCCGACCACACCAGCAGTGCGTGGCACAGGCCGATCAGCAGCAGCCCGGCGCTGCGGCGCAGGTAGAACGGCGTGAACCGGCGACCTGCCGCTTCAGCACGCTGGGCCATCACCGCAAAGCCCGCCCCGAACAGCAGCGAGAACAGGGTGAAGAATTTTCCCTGCACGAACACATAGACGAAGGCATCAGCCCAGTAGTCGATGCCCTGCCAATGCGCGTCGATGCCCGTAAAGGCCAGGTCCAGCGGCCCGCTGAGGGCCTCGATGTTCATCAGCAGGATGCCCAGCAGGGCGAAGCCACGCAGTATGTCCAGCACGGCGATGCGTTCGCCGGAAGCCACCGGTTGCAGGGAAGGGGAAGCGGTGTTCACGGGGTATCCGGCGTGCAGGTCCGTCATTATGCCGCCGGCCTGCGGGCCATGGACGGCCCCGCCCTGTTCCAGATACGCAACGGCCCGCCGAAGCGGGCCGTTGCTGCCATCACGATCGCGATGCGATCAGTGCTGGTGACCGCCGTCGCCGTGGACGTGGCCGTGTTCGAGCTCTTCCTTGCCGGCTTCGCGCACGTCGACGATCTCGACGTCGAAATGCAGGTCCTTGCCGGCCATCGGGTGGTTCAGGTCGACGTCGACCACGCTCATGCCGACCTTCTGCACGGTCACGGCACGCGGGCCGAAGTTGGTCTGCAGCACGACCTGCTGGCCCGGGACCAGCTTGGCGGTACCGAAGTGCTTCTTCGGCACGCGCTGGGACAGGCCATCACGGCGCTCGCCGTAGGCATCGGCCGCCTTGACGTCGACGTCGAAGGTCGCGCCGGCTTCCCTGTCCATCATGGCGTTTTCCAGGCCCGGGATGATGTTGCCGTGGCCGATCAGGATCGCCAGCGGCTCGCCGCGGTCCTTGGACGATTCGATCGGCTCCTGGCCGGCCTCGGAGACGGTGTAGTGGAAGCGGACAACGCGGTCTTTTTCGATCTTCATGCGCAACTCTGTCTGGATCTGCCGGAGGCAGGCGGGTTGGGGCGGGTTGTCGCCCGGCGGGGACGCCGCCATCATGACGGCCAATCCAAGGTCGCGCATTATCCGGAGAACATGCACATCACGCCAGTTTCGTCCGGCACGCGCCGGCGCATCGCGCCCGCCCTGCTGCTCGCCCTGCCCCTGCTGCTGACCGCCTGTGGCGGCGGCAAGGCCGTCCGTTCCGCACCGCCACCGCCTGCGGCAAGCTGGCCCAGCACCACGCCGGACAACCCCGAGGCCGCCAATTCGGTGCTGATGCGCGCCATCAGCCTGGTCGGCACGCCCTACCGCTACGGCGGCAACACGCCCGAATCCGGCTTCGACTGCAGTGGCCTGGTCGCCTACGTCTACCGTGAAATGCTGGACCTGAAGCTGCCGCGGACCTCACGCGACCTGGCGGCGGTACAGGGCCCGAAGATCGACCCGAAACGCCTGGCAACCGGCGACCTGGTCTTTTTTGGCAGCCGCGGCAATGTCAGTCACGTGGGGATCTACGTCGGCGAAGGTCGATTCGTGCACGCCCCGAGCACCGGCGGGACGGTCCGCCTGGATTCGCTCAGCGGCCCCTATTGGAAGGACCACTACACAGGGGCAAAACGCGTCCTTCGCTAAAATGAACAGGCGATATGTTCAAAAATGTGACAGACATCACTGCGCAACTAACGATTTACTAACGGAATTTTTAACTTATTACTGCTTTTACAGGGCATGATGCCCCATCGTTTTTTCCTTGTGACCGACGCGTGACGACAAACGACCCGACGTGCCAAGGCCAGACCGCCGCTTCTTCGCGTAGTGTCCGCCCGCTTCTGCTGGGCTTGGCATTGTGTCTGACCAGCCTTCCGGCCTGGTCGCAGTCCGCTCCCACCCGTACCGATGCGACCCCGGCTCCGACCGCCGAGACCGCCCCCCGCGCAGCCGCCAAGGCCGACGCCACTGCTCCGCAGCGCAGCCGCGCCGATGCCGCCGCCAGCGCCACCCTGGCCGCCCTGCTGCCGCACCTGGCCGCCAATGACACCATTCCCCTGATGGACCGCTCGGCCATGGTGGCCGGTGACCTCAGCCGCCTGCTCGCCAATTACGACACCAGCAGCGCCGCCAATGGCAGCGTCGTGGTCGGTACCGCTGCAGACAACGGCAAGGTGCAGTCGCTGCTGCGCCGGGCCATGACCTTGCTTGGCACCCCCTACCGTTGGGGTGGCAGCAATCCGGACAGCGGCTTCGACTGCAGCGGTCTGGTCGGTTATGTGTTCCGCTCTGCGCTGGGCATCGAGCTGCCGCGCGTCTCGCGTGAAATGGCGCATGACGCCAATGCCGAACTGATCAACGACCGCGCCGCCCTGGCAGCAGGCGATCTGGTGTTCTTCGGCCGCAAGGGCCGGGTCGACCACGTCGGCATCTATGTGGGCGACGGCCGCTTCCTGCATGCCCCGAGCACCGGCAAGGACGTCCGCGTCGACACCCTGCTCAGTGGCTACTGGGGCAACAAGTTCATGCAGGCCCGCCGGGTCGACCTCTGATTCGAGGCCGTCCGCGCGTGACATGACAAGCCGCTGCCCTGCAGCGGCTTTTTTGTTGGGCCGGCGATGGCCGCTGATCGACGCTTGCTGCGTTGGTCATTGATGCCACGGTCCTCCTGGGCCGCGACCGGCCACCCACGTGCGGCCGCAGCATCCCGGCGTGGGGCGGCACGCCGATGATGGCCCGTCTGCCGCTCGCGTTGCCCGGATGCTGGGGAGAGGCATGGCGGCAAGCCTGGAAATTCCATCGCGCTGTGTGATCTGGTTCGGCCAGCCACAGGGGACCGAGCGCAGTGCGCTGGCAGCCGCAGGGTGGCAACTGCGCTGTGTCAGCCCGGCGCCCGCCATGGCCATTGGCCTGCGCGGTCGCGATCATCTGGTCGCCGTCGTCGATCTTCGCCATCTGGATGCAGAGGCGGCGCAGCTGTTGCTGCCGTGGGTCGAGCAGCACCATCACCTGCCGTGGCTGGCCGTGCTGCCTGCGGGGCTGGGCAGCCCTCCTCCTGCCTGGGGCGCGCTGCTGCGGGCCTGCCAGGATCAGTTCTCGCTGCCGCTGGAGCTTCCAGACCTGCTGTCGGCGATGCAGCGCCAGTGCGACGGCGATGACCTGCCACCTGCCGCGACCCACAACGGCGGCGGTCTTCCTGCACTGATCGGCAACAGCGCCCCCCTGCTGGCCGTCCGCACTGCCCTGCACAAATTCGCCCCGGTCGAGCTGCCGGTGCTGGTAACGGGCGAAACCGGCACCGGCAAGGAGCTGGCCGCGCAGGCGCTGCATGCGCTGTCCGGGCGCGCAGGAAAGCCCTTCCTGGCGGTGAACTGCGGTGCCATTCCCGCCAACCTGGTGCAATCCGAACTGTTCGGTCACGAGCGTGGCGCTTTCACAGGCGCTTCCCAACGTCGCATCGGCCTGTTCGAAACAGCCCATGGCGGCACCGTATTCCTCGATGAGGTCGGCGACCTGCCTGCGGATGCACAGACCAGTCTGCTGCGGGTGCTGCAGGAGGGCACGCTGGAACGGGTGGGCAGCAACCAGCCACTGCGGGTGGATGTGCGCGTACTGGCGGCCACCCATGTCGAACTTGAACAGGCGGTCGCCCAGGGCCGCTTCCGGCGCGATCTCTACTACCGCCTCAATGTGCTGCGCCTGCCGATGCCATCGCTGCGCGAACGTGGCGCCGATGTCCTGTTGCTGGCCGAACACTTCCTGCGCGCATTCCGCCAACGTCATGCCGGCCGTGCACGTGGCTTCGATCCTGGCGCGCACCAGGCGATGCGTGGGTTCGACTGGCCGGGCAACGTGCGCGAACTGTTGAACCGCGTACAGCGGGCGGCGATCGTGGCGGAGGGAGAGCTGATCAGCGCGGCCGACCTGGATCTGGCCGAACCCGATGCGCCCGCACGGCGTGCGCTGCTACAGGATGCACGTGGCCAGGTGGAACGCGACGTGCTGCTGCAGGCCCTGCGCCAGCATGGCTACAACGTGTCGGCGTGCGCGCGGCACATGCAGATCTCGCGGGTGACGGTCTATCGGTTGTGCCGCAAACATCATCTTGAGCTGCCGGCGCAGCGCTGACCGCTGGCAGCTTGAAGCAGCCGGGCATGGCCCGGCCGCCCTGCTTACAACATGTACGGCACCTTGAAGGCCAGCGTGAAGTCCGGCGCATCCGGGGTCAGGCCGATGCCCAGCATCGTCACCAGCGTGGTGTGCTGGTTCAACGCGTAGGTCACGCCGAGATTGAGCGACGCCGCATTGGCATCGCTGCCAATCACCTTCACCCATTCACCGCCCTTGAACCGGGTCGAGGCGCGCGTGCTGATCTTGTCGCTGAAGGAAATGCTCAGGCTGGTGCGCTCGTTGAACGCGAAGGCCACGCCGGCACCGAAGTACACCGAACCGCCCAGCTTCACGTCACCGGGGTTGACCGTATCCGGGTTGCTGTCGATATCGCTGAAGCCGCGCGGGAACGAATGGATGTAGCCGGCGTTGGCGAACAGGATGGCCGGATCGGCGGTCTTCACCATCGATACGCCGAGGTTGGCCTGCCACACCCCATTGCCGGTCGGCTGTTCCTGCGGCACCGCGAAGCGGATGTAATCATCGTCGTCGCGCTCGATTACTTTCCAGTCCAGGCCGTAGGGTGCGCGACCGGTAGGCGCGGTAACACCACCGGTCAGCACCGTCTCCGGGCGCCAGCCGCGTTCGGCGAACAGCCGGTAATTGGCACTCAGGCTGACATCGCCGATGCCGCTGCCGTTGGTTTCTTCCTGCGCGATCGCCGCCGCCGCACCGCCGGCACCGCCCTTCTGGTAGACCGTGCGCCGCGCCAGGTATGGCACGTCCAGGTTCAAGGTGAGGTTGGGGCTGACGCCCCAGCGCGCGGCCAGGTTGTAGGTCAACGAATCGGATTCGACGTTCTCGATCGCGATGTTGCCGAGAAAGATCGCATCCAGGGCAAGGAACCCGTTGAGCGTGAGTTGCTTGCGGTCGTAGCGCGCATAGGTGAGGCCGTTTTCGATGGTGAACCGGCGCGAGAACAACGCCGCCTGCTGCTGCTTGACGTCGTCCACGCTGCGCCGTGCCTCCTGCTTGGCCTGCTGTGCCTCGGCCGCGCTGCTGGCATAGCCTTCGCTGCTGGGCGGAACAACGGATGCAGCAGCGGGCGCCAACGGCGCAGCGGGGGTCGCAGCGGGTCCTGCGCGACCACTCAGCCGCGCCTGCATCGCCTGCACCTGCATGTCCAGTTCGCGCAGGCGGCGTACCTCCTGTGCGTAATTGGCTTTGAGCTGTTCCAGTTGCGCGATCAATGCCTGCATGTCGGCACCGTCACTGGGTGCAGGCTGCTGGGCGAAGGCAGTGGCCGCCAGCGCCGCCAGCGCCAGCGGAGTAAGCCGGAAGAGAATGTGCATGTCGGTGACCTGCGTTGTACGTCGATTCCCCCTGACCAGGCCGTGTTACTGGCCCGGGCCCATGCCGCGGTTCATCCCGATCGCCTGGGCCACGTTCTGGCTCAAGGGCAGGTTGTTGGCCGCGGTGTTGCGTATCAGTTCCAGCTGCAGCCGATTGCTGGCAGTCTGCCCATCGCCGGCCAGGGCAATGCCCTGCCCCACGCTGCCATTGCGGATCCATTGCTGTACCAGGCTCTGCCCGTCGACCTGCAGCAACAGGCGCGCCTGGTTGCCATCAAGCATGGCCGTGGCGGTAGCGCCACCCTGCTGTGCCTTCGCCATGCGGCTGCCGTCATCGGTCATCGCTGTCGGCACCGCGCCATCACGCACGGTCAGCATGGTCACATTGCGCGCGGTGTTGCCATCGCCGGCCACCTGCACGCTCTGCACCAGTCCACTGGCATTGGCCAGGCCGGTACTGTCGATGCTGCGCCCTGCCGTCGTCGGCAACGGTGCATCAGCGGCGGTGACGTGGACGCTGGGCCGGAAGCTCAGTTTGGGTGTCCCGCCATTGCGGAAATCCATGCCCAGGGTGAGTGCACCCTGCACCACCGCACCGTTGGGTCCCTGCCATTGCGAAATCATCGTCACCCCGAACCAGGCCACGTTGTTGCCACCGACGGTGTAGCGGCCACGCATCAGGTTCAGCTCGGGATCGGGTATTTCCTTCAGGCCACGCCCCGGTGCACCGTCTGCCGCCATCAACGGCGACACCGACAGCATCAGCAGCAGGGCGAGTACCACACGTTGGCATTGCATGATCGTGCCTCCTTCAGAACAGGTCGGCGTGGCTGAAGCCGAAGTCGACCAGTTCGGCATCGGTGATCGGTCCCTGCCGCGCATACAACGCGCGGGCACTGGGCCGTTCGCTGGGTTGCAGCAGCACCGTGTTGCGATCGAAGTCGCTGCCGATCACGACGAAAACAGCACGTGACGGCCAGGCGGCGCTGAACTCTGCCAATGACATGCTGCGGTTGCCCAGGATCGGATCGGCCACTTCCACCACGCCGTCGCGCACCTGCTTGAGCACGACGAAATGCCGGAAGCCGCGTACGTCCATCAGCACCAGTCCAGGAACCCGCAACGTGCGCAGGCGCGATTCGTCGATGCGATAGCCGCGTCCACGCATGCCCAGCGATTCGACATAGCGTTTGATGTCCAACAGCGAGAATCCGCGTTCCTTGACCAGCTGTGGATCCGATACCCCCATCATTCCCTCGATCACCGTCGCCTCGGTGGTGTCCAGGTGGTAGGCATAACGCAGGATGGTGGCCAGAGCGGCCGCCCCACAGCTGTAGTCGGTGTGCTGCCGCACCAGGTTGCGATACCGCCGCTCCTGCATGCTTTCCACCTTCTGCTGCAGCAGCGCGCCATTGGGCAGCACCCCGCTGAACACCACCTCGCCTGCCCAGCCACATGCGCTGGTCAGCAGCAGCAGGCAGGGCAGCAGACGCAACCACCAGCGATGACCGGCCATGCCGTTCTCCACGAGAAAGAAGGAGCCCCTGCCCCAAGGGGGAGGAGGGACAGGGGCTCCCGGGGGAACCCGGCCAATGGCGGATGGCCGGGCTTGTTGCGCTCAACGCAGGTTCGCTGCGAAAGCGGTCACACCGTGGATCATTCGCCGCCGCCGGTCCCACCGCCGGTGCTCGGCTGTGCCACGGCCAATGCCAGGCTGTTGGCCTGCAGGTTGCCGGTACCCGATGCCACGTTCACGCCGATGTTGCCGGACGCGCCGGAGAACGCGCTGCCGGACAGTGCCGAGGTGTTGGTCGCATTGACGTTCACCCAGCGGGTGGTGCTGACCGTGCCACTGAGGCTGGCATACAGGTCGGCCACGCCCAGCTCGACGAACTGGCTGGTGCCGCTTTCACGCGTATCGAAGCCCAGGCCACCCACGCCCGGCCGGTTCGGGTTCATCGTTGCGTTCTGGATCTGGTTGTCCAGATCGATGTGCCCGGTCGCGTTGCCACCCGGATGCGGCAGATCGCCACTCCACGTATCGAGGTAGTAGTTGGCCATCTGGTAGGCATTGCCGGTGCCGCGATAGGTACCGGCACCCACGGCCAGGGTACCGCCAGCGACGCGACCGCTCAGGCCAACCTGCACCGTATCGGTGTAGGACTGCACGAAGCCGGCGTTGGACACGGTGTTGCCGGTGGACACCTGGTTGGAGCTGATGCTCGACTGCGCCATCGCACTGGTGGCCACCGAGGCAGCAAGTGCGTTCTTCTGCTCGTTGTTGTTGCCCGAGGCGATGTTCACACCGATGTTGCCCGATGCACCGCCGAAGGCATTGCCACCGAGGCCAGCGGCGTTGGTGACGCCGGAGTTCATGGTGGTGTTGCCGAAGCCGGCCTGGTTGACGAACACCTCGGCGTCGGCCATGCCGAAGCTGAAGGAGGCATCCGCAGCGGACAGCGACGCAGCATTGTCCTGCGCGTTGTTGTCGCCGGCCACCACGTTGAAGCCAAGGTTGCCGGAGGCACCGGCGCCGACATCATCGGCGATCGAAGCGCTGTTGGTGACCAGGCTGTTGCCGGTGAGGTTGTTGCTGATCGACTGACGGTTGTCGATCACGGCGATGGCTGCCGAATCCAGATCGATGTCACCGGTGATGGTCGGATCGCCGGAGAAGTTGATGTCCGAACTCAGCCGCAGGTCCTTCTCCAGGTTCACGTCGACGCCATGGTTGTTCTTTTCCTTGCGCTCGTCGGCCTGGATGTTGCTGTTCTTCTGCACCTGCTCGTTGACGTTCACCGTGCGGGTGCGGCTCACGTTCGAGGTGTCGGTGTTGTTGCGTACCGTGGTGTTGGTGCGGGTCCAGTTGCGGACTTCGTTGTCGGTATGGTTGTGCGTGTCGGTGCGGGTTTCGGTCACGACATGGTTGTGGTTGATGTTCGCATTGGCATTCTGGTTGTCCCAGCCATTGGCCGCAGCAGCGGTCGAGGCAGTGGCAATTGCCATGGCGAGTACGGTCTTTTTGACAGTCGCTTTCATGGTGCCCTCTCTCTCATCAGGTGATTGGTTCGGGTGGGTTGTACTCACGGGTTGCCCTGCACGACCAGGCCCAGAACATTGGCCGTATCGTTTCGCGCTCCCGCGATCTGATTGAGTTGCAGGACACCGTCGAAGCCCCGCAGTGCCGTCGACGAAACGCCGACACTGCGGATACCCGCCGCAACACCGTCACCGGTATCGCCCTGCCCCCCTGCTGACGCGATGTCCGAGGCGGCCAGCGCCGTGTCATCGGACTCGCGTATTCCTTGCCGGGCCAGCGTCGCGCTGACGACATTGAGCGTCGTGTTGGCGATGCCGCTGGCCTGGTTGATCGATGCAATGCCGCTGGCCCCTGCCAGCGCCTGTCCGGCGATGTGCGCGCTGGCTTCCAGTGGTGCCGACAGCACGACATCGTTGCTGTGCTGCTGCCGTGTGGCGATGGCCACGTCGCCGCGGTCACCGCTGGCCATGCCATGCAGGTTGGCCTGGATGTTGAGATCGCCCGCCGCCTGGTTGATGGCGATGGCACCACTGGCACCGGCCAGCACGCGGCCGTCGATGCGGGTCACATCGAGATAGGCCAGCATGCCGCTGTAGTCGTCGGCCAGGGCTACGGCCGGCACTGCCAGCCAGGCCGCCAGCAGCACTGCGCGCTTCACTTGCCACCCGCCTGCGCCGGTGCGCCCAGCGGGAACTGCGACAGTGCGCCGCGCACGGTATCGCCGATGCCGCGTGTGGTGTTGCCGACCGCACCCAGCGGGCCGCTCATCGCACCGCTGAGGCTGCTGCCACTGATCATCCCCTCGCCCGAGCGGCCAAGGGTTCCGCCCAGCGCCTGCTGGGTCACCCGCTCGACCGTGGTAACACCGTGCGCGTGCACGCTGCCGGACTGACCGGCGCCGAGACCGGCGTAGTCGTCGTCACTGAGTTCATCCATGCCGCTGGCGGCGGCGCTGCTGCCGAGTGCGGCGGCGATCTCATGCTGCGGTTTCGGATCGGCGATCAACGCCACGCCGGGCGGCGCCATGCGATAGGCCGGGCGCGTGGCCACGTCACGCAACAGGACGATTTCGCCAGGCTGCGCCTTCACTCCTTGCCGCGCACCCGAAGCAGCGGCCGCCAGCGGAACGGCCAGCACCAGCAGCAGCGCAAGCTGCCGGCCAGAAACAGTGAAAAGGGTGGTGCTGCCGTCCATGCCGCTCTCCCGTTGCATATGCGCAGGGTGAGAGCAGCTTTCGTGCCAACACCGGGAGGCCGTCGCAGCGGGGGTTTGACGGGTAACACTGCGGCAGCATGACGCCGCAGTGTTACAACTTCGTTCGGATTCCGTTCGCCTTAACGCGCAGGAAACACCACTGCGCAAGGCGCCATCGGGGCTGTATCAGTGCTGTTACAGGGACTGATACAGCCCGTTGCAGTGCCGCTTCAGGCGCGCGGCGGGCTCGGGTCGGGATCATCGATGCCGACGTTGGTGGACGGGTTGTCGTACACCGTCTGGTCGAGCAGGCCGGTTTCCTTGGCCACCAGCACCGGCACCAGCATCTGACCGGTCACGTTGGTCATCGTGCGCATCATGTCCAGGATGCGGTCGATCGCGTACAGATAGCCGATGGTTTCCAGCGGAAGGTTGGCCGCGCTCAGCACCACCGTCGCCATGATCACCGCCGTACCCGGCACGCCGGCGGTGCCGAAGCTGCCCAGCACCGAAGCGATCAGCACCACCACGTACTGCTCGGGCGTCAGCGGCACACCGCTGTACTGGGCGATGAACACCGCGCACAGCGCCGGATAGATCGCGCCGCAGCCGTCCATCTTGATGCTCGCGCCCAGCGGCACCGCGAACGAACCGTAATCCTTGTTCACGCCCAGGTTGTGGGTGATCGAACGCAGCGCAACCGGCATCGCCGCGAAGCTGGAAGAGCTGACGAAGGCCACCTGCATGCCCGACGCCGCGCCGCGGAAGAACTTCAGCGGATTCAACCCGTGCGCCAGCAGCAGCGCGCTGTACACCACCACGATGTGCAGCGCGCAGGCCACGTACAGCGCCAGCACGAAGTGGCCCAGCGGCAGCAGCTTCTCGAAGCCATAGCTGCCGACCAGGCCGGCAATCAGGCCGAAGGTGCCGATCGGGGTGACTTCCAGCACGAAGCGGGTCACCTGGATCATGATGTCGCTCATCTGCCCGACCAGCTTGCGCGCTTCGGTCACCTTCTCGCCAAGCTTGACGATGGCAAAACCAACCAGGCCTGCGAAGAAGATCACCGGCAGGATCGAACCACGGCCCGCCGCCAGCACGGTCTCACCAGCGGCATTGACCTTGGTGCCGATACCCGACAGCGCGTAGAACACGTTGGACGGCACCACATCCAGCAGCACCTGCACCACGCTGGGCACTTCGCGCGGAACATAGTTGCTGGCCATCGACAGCTGCAGGCCGCCGGCGCCGGGCTGCAGCACCGTACCCACGCCCAGGCCCACGCATACCGCGAGCGCGGCAGTGATCACGAACCACAGGAACGTGCGCCCGCTGAGTGCGGCCACCGATTTCTGGCCATGCAGCGAAGAGATCGCGTTGATGACCGCGAAGAACACCAGCGGCACCGCGATCATCTTGATCAGGGTCACGTACAGCTCGCCGAGCGGGCCGAACCAGGTTTCAGCAGCCGGGCCAAGCGCCCAGCCGGCCAGCGCACCGAGCACGAAGCCACCGACCACGCGCTGCCAGAATGGAATCCGCAGCCAGGCAGAGACCAGCTTCATAGGCAATCCAAGGGGGTAGGAAGGGATGCTGGCACGATAGCCCAAGGCGGGCCGCAGAACGACCGCTCGGGTGGCAAATCAGTGTGTCATCGGCGTGCCTTGCGAGGCCGGGCATAATGAACGTCCCGTTTCACTTTGTGAGATCCCAGCGTCCATGCGTCGTTCCGTCTCCCTGTTGGCCGCCTGCGCCACGACCCTGCTGCTCGGCGCCTGCGCCAGCACCGCCCCCGCGTCCGCTCCGGCCGGCCTGAAGGTCAGCGTCGCCCCCGTCGCCCACCCTGCCGGTGAAACCCCGCAGTGGTGGTACCGCAGTGGCGCTGCCCAGGCGGCCGCCAACGGCGCGATGGCCGGCAAGGCCAAAAACGTCATCCTGTTCCTGGGTGATGGCATGAGCCTGACCACCGTGGCCGCCTCGCGCATCTACGAAGGCCAGCAGAAGGGCGGCTCCGGCGAAGAGAACCTGCTGTCGTGGGAGCGCTTCCCGGCCACCGCGTTCAGCAAGACCTACAACACCGATTCGCAGACGCCGGATTCGGCCGGCACCATGACCGCCATCACCACCGGCGTGAAGACCCACATGGGCGCGATCGGCGTCAGTGCCGGCAGCCGCACCGACTGCGCCGACAGCCTGTCCAAGGGCCTGCTGACCTGGCTGCAGCTGGCCGACAGCGCCGGCCTGGCCACCGGCGTGGTCTCCACCGCACGCCTGACCCATGCCACACCGGCCGCGACCTATGCGCACTCGCCCGAGCGCAACTGGGAAAACGACACCGACCTGACCGAAGCGGCCAAGGCCGCCGGCTGCAAGGACATCGCCCAGCAGCTGCTGTCGACCTCGCGCTACGGCCGTGGCCCGCTGGTCGCCCTGGGCGGCGGTCGTGGTGAATTCACCACCGTGGAAGAGCGCGACCCCGAGTACGACGACAAGGTCGGCCAGCGCCTGGACGGCCGCAGCCTGGTGCAGGAATGGCAGCAGGCGCACCCGCAGGGCGCCTACGTGTGGAACAGCAAGCAGTTGCAGGCCGCCGCCAACGCACCGGCAATCCTCGGCCTGTTCGAGCCGGACCACATGCGCTACGAGTACGAACGCCCGCAGGACCCGGCCGGTGAGCCGAGCCTGGCCGAGCTGACCGCTGCAGCGATCAAGAACCTGTCGCGCCATCAGGAAGGCTATGTGCTGATGATCGAAGGCGCGCGCATCGACCACGCCAACCACAGCGGCAACGCCTACCGTGCACTGACCGAAACCGTGGCCCTGTCCGATGCCGTGCGCGTGGCCAACGAGCTGACCTCGGCCGACGACACGCTGATCATCGTCACCGCCGACCATTCGCACACCCTGAACTTCGTCGGCTACCCGGCCCGTGGCAACCCGATCCTGGGCAAGGTGAAGGACAAGGGCGGCGAAGACGGCGCGGGCAAGCTCGACCTGGCGCTGGATGGCAACGGCCAGCCCTACACCACCCTGAGCTATGCCAACGGCCCCGGCCACACCGGCACCAGCAACCAGCAGCCGGCCGGCCCGAAGCGCTACCCGCACAACCCCAGCAGCTTCGAGCCGGCCAACGGCCGCCCGAACCTGCACGATGTCGATACCGAGCATCCGGATTACATGCAGGAAGCGCTGGTGCCGATGAAGTCCGAATCGCATGGTGGCGAAGACGTCGGCATCTGGGCACGCGGCCCCGGCAGCAAGGCGATCCGTGGCACCCTGGAACAGAACGCGATCTACCACATGATCGTGCAGGCCACCCCGGCCCTGCGCGACCGCCTGTGCAAGGCCGGCACCTGCGACGACAAGGGCGTACCGGTGGAACTGCCGGCACCGGCCACCTTCGAACGCAAGGCTGACAGCAAGTGATGGCGCGGCCGGCACGCTCTGCTCTGGCCTGCCTCCGCCGTGCGCGCTGGCTGGCCCTGCTGGGCGTGCTGGCCAGCCCCTGGGCGTCGGCACAGGGCCCGGCCTGCAAGGTCATGACCGAAGAGCACGGGTTGTGGATGCTGCCCGGCTGCGAGGTCGTCAATGACAAGCCGCAGATCAGCGCGGAGACCCTGCAGCATCTTCCCTACGACGGCGATGGCTTGGCGCTGGTACAGACCGCCGACGGCTTCCACTATGTCGACCGCCGCGGCCGCAGCCAGGCCGTGATCCCCTGGGACAACGGCGCAGATCCGCTGCAGGAAGGCCTGTTCCGCGGCCGCGTCGGTGATCGCGTGGGCTACTTCAACGCCGCCTTCGAGCAGGTGATTGCGGCCACGTTCGATTTTGCCTGGCCATTCCAGGACGGCGTGGCCGAGGTCTGCAACGGCTGCCGCCGAGGCACGCCCGATGGCGACGGGCATACGCCGATGGAAGGCGGCGAGTGGTTCCGTATCGATCGTCAAGGTCGTCGGGTGAAGTAAGGGTTTTTCGGCAGGGCTGCGCCCTGCACCTGCCGAAGCAACAGCAACGGCCGAAACAACAGCAACAGCGGCATTCCGTGGGATGGCGGTGCACTGTGGGTTTGCGGGGACGCCGTGAATCCGTCCATGGAGACTTGGTCGCCGCATCCATGCGGCTCACACCCCGCAAACCCACAGTGCCCCGCCTTCGACAGTTGGCCGGTGGCCAGTAGATCCACGCCATGCGTGGATGAATCTCTTTCAGATATCCAGATATCGAATGAAATTCTGGGGTCAGATCCGTTTCCTACGGAAAACGGATCTGACCCCAAGAGCCATTCCAACAGATCGCGGAGATCTGTCGAAGGCGGGGTGGGTCCGGTTGCGGGGGTGTCCGCGGCATGGATGCCGCGGCCAAGCCCCCATGGACGGGTTTACGG
>NZ_JBBPFR010000019.1:0-80369 GCF_037969685.1 Stenotrophomonas sp. G106K1 | reverse complement strand
GTCCGCGGCATGGATGCCGCGGCCAAGCCCCCATGGACGGGTTTACGGCGTCTCCCGCCACCGGACCCACCCCGCCATCCCTCAGGAAACCCGCTTCTGCTGTTGCTTCGGCCGTTGCTGTTGCTGTTGCCGTTGCCTCTGCAGGTGCAGGTGCAGGTGCAGGGCTGCAAGCCCTGCCGACAAACCCTCAACTCTCGCAGTTGGCGAACAGGTCGCGATCACGCTCGTACAACGCAGTCTTCACCTGCATCAGCCCCAGCACCGACGGGAACAGGTTGTCGTGGTCGGTGTAGCTGGCCGAGCGCTTGCGCACGCACTGCAGGTCCAGCCCACGGCTGCTGGCAAAGCCCGGTGAGAACCACATCGTCATCGGTACCCGGGTCTGCTCGGCCGGTGCGATCGCGTATGGCACGCCGTGCAGGTACAGGCCCTTTTCGCCCAGCGACTCACCGTGGTCGGACAGGTAGATCATCGCCGTGTCGTAGTCCTGCAGGCCCTGCAGCGTGCCGATGGTCTTGCTCAGGAAATGATCGGTGTACAGCACGGCGTTGTCGTAGCTGTTGGTGATCTCTTCGCGCGAGCAGCGACCAATGTCCTGAGTGTTACAGGTCGGGGTGAAGCGGCGGAAGGTGGCCGGGTAGCGTTCGAAATAGGCCGGGCCATGGTTGCCCAGCTGGTGCAGCACCACCACCCGGTCGCCCGGGCGCGCACGCACCTGGGTCGCCAGGTCCTGCAGCAGGATCTCGTCCATGCAACGGCCATCGGCACACAGCCCCGGCGTGGTCGCATCCGACAGCGACTGGAAGTCCAGGCCCTCGCATACGCCCTTGCAGCCGGACTGGTTGTCGCGCCACAGCGGTGCGATGCCCGCGCGGTTCAGTACATGCAGCAGCGATTGATGCGCGCGGATCTTCTTTTCGTCGTACTCGTGGCGTCCCCATGGCGAGAACAGGCACGGCAACGACACCTCGGTGCTGGTGCCGCAGGAGTGCATGTCCGGGAAATTGACCACCGCCGCCTGGGCCAGCTCCGGCGTGGTATTGCGGCCACCATTCAAGCCCCAGTTCTGCGCGCGTACCGTTTCGCCCATCACGATCACCAGCAGGCGTGGCTTGCTGGTCGGTGCGCGCGGGGTCGCCTTGGCATCGGTGCCAATCGGCAGCTTCGGCGCGCGTTGCACCGGGTTATCGCCGCGCAGCGCACGCGGCAGCCCCAGCAGCACATTGGCGGGCGTTGCCAGGTAGCGCACTTCGCGCTGGTTGCGCATCAAGGCCGACACATCCTGGAAGGACACCAGTGCGCCACCGAGCGCAGTGGCCGCAGCCACCAGCAGGAAGCCGATACGCCACAGCAGGCTGCGGCCCCAACTGCGGCGACGCAGTTCAACGCGCCACAGCACCACCATCGGCAGTGCAGCCAGCAGCAGTACTGGCCACAGCAGCGACACCGTCATCAGTTCGCGGCTTTCCTTCGGGTCGGTGGCCAGCACGTTGCGCAGCATGTCCGCATCCAGATAGATGTGGTAACGGCTCATGTAGTGTGCGGCGAATGCGGTGACCAGCAGCAGTACGCTGATCACCACCTTGGCGTTCCAGTGCCACACCAGGATGCCCAGCAGCACGCCGTGTGCACCCAGCAGCAGCAGCAGCAGCGAAAGCGCATAGCGCAGGCTGCCCGGATGGCTGGCCATGGCGCTGTGCCAGAACAGGCCATTGCCTGCTACAGCGAAGAACAGGCTGGTCAGGACGATCACTGTTTCGGTGGACAGCTGTGGCCGCCATGCGCGGATGCTGGCCAATGTCGGCAACCGCAAGGAACGTTGGACCGATGCGTTCATGCAATCGCCTCCTGGCGGGTCGAGCGCTCCAACTGGCGGCGGACCATCAGGTACAGGCCCAGCGACAGCAGCCAACATATCAACGCGGTAGCAACGTCATGCGAAAGGAAATGGGCGCCACGAAGCTGCTGACCGATGCCGAACACCAGGCCACTGCCGAGGCCGATCCACAGCCCGGGCCAACGCCAGGCGGGGCGCCACAGCAAGGCGAAGAAGTACAGGCACAGCCACGCGTATCCCGCGCTGGCGTGGCCGGCGGGGAAACAGGCGCGACCAGCCATGCCGGTCGGGCGGCTGCTGAAAAGACCGACGAAAGGGTCGTGCCCGCCATAGCGCAGCAGATCCCACGGACAGTCCATCGGTACCAGCGACTTCAGCAGCGAGATCAGCCCGGTGCCGAGTGCCACGGCCATTACCACATAGAGCAGCGCCCAACGCAGCGTGTGATCGCGGCCACGGCGCCAGTGATGGAAGCACAGCAGCATCGCCACCAGTGCCGCGGTGGTGCTCAGCCACTTGCCGGCCTTGTGCACCACCGAGCGTGTCAGCCACGCATCCTGCAGCGCCCAGTGGCCGCCTTCCAACCGGAACAGATGGTCGGCCAACCATTGGTCGCCACCGAAGCCCATCAGCAGGGTGAACACCGCAATGCCGATTACAGAGGGCAGCCAAAGATGGGTAACGGCAAAACGCGATGCCAACAGCGATGGCGCGAAGGAGACTGCCGGGGCAAGAGGACGAGCGGGCATGCAGGGAAGGGGCCGTTACGGGAATCCGCGGCCATGCTCGTCACTGGCATGTCGGAGAAGGGTCGTACATGCGTTTGTGCCGGGTTAATACGGGCGCGGCGCGAATCGTCGTTCAGTCTTCATCGTCGTTGGCGCCGGCGCGTTCGGCGTGGCACGCCGGGTCCCATGCGGTGCCCGGAAGCAACTGCCAACGATTGCGATTTGCAGCACCGATCTCGATGACCTGGGCCGGATCGACACAGGGGCTCATCGCCTTGTCCAGCACCAGCAACCAGCGTTTGTCCGGGGCCTCGGCCAACCATGGGCCGGCGTCGTGCCACTGCTCCGCCCAGGGGCGCTTGAAGCCGAACTCGCGTACCGGCCGGTCGGCCTGCAGCAGGTTCTGTTCGCGCCAGGCCACCAGCGCAAGTTCCGCATCGGGGCCGATCCGCGTACCCACCCGGCGCATCACCGCCGACGCCGAGGCATAGGGATCCAGCGCCGGTATCAGCACCAGTCCGTACAGCATCCACAGCAGACCGTGGGTGAGCAGCACCAGCGTGGCCGCACGCCGCACCCGCAGCCACACCGCCAGCGTCGCCACGGCGATGGCGAAGGTCAGCAGGCCGTCGCCGAATACCGGCAGCAACGTGTCGGGCATCGCCCGCCGTGCCAACTGCGCCTGCGCCCAAGGACTGTCGGTCAGCATCATCACGCCGAGTGCGCCGGTGGCCAGCATCAGCAGCAGGCTGTAGCCGAACAGGTAGCGGCGCACGCACAGGCGACGCAGCAGGCCGGGCAGCAGCGGCGCTACGGCCAGTGCCATCGCCGGCAACATCGGCAGTACATACACCTCACGCTTGCCGGGGCTGGCAGTGAAGAACAGCAGGACCAGCGCGGCCCAGCCCAGCAGCAGCCACTGGCGCTGGTCGCCGCGGCGCAGCCGGCGCCACCACGGCTTGATCATCAGCGGCAGCAGCAGGGCGCCGGGCAGCCACAAGGTTGCGATCACCTGCAGGTAGTACCAGGCCGGCTGGCGATGGTGCCAGGCGTTGGCATAGCGGGTGCCGGTCTGCTTGAACAGCAGCTCGTGTGCGTACGACTGCAGCGATGCGCTGGGTTCATGCAGCAGCGCCCAGCCCAGCGGCGCCAGCCATACCGCCGTGCCCAGCAGGAAGGCCGGAACCAGCCACAGCAGGCTGGCGGGGTGGGGGCCGTCCACCGGCTGGCCGCGACGGCGTTGGTACAGCCACCAGCCTAACCAGGGCAGCACCATCAACAGCGGCAGGAAGCCTACACCCTTGGTCACCGTACCGACGCCGGCGGCGAAGCCGGCCAGCCACAGCGCCGGCAGGTTGCGGCGCTCGCAGAGATGGCGCAGCAGGCCCCACAGGGCCAGCGTGGTCATGCCCACCAGCACCATGTCGATCTGCGCACGCTTGGCCATCAGGCCGAACTGCAGGGTGCAGAACAGTGCGCCCAGTGCGTACAGCGAATGGCGTGGCGACCACAGCCGGCGGGCGAGGTCCGAAACCAGCCACAGGCTGAGCAGCGCGGCCAGCAGCGACGGCAGCAGGAACGACCACTGCCAGCTGCCGACCACCTGATGGGCAGCGGCCTGCAGCCACATGAACACCGGCGGCTTTTCGGCGTACAGCTCACTGCCCCGGTGCGGCAGCAGCCACTCACCGCTCTCCACCATGGCCCGCGCGGCCAGCACGAAGCGTGGTTCGTCCGGCGGCTGCGGCTGGCGCATGCCGAGACCGGCAGCCAGCGCCACCATGATCAGCAGCCACAGCAGGGGCAGGTGCCAACGGCGGGGCAGGGCTACGGGCACAGCGGGCTCCGGGAGCAAAACGCCCATACTGATGAAGGGCACGTAGGAAAGCCGTCAGAGCCGCCGCCACGGCGACCGCATTCCGACATCCGCGGCGCTACCATGGTGGCACTTCCCGTGGATGTTTCGTGCATGCGCCTGTTGGTGATCGAGGACAACCGCCAGCTGGTGGCCAACCTGTTCGACTATTTCGAGTCGCGCGGGCATGTGCTGGACGTTGCCCCGGACGGCATCACCGGCCTGCACCTGGCTGGCAGCCACCCGTATGACGCGGTGATCCTGGACTGGATGCTGCCGCGCATGGAAGGCCCCGAGGTGCTGCGGCGGCTGCGCTCCGAGCACGCTTCGGAGGTGCCGGTGATCATGCTGACCGCGCGCGACGAACTGCCGGACAAGATCGCGGGCTTCCGTGCCGGAGCGGATGACTACCTGACCAAACCATTCGCCTTGCCGGAACTGGAGGTGCGCCTGGAGGCGCTGCTGCTGCGCGCGCAGGGCCGCAATCCGCGCAAGCGCCTGCAGGTAGGCGACCTGGTGCTGGACCTGGCGACCCTGGAGGCGCAGCGTGCCGGCCAGGTGCTGCACCTGTACCCGGCCTGCCGCAAGCTGCTGGAAGTGCTGATGCGGGCCAGCCCGGGGGCGGTGACCCGTCAGCAGCTGGAATTCGCCCTGTGGGGTGATGAGCCGCCGGATGGCGACCTGCTGCGCTCGCATGTGTACGAGCTGCGGCGCAGCGTGGACGGCCCGTTTGCCGACAAGCTGATCCACACCCTGCCGCGGGTCGGGTACCGGCTGGCGTCCACCGCAGGCGCCGACGCACGGAACGATCACGATGGCGCGTAAACCCGGGCCGCTGTACCGGCGGGTGGTGTGGTGGTTGCTGGGCTACCTGGCGCTGATCTCGCTGGCGGTGTTCAGCGTGGGCAACTATGTGCACGAACACGCCGAGCACGCGGCGTGGCGCGCGCTGCTCAATTCGGAACTGGACAGCATTGTCGACCACACCGAACACGAGCCGCACTATCGCTGGCAGGACTCGGACACGCTCAGCCTGTTCCGCTTCAATGAAGCCAACATGCCCGCCAGCCTGCGCACGCTGCACCCGGGCTTGCATGACGGGGTGATGATCGGCGAGCGCGAGACGGCGGTGATGGTGCGCGATACCGGTTCGATGGGACGGGTTGCGCTGGCCCTGGACATCTCCGATTTCCACGACCTGGAACAGTTCGCCACACGCTGGGTGATGCTCGCCGGCATCATCATGATCTTCGTTACCGTGTTGATGGCCTCGTTCGGCATGGAGCGCATGGTGCGCCCGCTGAGCCTGCTGGCCCAGCACATCGGTGCACTGCGGCCGGGCGTGCAGGGCCAGCGCATCCACGTCGATCCGCGCGGCAGTTCCGAGCTGCACACCATCGCCGATGCGCTGAACGATTACCTTGATCGCAACGAGCAGTTCGTCGAGCGCGAGCGGGTGTTCATCAGTACCGCAAGCCATGAACTGCGCACGCCGATCGCGGTGATGACCGGTGCCGCCGAGCTGGCCCTGGAACAGCCGGGCCTGCCTGAGCGCGCACGACAGCAGATGCAGCGCGTGCTGCGCACTGCGCAGGGCGTTGAGCAGCTGATCGAGCTGTTGCTGGTGTTGGCGCGTGATCCCGCACGCCTGGCCAGCCGCGCCGAGCGCATCGCGCTGGACCAGCTGCTGCCGGAGATCGTCGACGACCATCGCCACCTGCTGGGTGACAAGGACCTGAGCATCGGCATCCAGGCTGCGCCGGTGGACATCGTTGCACCACTGGCCGTGGTGCAGGCAGCGATCGGCAACCTGCTGCGCAATGCCATCGAGAACAGCGGGCGCGGTCATATCGAGCTGCGCCTGACCTCGGCAGCGGTGTTGACCCTGCAGGACCCCGGCCATGGCATGAGCCCGGAAGAGATCGCTGCGATCCACGCGCGGATGGCACGCGGGGAGCGGGGTGACCGCGGCGGCATCGGCCTGGAACTGATCGCGCGGCTGTGCGAACACCTGGGCTGGACCCTGCAGCTGCAGCCCTGTGAGCCGCGCGGGACCCTGGCCTCGCTCGACTTCGGCGCTGCGCGCCCGAACTGACGGCAGTGCCGGCCGCTGGCCGGCAATCCGAGGGGCGTTAGCTCGCCGTCGGCCGCGCCACATGCTGGTCGATCAGGATCACGTTGCCATCCGGATCGGCCAACTGCAGGTAGCCCGTGCCCTGGCCATCAGGATCGGTGCGGAGCGCCAGTTCAATGCCCTTGGCATCCAGTTCGGCCTGTATCTCGCGTACGTCCTGGAAGGATGCCAGTTCCTGCTTGTGCTGGTCCCAGCCGGGATTGAAGGTCAGCAGGTTGCCCTCGAACATGCCCTGGAACAGGCCGACCACGGTGCCGTTGTTTCGCAGTACCAGCCAGTTCTGCGCCGCATCGCCACCGGTTACCGAGAACCCGAGCGCCTCATAGAACGCGCGCGAGGTGGCCAGGTCCTTCACCGCCAGGCTGACTGAAAAAGCGCCGAGTTGCATGGGGCAGGCTCCAGAAGGGAATGCTGCGATTCTCGGCAAGCCCGCGCGCTGCCGCAAGCAGCGCAGCATGACCCTGCGTGAAGACTATGTTAATTTCGACCCGCGCCGCTTATGCGGCGCTTTTACTTCTATTTCCCGCTCTTTCGATCGACAGAGGATCCCATGCCGACCGAACCCGCTACCGCTACTGCCCTGATCAGCAACGATATCGTTGGCCTCGGTCTGATCGCCGCCACCCTCGCCCTGATCTTCTGGGCTGCCAGCGGCCCGACACCCTTGCTGAAGAAGATCTTCGCCTGGGTACCCGCACTGCTGCTGTGCTATTTCATCCCCGCCATCTACAACACCGCCGGTGTCATCGATGGCCACAACACCTCGCTGTACAACCCGGTTGCACGTGATGTGCTGCTGCCGGCGGCACTGGTCCTGCTGACCCTGTCGATCGACCTGAAGGGCATCGCCAAGCTCGGGCCGAAGCTGCTGCTGGTGTTCTGCGCCGGCACCGCCGGCATCATGCTCGGCGCCATCGTCTCCTTCCAGGTGATGAAACTGATCCACCCGGAAACCGTCGCCGGTGACACCTGGGCCGGGATGGCCGCATTGGCCGGCAGCTGGATCGGCGGTGGCGCCAACATGGTTGCCATGCGCGAAGTGTTCGGCACCGATGCCACCACCTTCGGCCAGTTCGCGGTGGTCGACGTGGCCTGCGCCAGCTTGTGGATGGCGATCCTCCTGTTCATGGCCAACCGCGCCCAGCAGATCGATGCCCGCAACGGTGCCGACACCCGCGCCATCGATGAGATGAAGGCACGCATCAGCGCCTACGAGGCGCAGAACGCGCGCATCCCGAGCATGACCGACCTGATGGTGATCGTCGGTGTGGCACTGGGCGGCGTCGGCCTGGCCCATGCCATCGCCGCACCGTTGTCCGGCTGGTTCAAGGCCAATGTCAGCTGGGCCAGCCAGTTCAGCCTCGACAGCCAGTTCGTCTGGGTGATCCTGTTGTCCACCGCGATGGGCCTGACCCTCAGCTTCACCCGTGCACGGCGGTTGGAAGCAGCCGGTGCTTCGCGCCTGGGCACCGTGTTCCTGTACTTCCTGATCGCCTGCATCGGCATGCAGATGAATCTGCTGTCGCTGCTGGATCGTCCGTGGCTGTTCCTGCTCGGTGCGATCTGGATGGCCACCCACGTGCTGGTGCTGTGGATCGTGGCCAAGCTGGTGCGCGCGCCGCTGTTCTTCTTCGCGATTGGCTCGCAGGGCAACATCGGCGCCGCCGCCTCGGCACCCGTGGTGGCGGCAGCGTTCCATCCGACGCTGGCGCCGGTGGGCGTGCTGCTCGGCACGGTCGGTTATGCCACCGGTACCGGACTGGCGTATGTGACCGGGTTGATCCTGAAGTGGATGGCCAACGGCTGAGCCCTCTCGCGGCCCGCCGCGGAAATCAGAAACGGGTAGAGCCGAGCCCACGCTCGGCTGCTTTGCGCAGGACACTGCCGGAACTGTGCAGCGCATACCGGAACGTATGGCGCGTGCGACGTAGCGTGGGAAGCTCCTGCCGGCGTTGCCGGCGACGTTCGATGGGGCCGTCGATGACGAAGCAATGGAGGTTTCGGGTTTCCGCACTGGTGCTGTTGCTGGCCAGCACGGGGGCATTCGCGCAGGGACCGGTGAGGGCCGGCGCCGCCGATGTGCAGGTGCTGACCGATGCCGGTGCGCGCGAGGTGGCGGCACTGATCGGCCAGCCAGGGTTCGCCGATGCAGTGCGCAGCTCGCTGCATGCGGCGCCGGAGCAGGGCGTGTCGGTGCAATCGTTGATGGGCCGTTTCGATCCGCAGGCGCATACGCTGGCCAGTGCAGCGCTGGCAGCCGGCGATCGCCAGCTGCGCCAGCGCAAGGGGCTCCCGGCACAGGGGCAGGGGCTGCTGCAGCTGCGTGCGTACGTGCCCGAGGGGCACTCGCTGGCGGCCATCAATCCGCATCCGCTGTGGGTGGCTAGTCTGCCGCGTGGCGATGATCGCGACTGGACCACGATCACCGCCTACGATGCGCACGGCCGCGCGCATGTACTGGATGCGAAACAGGCCCCGGATTTTCCGGTGCTGATCGTCGACGTCGACACGCGGCGTGCCGTGCAGGAGGGCATGGCCCTGGTCAATGCGGGGCTGAAGGCCCGCAGCCTGCAATCGCCCGAACGCATCCGGCTGTCGGCTGACGGCACGCAGGCTTCGCTGGATATCACCCGCCTGGACCGCATCCGCCTGGCCGACGACCAGGAGCCCTGGGCGCTGGGCGCGGCCGAGGTGTTCGCTGTTGTTTCCGGCCTGCAGGTGGGCGCCACCGCACCGGAGATGGTCACCGTCGACATGCCGTACCTGGACTACGACGGTACCGACTACACCCCGCAGCAACCGCTGATCATCTGGGGCAACTATCGCTTCAACGCTGCCAACGTACAGCTGTTCGAAGATGACGGCGACACCAATTACCAGGAGCTTCTGGTGGCGCTGAGCAACGGCGTCAAAGCGGCTCTGGGCGCCTTCGCCCCTGAGTATGCCGTCATCGCCGACATCGCAGGCGCGATCCTCAAGGCCATGCCGACGTCGTGGTTTGCCAATGACATCGACTATCTCGACAGCTACTACCTGTTGCAGCGCGGCCAGGCCTACCAGGACCGCATGGGCGCGGCCAACAACGCCAAGGTCACCCTGACCCCGATCACGCTCACGGAGTAGTCCCGCCGGACCGCGCCCGAAACCGCCATCTGCGGATCAATTCCATCGGCATCCACGAACAAAAAGGGGCCTGATCCGTTCTCCAGGGAAAACGGATCCGACCCCAGATGTTTCGCACCGTCACCGGAAATCTGTCAAAGGTGGGGCGGTGTGGGCTTGCAGGACCGTTGGCGCCATGGATGGCGCCATCGAGCCCCCATGGACGGGTTTACGGCGTGTCCTGCAAGCCCACACCGCCCCGCCAAACCACGGATCACCCCAGAGCCGGCTGTTGCCTTTGACGTTGACGTTGCTCTGGCTCATGGCAGGTGCAGGGCGCAGCCCTGCCGACTCCCCGCCGGGGTAAACTAGCCGGATGGCTTCCCGTCCCGCGCACGACCTGCTCCGCCGCGTCTTTGGTTACGACGATTTCCGTGGTCCGCAGCAGGACATCGTGGAGCATGTGGCTGCCGGTCACGATGCCCTGGTGCTGATGCCCACCGGTGGCGGCAAGTCGCTGTGCTACCAGGTGCCCGCCCTGCTGCGTGACGGCTGTGGCATCGTCATTTCGCCATTGATCGCGCTGATGCAGGACCAGGTCGAAGCCCTGCGCCAGCTCGGCGTGCGCGCCGAATTCCTGAACTCGACCCTGGACGCCGAAACGGCCGGCCGGGTCGAGCGCGAACTGCTCGCCGGTGAGCTCGACATGCTCTATGTCGCCCCCGAGCGCCTGCTGACCGGACGCTTCCTGTCGCTGCTTTCGCGCAGCCGGATTGCCCTGTTCGCCATCGACGAAGCCCATTGCGTGTCGCAATGGGGCCACGACTTCCGCCCCGAATACCGGCAGCTGACCGTCCTGCACGAGCGTTGGCCGGAGATTCCGCGGATCGCCCTGACCGCTACCGCCGACCCGCCGACCCAGCGCGAGATCGCCGAGCGCCTGGATCTGGCCGAAGCACGCCACTTCGTCAGCTCCTTCGACCGCCCCAACATCCGCTACACCGTGGTGCAGAAGGACAACGCCCGCAAGCAGCTGAGCGACTTCCTGCGCAGCCATCGCAGCGAGGCCGGCATCGTCTACTGCATGTCACGGCGCAAGGTGGAGGAAACCGCCGAGTTCCTGTGCACGCAGGGGTTCAACGCCCTGCCCTACCACGCCGGCCTGCCCGCGGAAGTGCGTGCCAACAACCAGCGCCGGTTCCTGCGCGAAGACGGCATTGTGATGTGCGCGACCATCGCCTTCGGCATGGGCATCGACAAGCCCGACGTGCGCTTCGTCGCCCACACCGACCTGCCCAAGTCGATGGAAGGCTATTACCAGGAAACCGGCCGCGCCGGTCGCGATGGCGAGGCCGCCGAGGCCTGGCTTTGCTATGGCCTGGGCGATGTGGTGCTGCTCAAGCAGATGATCGAGCAGTCCGAGGCCAGCGAGGAGCGCAAGCAGCTGGAGCGGTCCAAGCTCGATCACCTGCTGGGCTACTGCGAATCGATGCAGTGCCGCCGCCAGGTGCTGCTGGCCGGTTTCGGTGAAACCTATCCCAAGCCCTGCGGCAACTGCGACAACTGCCTGACCCCGCCGGCGGCCTGGGATGCCACCATCCCCGCGCAGAAAGCCTTGAGCTGCGTGTACCGCAGTGGCCAGCGCTTCGGCGTCGGCCACCTGATCGACGTCCTGCGTGGCAGCGAGAACGAGAAGGTCAAGCAGCAGGGCCACGACAAGCTGAGCACCTACGCCATCGGCCGCGACCTGGATGCGCGCACCTGGCGCAGCGTGTTCCGCCAGTTGGTGGCCGCCAGCCTGCTGGAAGTGGACAGCGAGGGACACGGCGGCCTGCGCCTGACTGATGCCAGCCGCGATGTACTGACCGGTCGCCGCCAGATCAGCATGCGCCGCGATGCGGTCAGCGCCAGTGCCGGGCGTGAACGCAGCGCGCAGCGCACCGGCCTGTCGGTGCTGCCGCAGGACCTGGCCCTGTTCAACGCCCTGCGTGGTCTGCGCGCCGAGCTGGCGCGCGAGCAGAACGTACCGGCCTTCGTGATCTTCCACGACAGCACCCTGCGCAACATCGCCGAACAGCGCCCGACCTCGCTGGACGAACTGGCCCGGGTCGGCGGCATCGGCGGCACCAAGCTCAGCCGCTATGGCCCGCGCCTGGTGGAGATCGTGCGCGAGGAAGGGTAGCGCCAACCGTACGCTGATGCCCCTGTAGAGCCGAGCCCACGCTCGGCTGCCGGTCGCGCAGAAGCAGCCGAGCATGGGCTCGGCACTACATTGGTGCAGCTCCAACCTTGAACACACCATTCAGCATGAAGTGCATCCGGCCCCGCTTGCGGCTAAATTGACGCCATGTCCCTTGCCTCGACCCTGCTCCGTGTCGTGCTCATGCTCAGCCTGTTGCTCAACGGGCTGAACGCGGCCATGGCCAGCGGACACGAGGACATGGGCCGCATGGCCCATGCGATGGCCTCGGCGATGACCGATGAAGGCGACGCGGACTGCCACCACCACGCCGGCATGACTGCCGACGAGGCGCCGCAGGCCAAGGCCCTCGCCCATGACGCACACTGCCAGATCAAGGACTGCGTGCGCAGCTGCGCCCAGCACCCGCTGCTGGCGGTGCAGGCACTGCCGTTCCTGACGGGTCCCGGTCTTTCCCTGACCCCGCAGCCGATGCCTGCCAATGGCCGCCCGGCACCGCCGCTGCCGCCGATCTCACGCCCTCCCATCGGCTGATCCAACACGCGTCGTGCGCGCTGCGCACTGAAGCCGGCCCTGCGCTGGCGTGTTTCCGTGTTTGGAGTCACCACCATGAGTACCCGTATTCCTCCCGGCCCGGGCGCTGTGCCCATGCCGTCGCGCCGTCTGTTCGTGCAGGGCATCGCTGCTGGCGGCGTGGTCGCCGGCATCGCCGCGGCGGGCATCCCGCAGCGCGCGCTCGCCGCCGCTTCTGCTGCACCCCGCCTGGCCAGCGCTCCGGCGGTCATCAGCGATACCCGCGTTGAACTGGCCATCGGCGAGTCGCTGGCCAACTTCACCGGCCGCACCCGCCCGGCGATCACCGTCAACGGCTCGCTGCCGGCACCGATCCTGCGCTGGCGCGAAGGCCAGACCGTGGACCTGTTCGTGCGCAACACGCTCGGCCAGCACCCCACCTCCATCCACTGGCACGGCATCCTGCTGCCGGCCAACATGGATGGCGTGCCCGGCCTGAGCTTCAACGGCATCGGCCCGGGCGAGACCTACCACTACCACTTCGATCTCAAGCAGTCCGGCACCTACTGGTATCACAGCCATTCGCTGTTCCAGGAACAGGCAGGGCTGTACGGTGCGCTGATCATCGACCCGGCAGAGCCAGCGCCCTACCGGCATGACCGCGAGCACGTGATCATCCTGTCCGACTGGACCGACATGGATCCTGGCGCGCTGTTCCGGCGCATGAAGAAGCTCGCCGAGCACGACAACTATTACAAGCGCACCCTGCCCGACTTCCTGCGCGACGCCCGTCGCGATGGCTGGTCGGCCGCGCTGTCCGACCGCGGCATGTGGGGCCGGATGCGGATGACGCCCAGCGACATCTCCGACATCAATGCGCACACCTACACCTACCTGATGAACGGCACTGCGCCGGCCGGCAACTGGACCGGGCTGTTCCGCAGTGGCGAGAAGGTGCTGCTGCGCTTCATCAATGGCGCGTCGATGACCTACTTTGACGTACGCATTCCCGGCTTGAAGATGACCGTGGTCGCCGCCGACGGCCAGTACATCCATCCGGTCAGTATCGACGAGTTCCGCATCGCCCCGGCCGAAACCTACGACGTGCTGGTTGAACCCAGCGGCCAGGATGCCTTCACCATCTTCTGCCAGGACATGGGCCGCACCGGCTATGCCGCCGGCACCCTCGCCGTGCGCCACGGGCTGCAGGCACCGATTCCCGCGCGCGACCCGCGCCCGCTGCTGACGATGAGCGACATGGGTCATGACATGGGCGGCGGGGGTCACGGCGGCCACGACATGGCGGCGATGAAGGGTATGGAAGGCGGCTGTGGTGCCAGCATGGGTCACGGTGCACATGGCGGAGGCAGCGATGCCGCCAGCAAGGCGCCAAAGCATCCGGCCAGCGAGCGCAACAACCCACTGGTGGACATGCAGAGCTCGGCCACCGAGCCGAAACTGGACGACCCCGGCATCGGCCTGCGCGACAACGGCCGCCAGGTGCTCACCTATGGTGCGATGCGCAGCCTGTTCGAAGACCCCGATGGCCGCGAGCCCAGCCGCGAGATCGAGCTGCACCTGACCGGCCACATGGAGAAGTTCTCCTGGTCATTCGATGGCATTCCCTTCGCCGGTGCCGAGCCGCTGCGCCTGAACTACGGCGAGCGCATGCGCATCGTGCTGGTCAACGACACCATGATGCAGCACCCGATCCATCTGCATGGCGTGTGGAGCGACCTGGAAAACGCACAAAGTGAATTCCAGGTGCGCAAGCACACCATCGACATGCCGCCCGGCACACGCCGCACCTATCGCGTACGCGCCGATGCACTCGGTCGCTGGGCCTACCACTGCCATCTGCTGTACCACATGGAAGCAGGCATGATGCGCGAAGTGAGGATCGAAGAATGAGCCGTTCCCTGCTTGCTCCGAGCCTGTTGACCCTCTGCATGTTGGCCGCGCTGCCCGCGTTCGCACAGTCCCATGCCGGTCATGACATGACAGCGCCCTCGCCTCCTGCCGATACCACGCCAGCGGCAGCCGCAGACGTGGATCATTCGAAGATGGACCACTCGAAGATGGATCACGGTGCGATGGACCATTCAACGATGGACCATGGCGCGATGGATCACTCGACAATGGGCCACCGCACGCCCGCGCCGACCGAACCGCGCGAACCGATACCTGTCCCCACCGATGCCGATCGTGCGGCCGCGTCCCCCCCCATCGCGCATAGTGCGATGGAGCACGCTCCGGAGATCAACAGCCTGTTGCTGATCGATCGCCTGGAACACTGGGATGGAAAGAACGGCAACGGCCAGGCCTGGGAGGCCAGCGGCTGGATCGGCGGCAACATCAACCGCCTGTGGCTGCGCACCGATGGCGAACGCAGCGAAGGCCGCACGGAATCCTCGGGCGTGGAAGCACTGTACGGGCGTGCCATTTCACCGTGGTGGGACGTTCTGGTCGGTGTACGCCAGGACTTCCGCCCCGCCGATTCACGCACCTGGGCAGCGATCGGCATCCAGGGGTTGGCGCCGTACAAGTTCGAAAGCTCGGCCACGCTGTATGCCGGTTCCAGTGGTCAGCTGATGGCCAGGGCCGAAATCGAATACGACGTACTGTTGACCAACCGGTTGATCCTGCAGCCCCTGCTGGAAGCGACCGTGGCCAGCAAGGACGAACCGGAATACGGCATCGGCCGTGGCCTCAACAAGGTCGAAGCCGGCCTGCGCCTGCGCTACGAGTTCAATCGCCGCTTCGCGCCGTACATCGGCATCAGCCACGAACGCGCCTTCGGCGATACCGCCGACTATGCGGGCGACCATGCACGCGACACACGCTGGGTCGCCGGCATCCGCATGTGGTTCTGAGCAGCGGACCGTGAGCAGCAGCCAGCCCCGGCAACCACCGGGGCCGGCTACACTGCCGCACGTTCCATTGCAGGCTGCACCATGTCGTTGCATATCCGCCGCGCCACCCTGGCCGACGTCGACGCGTTGTCGGCGATCGCCATCGCCACCTACACCGAAACCTGGGGTGATTCCTATCCGCCGCAGGACCTGCACCGCTTCCTGCAGGATCACTACGGCGCCGAGCCGCAGCGAGCGGAACTGTCCGACCCGCGCAGCGCGGTGTGGCTGCTGCTGGAGGGTGAGACGGTGGTGGGCTATCTGGCCGCCGGCGCCAACACCCTGCCGCATGCCGAAGCACGCGAAGGCGACATCGAACTGAAGCGGCTGTACATCCTGGCCAGCCACCAGAACGGTGGCCACGGCGCGCGGCTGATGGATGCGTTCATGGCGTGGTTGGACCAGCCACAGCGCCGCACCCTGTGGGTGGGCGTGTGGGAAGAGAACTTCGGTGCGCAGCGCTTCTACGCGCGCTACGGCTGCAGCAAGGCCGGCGAGTATGACTTCATCGTCGGCGACAGCCGCGACCGCGAGTTCATCCTGCGCCGGCCCTGAGCAGCGTCAGAAATCGAACAGTTCGGAGAGGAAGCTTTCCTTCTTCTTTTTCTTGTAGCCCTGGCTGTACTGGCCACGGTTGTCATCATGGCGCTGGCCGAGATGACGGGTGTCGCGATGCATCACCGGCGGCGGCGCGGCCTGCGGTTGCACAGGCGCGGGCCCTGGCGGTGGCATGGCGGCACCTGCACCGTCGGTGGCGCGCTCGATGATCTTGTCCAGTTCACCACGATCCAGCCATACCCCACGGCAGCTCGGGCAGTAGTCGATCTCGATGCCATGGCGCTCGGCCATCTGCAGGGTCTGGGTCTTGCACACGGGGCACAGCATTCGCATTGCTCCTGTCGGTCTGGCCTCGACTGTACCGGTGTGCGGATGACTGTGCGGCAACGCATGACCGATGGCACAGGGACTTCCGGCGCGTGCCGCCACTTGCCCCCGCCCTGCAGACTGACGGCGCCCCGCTGCAAGGAATGCATGTGACTGCCCGCGACTCGATTCCTACCGGCATGCGCTTGTTGCTGGTGCTGCTTGGCGTTGGCCTCGGCCTGAACGTGCGCGACATCAGTGCCGCGCTGGGCGCGCCGATTCCCGCCCTGCCCATGCCCTACGGTGGCAGCCTGCTGGACAACGCGCTGGCGGTGCTGGTCGCACTGCTGCTGGCCACGCTGCTGCGCCCCCGCGGTGTGGGCCTGCTGGCCAGCCTCGGCCTACGGGGAAACGGCACGCGTGGCCCGTTGTGGGTGCTGCTGGCCAGCCTGCCATGCTGGCTGGGGCTGGCCATGCTGGGGACGCCCAACACGGCGCTGACGGCGCTGGATGCCACGATGCTGGCGGTGCTGTTCCCGCTGGCCGAAGAAGTGCTGTTCCGCGGCCTCGGCTTCGTGCTGCTGGTGAAGATCGTACGTGGCCCCTGGCCGTTGCTCGCACTGCCGCAGGCGCTGCTGTTCGGCATCGTTCACTGGCTGGGCTTCGGCGGGGTCGACGGCGGCGGCATGGCCCTGTTCGTCGGTGTAGTGATCGCCTTCGGCGGCTTCATCTTCGCCTGGCTCGACCACCTCGACGGCAACACCCTGTGGTGCGGCCTGGCCCTGCACGTGTCGATGAACCTGGCCTGGAATGTGTTCAGCCTCGACGACACAGTTGCATTGGGCTGGCAGGCCACCAGCCTGCGCATCGGCACTACGCTGCTTGCGGTGGCAGCGCTGGCCTGGCATGTGCGGCGCCAGCGCAACAACGCGCTGTAACGCCGGCTTAGCCGATCCTGCACGCGGGGCTCACTGGGGGCTTGCGCATACTTGCGCGCCTTTCATGCCCTGCCGTCCGGAGTTGTTGCGTCATGCTGCTGTCCAAGCGCCACGTTGAACCACGCGTCCTACTGATCGAAGACGCCGAGGAAACCCGTGAACTGAGCCGGATGGCGCTGGAGAGCCAGGCCTGCCATGTGGCGGGGGTCAGCAGCGCCGAAGCCGCACTGGGCCTGCTGGCGGCGGGAGAGCGCTTCGACCTGATGTTCACCGACGTCAATCTCGGCGTGGTCAGCGGCATCGAGGCCGCCAACCGCGTGCGTGGTCTGTACCCCGAGCTGCCGATCCTGGTGACTTCAGGCATGGACCAGCATGCCGTGCTGCCGCAGTTGCACGACGGCATCCATTTCCTGCCCAAGCCCTACAACATGAGCGAGCTGCTGGATGCGATCCGGTTGTGCTTCCGTCATGCGGATGTCGGCGTGTTGACCGGGGCGGATGCACAGGCAGCGTGAGGCATTCATCCACGCATGGCGTGGATCTACTGCGATGCGCACCGTTGCGGCAACGGAAAATGCTGCCAGTAGATCCACGCCATGCGTGGATGGCGCCAGCCGTCAACCGCCGGTATACGGTCCTTCACCCGGAAGTACCTGCAGCAACGCACGGGTGATCACCCGCGGATACACAGTGAGATGGTCTTCGCCATCAATCACGATGTTCTCCACCTGCAGCTTACGACCGCTGCGCTGCAGTTGACCGGCGAAGTCGGCGGTCTGCCGCAGCATGTCGTTGCCCGTTGAATAGCGTGGCCCCGGCTTGACCGTCTCGTAGCCACCCACCGACAGCAGCACGCGGATGGGCTGTGAAGGCATTACCGCGGCGTCCTGCATGCGCGGCAGCAATCCCTGGTCGAACCACAGCGACGGACTGGACAGGATGTAGGTGCCGAACATGTCGGGCCGCGTGGTCAGCACATACGTGCCAAACAGCGCGCCATAGGAATGTCCCGCGAACACGCGTCGGGCCGGATCGGTACGGTAGTGCGCATCGATCGTCGGCAGCACGTGGTCAGCCAGGAAGTCGCGGTAGTGGGCCGCACCGCCATAGGTGACATCATCGCTGTAGTAGCCGGCTGGCGTGCGCACGGGATCACTGGGGGTGTAATCGCGCGAGCGGCTCTGCTTGGACGTCAGGCCTTCCTGCGGCGGCAACCCGACCAGGATGAAATCCTCGATGTTGACGCCCTGCTGCCCCACCAGGTTGCGCACGCTGCGCACCAACGAGAAGCTGTACAGCGCATCGGTCACGTACAGCACCGGGTAGCGTTTTTCAGGATGCGCGGCATAGTCGGCCGGCAGCGCCACCCAGATCGGATAATCACGACCAACAGGATCGTGCACGCGCAGCGCTTCGGTATCCGGCAGCACCACGCCCAGCACAGCGGTGGCTGCGCGCTCCTTTGCTTCACCCTGCGCGGCCGGCGGCGCCACCGACATCGCACAACCACTTACGGCCAGGCAGACCGCCACACTCCATCCACGCACACGCTGCATCCGTTCGCTCTCCCGTTGCGGGCGGCGCACGCAGGTGGCGCCGCTACCGCATCCTCACACGCCGCGTTGCTGCACGCCAACCCACTCTCAGGGCGAAGCCGGCGGCGGTGCCGGGAACAGCGCCTGCAGCGCCTGCAGCGCCGCCGGGTGATAGATCGTCGCGTGGGTTTCTTCCGGCATCGGCTGGTACTTCACCAGCGTTGCCGGTGATGCCTGCTGCATCACTGCCGCCAAGCGTGCGCTCGACGCGGCCAGCTCCGGCTGACCACTGCTGGCCAGGAACAGCCGCGCACCGCTGCGGGCAACTGACGGCAACTGCTTGCCTGCGCCAGACAGCAAGGCGCCGCGGTTCCACCACAGGCTGGGGTCCAGCGCGATATAGCTGTTGAACAAGGTCGGCTCCTGCAGCAGCGTCTCCACCACGAACAGGCCCGCCAGCGACTCGCCGATCAACGCACGCTCGTCGGTGGTCGGATAGCGCTGGCGCACCTGCGGCATCAGTTCATCGCGCAGGAAATCGCGATATGCCGCCGAGCCACCAATGCGTGGCGCGATCTTGCGATCCTCCGCCACGTTGCTGGGGCCGGTCATGTCGCGACGGCGCTCGGTGTTCTCGATACCGACCAGCAGGAACGGGCGCATGCTGCCATTGCCGGTCAGCACCTGCACCAGTCCCGCCACGTGCAGGAAGTCCTCGCCGATGCCGCCGTCGGGCATGTACAGCACCGGCAGCGGCGTCTTCGGGTCCAGGCCCCACGGCTGCGGGCGGTACACGTTGATGCGGCGGGTTTCGCCCAACGCCTTGGAGTGGAGGGTGAAGGTCTCGCCGATGACCAACGGTGAGGCGGGCGCCGGCTGAGGCGCCGGTTCGGCGGCCATCAGCGGCGCGGCGGAGACACAGGACAACAACAGCGACAGCACGATCAAGCGCATTGGGCGCCCCATCCAGCGAAAGATGCCGAGCATAGCGCCCGGACGCGAGCAGTGGCGCCTGCCAGATGCGTAGATCCACGCCATGCGTGGATGACTTGCCGTGACTCACGCCCGGGTACGGCCCCCATACCGCGCGTGCACCGCCACGTGTCGCGTTTGAACCGGCAAGGAAGCCGCAGCCGTCGCATCTACACCGAAATGCTGGAGTGCGACTCGCACGCACTGAGAGCATTGATAGCGAAAGCGAAGCCAGCTTTACACGCGCTGGTTCACGACAGACGCGCCGTCATGTGCGGTTTGCGACATTCTCCAACGTGATCGACCACGCGCGAGAACGAATACGTCTCGTGTTGTCGCTTGCTGCATTAGATGCGCCTGCGCCAACATCGTCGCGCGCCTGGATTCCGCATGTCCTTCCGGAAATTTCTGATTGAAATCCAAGCGCAGGCGTAAACACCATGCTGCGCCACCGACAACGGGTGGCACCGGGCCTGCAAGCCCGTGATGATTTTCGAGCCGTTGTTTACGCTTGCCCGCCGGCATCATCTTCCAATGGTGTCGGCGGGTAATCCGTCGGCCTTTATGGCGGGCGGTGCGTGGGGGCCTTCGTGCCCGCCGGTCAATGGCTCTAATCATCCCGGCTTGCAGCCACGCACCGTCCGCCACCCGCCTCACGCGGTGGCATTCCCACCCCAGAGCCGAGGAAGCCGAGATGACCGAACGTCCGTCCTATGCCTCATATGCCGCCAGCGTCAACGACGACGATGACAACCCCATACCCGAACTGAGCACCTTCCTGGGCTGCCTTGAACGCATCCGGGCGGGCGAAGGTGCAGACGGCCAGCCCTGGCCTGATGCAAGCCTTCCCGCAGGGCGCAGGGCGGCACTGTCACGCGTGGAGCGGGCTGCCGTCGGCATGCTGACCGTGGCAGAGATGCTGCACGCCGCCGATCGCTGCCGATCGATGGCAACGCCGGATCGGCATCTGGATGACGGTGTGGTCGAAGGGCTGTTCTTTGCCTGCCGCGGGCTGGCGGAACTGGTGTGCCGGGATATCCGGCCTGAGTAGGCGCACCTGCACCACAATCCAGCCCATACTCGGGCCGGGTTCGTCCCGAGTTCCATCGACACTGACACAAGGAGGTTCGCATGTTGAATGCCATGATCATTGCCGTGCTGGCCGCAAGCCCGGCCGCGTCCGTGCCGTACGCCGACTGCCTGCTCGGCAACATCCAACCCGGCCTGTCCGACCGTGCCGCGCAATTGGTGCAGCAGGCGTGCGCCGCCAAGCATCCGGACAGCTTCATTGCCTCGCTGGAACTGGAGCGCAGTTACAGCGCCCAGCGGCAGGCCCGGTTCGATGCTGAACGCGCCGCAGTAGAGCGTGCTGCGAACGCGGCCGCGGTTGCCGCACAAGAAGCGGCAGACCGCGAGGCGGCCCGTTCCCGGGGCGCGACGTCCAAGTAGGACTCCACGTTCTGCAACAAAAAAGGCACCGCTCAGCGGTGCCTTTCTGGATGACCGGAGTCATTGCCTGCAATGGTGGGCCGTGATGGATTCGAACCATCGACCAAAAGATTAAAAGTCCGCCCATTCATGCTTACAAATCAAATACTTGCCAACGGATATTCTACGGAGGTCCGCCACTCTTCGCCGCGAATTTCGTCTTGATCCAGAGCCATTTTACGGAGGCCCAACGACGCAAAACGCATCTGGGCGCGTCAGGCGATGAAGCTTGCTGGCGCCGGCTTCAGGTCGTCGCGACTGCGCAGGCAGGGACACGTCAACGGATTTCCTAGTCTCAGCTGGCGCGATTGGGCCTCGCTACGGTGTGGCTCCCCAAGCCCTCTGGAATAGGACATGAGCGACGAAACCTTAGTGAACGGCAGATTCGTTGGCGACGATACATCATCCACACTGACCCTCACTGTGGACGGCGATGTTCAGGTGACCGTGATTATGAACAAGCCTGGAAATCAAGGCAGCCAACGTGAGATCCGGCGCGAGGCAGCGATCAAGGCCGTCGAGTTGTTGCTGTTCGAAGCCAATCGCGGCCCCGTTTAACCGGCTCAGCAGAAGGTCTGCTGACCCAAGTTGCCTAAAGCAACAGGGTCGAGCCTGACTCGACTCTATGCCAGCGCGGCCGTGCTCACGCGCTCCCGGTTGAGGTACATGCGACTCGGCCAGGAAATGATTGGCTTTGACATGGTTTCTCAGTTTTTGCGATAGATGAAGCCGACAATCCCGCCGCTCTCGCGGAGGCGACGGGGCCACGGCCAATGCCAAGTGCTGAGTTCACCTGTGTTGCGGCGCTGCCCTGGTGCTTGCCGGCACCGGGGCAGCGCCCTGTTTTTGTCAGACAGTCAGTTCAATCAGTGGCAGGTTCGGAGCGGCCTCAACAAGACGGCCGCCTCGCACCCACGCGTTATAGGGGATCGCCAGCTGCAGCTGACCAAACGCCCTCATCTGCACGCCGTCATAAGTGGTGAGGGTGCTGGTTCCATCGGGGTTGTGCGCGGTCACGGTGGCCAGTAGCCTCGGGCTGCCGCCGACCAGGTCGCCGAATTGATCCCACAGGTCAGTCCGCATCGGTGTAGTGCCTCTCAAGGGTGGCGGTTTGTTCGATCACGACGGCGTGCTGCTCAACCGTCACCTCAATGCGCAGCGACTCGCACTGGCCGTGCCAAGTCCCCTCCGAGCCAGTGACCTCGACCAGATCCAGGGGCATGATCACCCCCACCTCTCCTGGCTTCAGCGGCTTGGCGAAAAGCGGCACGGTGACATCAACGGCCGCCTGCTCACCGCGATCAGACAGGATGTTCCGACCGCGCTCCGCGCCGGCAGCGGCGACATTGATCAGCGGGCTGCTGACTTGCGGCGCAAACAGTTGGCCGGCCTCCCCTTCCCGACGAACCTTGCAAGTCACACCCTTTCCGGGCAGCTCCCCCGTGACCACCACCGCGTCATACAGCGGGGCGCTGCGCATCTGCAGGCTCTCTGTCAGCACGATGTCCTCCTGCAGCACGTGGTCAGGCGCGGTCTCCCTCCAGTCCCATGGACTGGTCGATGGTGATCTGCATCGCGGCCGAGAATTGATCGCCCACAATGTTGGTATAGGACAGCATGCGCACCATGGCGCTGTTGATCTGCCCATCATCAAACAACCCGGTCTGAAGGCTCTTGCCGAGCGCCTGCAGCTTCTCTGCCGTGAATTCGCTGGTCCGGCCAGTAGCATGCAACGCAGCCTCAATCTGAGCCAGCTCCTGCTCGGCGTCGCTGCCTTCCTTGATGATGGCTTTGATGCCCTCAACAACCCGGTTCAATCCGACAAACGCGACCGCACCGGCCGCCACCGCCTTGAGTTTTCCGAACCACCCCGCTGCACTCTCTGTGGCGCCCGCGAGATTCTCACTCCCTGCGGCAGCTTCCTCGGCGCGGTCACGATAGGCGGCGAGTGACTTCTGCGCGGCTCGACTCGCGTCCGCCTGCTTGCGGAAGGCAGCATCGCCCTCAGCAATTTGCTGGGTGCGGCGACGCGTGGCCGCAGCCTCTTCAGCGGCGGCCTTCGCCTGCGCGGTCAGTGCGGCCGCAGCCCGGGTCGCCTCGGTGCGCAACCGCTGCTGGCTGTCTGCCAGCTGCGAGGTATTCACACCAAGCGTCGCCAGCTCGGCGTCAGCCTTGCCGACCGCCTCCCACTGCTCGTTCAGCGCCTTCTTAAGCCGCTCGCCTTCCTTCCGGAGATCACGCTGGGCCGCAAGTACATCGCGGGAGGGCTTCTCCATCTCGCCGATGCGAAGGCTCAGCGCGAGCGCCGCTGCCTGGTTGGCACCAAACTCGCGCTCAAGTTCGGCAAGCTGATCAAGCATGCCGCCAAACGCATCCGCCTTCGAGGCGGCCGCGTTCAGGCCCGTCAGCGAGTCCAGAAGCCTGGTGGTCTTGCTAGCTGTCTCGACCGACACATCCCCGAGGTCATCAAACGCCAGGCGCAGGGCTTCAACACCCTCGCGCCCCTGCGTCTCGATCACTACTCGGATTGCTTCTTCCAGTCGGTCAGCCATTGCCATTCCCATTCACGCGCCACTGGCGGCGCAGCTCACTTGAGTAGTAGGTGTTGAACCGGTCGATTAGTCGGCGGCGAGTAGTCAGCGCTCGGCCGTTCCCATCAGCACCGGACAGCATTTCGAACGGACTGGGGCCTCGCAGGATTCGAACCGGACCACGCCCGTGCCGCTTCTGCTTGGCGCTGTCCCAGCTGCGCACACGGATAGCTTTCCTGCCCTTGATCGTGGCGATGAACGCCCCGTCATAGGTCTTGCTCTCGCCTACGCCGATACTTGCCGTGGCGCCAACCGATTTCCGCCCCACCCACCGACCTCCGAACTCCAACAGCGAGATCTGGCGCGTGCTGGCCCAGATGGCCAGGAAGTCATCCCGCCCACGTTTGCCCGTCCGATACCCCTGCTCCCCAGTCTCCACGCGATACTTGCCACGCAGGGTGCTTGCCCGGACGTTGTAGGAGCCCCTGACCTCCTGACTGACAGCGGCGCCTGCCCGTCGCTGCAAGCCAACGAAGGCACGCTGCACTGAGAGGTCGTAGCGATTCAGCACATTACCCGCCAAGTCGGAAAGCCCGTGCAGGCCTTTCGCCCGGCGCCCGCTGACATAGAACTTCAGGACGTTGTTATTGCGATTGGACGCCATGGCACCATTCCCGGCTCAGACCAGGAGGGCGCCAGGCCGGCGCCCTCCACGTAGCAGCTACTCCTCCCGCTTCAGCCCGCCGACTGCGCGGCGATCTTGAAGGTGTACAGATCGGCCTCGCCGGCCTGGAAGATCACCGGACCGGTCAGGGTCACCTGGATCGGTTCATCGCTGAACCAGTCGACATCGCCATCGACGGTCAGGTCGACGTTCGGGATGGTCAGCAAACCTTCGTCACCGCTGATGCGATCCTGCATGTCGCCCAGAACCTGGAACGACTTGCTCGGCGTTGTGCCACCGCTGATCGCGGTTTCCAGGTAGGCATCGAAGTTGTAATCGGCCGTCACAACATCACCGGCCTGCAGGGCGCCACCCTTCTTGGGTATCAGCAGGCCATGACGGGGTTCGAGGTCGTAATCGGTGCCATTCACCAGATCCACCGCTCCCTTCTTGAAAGTCGGGGGCGGCGTTGCTTCGATGAAGTTGTGCGGCAGCTTTACAGGGGTATCAACACTGCCAACGGTGACCGACACCGCGGTGGCCGAGCCGGCTGCCACAGTGGTGTTGACCAGGGTTCCGTACAGCATGCGAGCCAAGAAGGCAGGCGGCACTTCCAGTGCGGTGATCGAGACGTTGGTGACGCCCGGATTCGAATCCTTGTGGATGATCTGCTGATAGCGAGCATCGCGGCGCTTGCTCTTGATCTCCACCGAGTCGCCGGCTTCGTAGCTGAAGGTCAGCGAGGACTGCTCCAGGGGCTGGTTGCCGAACTTGTCGGCGGGCTCGGGAATGACGGGGACGCGAACGCCCTCGGCGCCGTGCTCCCAGAAGCGCAGGTCACCTGCGAATTTACGGACTTTTGGCTGTGCCATGGTTCTGGTTCCTTTACGGGTTGGACACGGGCTCAAAGGTCTCGGTCAGACCAGCCCGCGCGGTGATCTGAGCGACTACGGCGGTATGTCCGGCATCGTCCTCCAGGGTCGCCAGCTGGGTTTCCAGCAGCTCGAAGCTGGTCACCCCCAGCGGCAGCGACTTCTCTTTGAACGTCAGGGCGCGGATCAGGTCGTGGCGCGCGCGATGAACGAGCAGCCTGGGATTCGCTTCATCGCTGCCACGCGGAACTTCGAACTCGATGGTGATGGCCGCATCGGAGCTGGACTGGGCCACACCGCCGCCACTGCGCGAAAGCTGGCGGACAGAGATGATCGTTGCCGGCTCGGTGCTGTCCTCGCTGATCTCGGTTTCATCGATGATCACGGCGCCCGCACCGATGTCGGTGCGGAAGCCACTGCTGCGCGAGATCAGCCGGACGCGAGCAGCCAGGAACTCCACCAGCTGCCACGACAGCGGCTCTGCTAGGTCAGCCACGGGTCACCAGCCAACGGCTCTGCGAGCCGTCATCACTGATCTTCTTGCTGTTAACGAAGACCTCAATACCGAACGCGCTCGAAACCACCTCGAAGCGATCGCCCTGGTCAGGCGCTACATCCGAACGCAGGTACGCGATCTCCACACGCCCCGCCCTGAACTGGCGCAGTTCACCGATGGTCTCAACGTCACGCTCCACGTAGGCACGCACTCCCTCGGTGGCCGGACCATCCTTGGCCGTGTACCGACCTCGCGACGCCATGCCCGCCAGCGCGAAGGCGGCGTGCAAGGTGCCATCCAGATCACGGAGGAAATCGACCTCGCTCACCGGGCACCTCCCGCGCACAGCAGCGCGTACGCCTGCAGTGCCCTCACCTGGGCGTCGCACTGGGCGGCGGCGCCAATAGCTCGGCCCGCACTTTCGATTCGGTCGTCGGCTCGACCATCAGGCTGGCTGGCGGCAGCGGCGGCTGCGGACAGCTCTGCGGTGGCGACGGACGCTTGCCAACGCTGGTGCAGGCGCTGGTTGCCAGCGCGCAGATCAGCGATGAGGCGATCAGATGCTTTCTGTGCATCGTCCTTTTCCTTTTCGTACTTGGAGGCGAGGGTGTTCGCGGCGGCGGCGCTGCCCCGCTCGGCCTTCAGGGTTTCGGTCGCGGCATCGGCCTCAGCGCGGGCTGCGTCACGCTCGCGCTCCATGGCGTCCCGGCTCGACGCGGCCTGGTCGGCCGCACGGTGGGCGTTGGACACCGAGGCGCGCTGCCAGACGACGACGCCCAGCAGCAGCAGAATGGCGACGACGAGGGTACGGATCATGCGGATACCACCGGGTCTTCGGGAGGGATCACAGCGCCAACCCCGCGCATTGCCGCCTCCAGCGACATGATGCGAAGGCGCAGTCTGTGGGCTTCTTCCTGTGCGGTCATGCGAAGCTTGATCTCCTCTGTCAGCTTCAAAGTCGTTGCGGCCTGCGACTCTTCCAGCGACTTGACGCGCTGGATGAGCCCATTGAGCAGATCGACATTGGCGTCGGTTTCGGTGCGGTCCTTACGCCTCGCCAGCAAAGCCGTCCACGCTTCACGGAACAACCAAAGCGCGACGACGCTTCCGGCCGCCCACCAGGGCGCTTGTGCGGTGACGCCGCCACCGACCATCAGCGCAGCGCCTCAGCGACACCGGCAGCGATCACGTCAGCGCTCCAGTACAGGCCGCCGTTTTCGTGCCTGGCGATGGCGGTTGCGAGCCGGCCCAGCGTGACCGGGTTGTCCAAGCGGATGACCTCGGAAGGCGAAACGCCGACCGCCGTCGCAACCTGCTGGACATAGGCACCTGTGTTGTTCTCGATCGGAGGCGCCCACCGGCCGATGATCTCCTTCACCGTGCGCAGGCCGTGCTTGCGCTGATAGGTGAGCAGAGTCTTCGCCAACGCGCGGAAGCCGGCCTGCGGGGTCAGGAATACGCAGAAGCGACCCTCGCGAGCGAGCGCGCCAACCGAGCGATCTTCGCCCTGCCAGATGACCGAAGTACGGTCGATGTTGCCCGGATTGTTGTTGCGTACGCCGCGCGGTGCGTTCGTGGTGCTCATGAGTTCCCCCTTGACCCTCAAGAAGAACCGGCACCGCCCACGCCATCCCGGCGAATGTGGGCGGTGCCGGCCTGTACGGTTACGCGCCGGCTGCAGCTACACCCGGCGTCAGGCGGACGAACACCGTCGGCGCGCCGGCGGCAGCTGCATACACCGCAAAGCCGATACCCGCGACCTGACCGGCACCAGCAGAGGCGACGATGGCCTGCTTGTTGTCCGGGTCCCAGTTGACCTGCGTACCGACGGCGAAGACGGCCGCTGGCAGCTTCGGAACTGCGAACACGCCCTCGACGTGGGCGGCAATGATCTCGCCAGCCTTACCGTCCGTGACTGCGACACCGACCAGCTTGCCCTCGACCACCAGTTCGCCACTCTTGGTATCGGCGACGAGGGTCACATCGAGCACGCGGCCGTCCTGATGTGCGTTTTTCATGAATATTCTCCGGATGCGTGAAGGGTTCACGGAGCGGCGGCCGAAGCCTCCACTCCTGAGGGGCGGACTTAGGCGGGGTTGCCCGGGTTCTTGTAGATGCCGCGGTAGTCGGCAATGGCCGGCGCGGCATCCAGGCGGACCTTCCAGGCCACGCCATCCACGGTGAAGCCCTGATGCTGTTCCAGGTACGGTGTCTGGTTGCCGTCCAGGTAGCCCACCACGATGCCGTCCACGTAGGCCGGATTGGAGATGCCGTACCAGGCCTTCGCATCCTTGGCGTCCAGGCGGCCGTCATCCCATACTTCGAAGGTCTCGCGCACGATGTTGGGATCGTTGCTGCCCACGCCCGCCCCCACCGCGTACTGCGCGGTGCGAACCGTCTTGGCAAGGCCGCTCAGGGCCACCGGCGTCAACAGGCCACGCATCGGCACCTGGATCAGGTTGCCGTCGGCATCCTTCTGCAGACGCATCGCGGCTTGCATCGCACTGACACTGGCGGTGCTGATCAGCGCAGCCGGCAGCAGGTTGTTGTGGTCGGCGTGGAACAGGCGCTTGTTGTCGGCCAGCACCGGGTTGCTGTTGATCAGGTCGAACACGGCCTTGGCGAGGGTGCGGCGCGCAGCCTGGCCCATCTTGCGCGGCACGTCACCGAACACGCCCAGGTCGTCGTTGATGATGGCCTGGCGAGTGATGGTGAAGAGCTTGCCGTAAGTCACGATCTTCATGGCCTGCGACTGCTCGGAGAACGTGCCTTGCTTGTACTCGCCACCTTCGGGGACGATATCCAGATCGGAGAAGGCGCCAAGGCCTACCAGGTTGGTCGGCTTGAAGTCGGACACATTGACCGCGCGGGTGTACTGGTCGAAGGTCTCCTCCACTTCCTGATAGCCCTGCAGCAGGGCCCGGCGCGAAGCGTCGCCCAGCAGCTGCGGAAAATCCGAACTACTGTGGGTGAAGGCCATGCCCACCACTTCCAGCCGCTCCATGCCACGGGTGTCGACGCCGGCCTGCTGCACGCAGGCGCGGGCGATCTCGGTCATGGACATGCCACGGAAGGGATTGCCATCAGTTGCCTGCGCCAAGCCGGCGCGAGCTTGGATGGCGTTGGACATAGCCGCATGGGTCAGATCACGCTGATCGGTGCCGGCGGTGATTGCTGCACCGCCATTCAGCGGCGCGGAGTTGCTGCCCAGCAGTGCGAGGATCTGGCGACCGACCGCATCGGCGGTGACGGTGGAGTCCACCTGAGCCATCACGCTGTCCACATACTCGCGAACCTGCGGGTTGCCCATGTGGGGCAACGCGATTGCCTGGATCTGCGTGTTTCGCTCGCGCAGCGCACCGAAAGCGGCCTGGACCGGATCACCCGAGCTCGGTGCGGGCGCAGGAGCCGCAGCGGCGACTGGGGTAGCGGGCACGGCGGCGGTAGCGGATGCCGGGCTCTGGCGACCGGCGTTCGCGAGGATGGTGCGGTACTGCTTCTTCATGGTTGGATCCTCGATATGGCCGATCACGGCCGACTGGCTGACCTCGGGGAGCGAGGTGAATACTTGCGGGGAGAGGTTGGCGACGATGTGCCGACGCAACTGGGCCGACACTGGCGCGCCAGCACCTTCGATCGACTGCAGATAGCCGCTGATGGCCACGGCCGATGCCGACGACCACATGGCAGTTGCACCAGGGTCGACATCGACCACCAGGTCGGCCAACCCGGCGTCAACCGCCTGCGGACCAGAGAACCAGTGGTCCGCATCGTCGGTGAGCAGGCGCTCCATCTCCTCGCGGCGACCGGAACGGGCGGCATAGGCTTCCAGCATCGCTGCGGCATGTGCGTCCAATGCCTCGGCGTTCTGGCGGAACGCGGTAGCACTGCCTGCAGCGACCGTGCGGGGTGCGTGAACCATCACCAGCGAACTGGCGTAGACGCGCCGCTCATCGCCAGCCTGCAGGATCAGTGAGGCGATGGACGCCGCTTGGCCCTCAACCGTGATGATCTTGCGCGCCGGGTGAGCCTGCAGTGCGTTGTGAATGGCCATGCCATCGGCTACGACACCGCCAACGCTGTTCAGTCGCACGTGGATCGTGCTCGCAGTGATCTGGCCGATGCGCTCCACCAGGTCAGCGGCGGAAACGGATTCTTCGAACAGATAGCCGCCGATAGCGCCGTAGATCATCACATCAGCGCTGTCGGCCTCCGCCCGAACCTGGTACAGCGCGGGGCCGAGGTCGGCATCCTGCGCCGCGTCGGCGCGGATGGTGTGTTTGATTGCGCTGGCCAACAGGCATGCACGCATGTCATTCGCTCCTGGAAAGATCGCGCGTCAGCTGGCCCACGACCTGGGCACGGGCTTCTGCACTCGTGTTGGGCGCCAATGGCGCAAGGGATTGGGTCTGGTCCTGCCAGTCCTGGCGCTGGCGCAGTACCTCAGCCGGGTTGTTGCCGTACTGCAGGGTGTTCTGTTGCGGCGACACCCACCCCCGGTCTTCGGCTTCGCCGCGGGCATAGGCCTCCTTCAACGGATCGATCCACGGCATCACCGGGCGGACGTAGGTGGATGCGGCCAGGTCGCGAAGCGTCCAACCACGCGGCAGGCGCACACGGCCGGACAGCACGCAAGCCTCGACAAAGCGCATGCGCTGCGGGCGCACGCACAACGCAATGAAGCGCTCGGCCAGCATCAGGTAGCTGCCCCACTTCTCAACCAGCTCCTGCCGCTGTGCCGAATAGGTCCCGTTGTAATCAAGCGAGAGGCTGGAGTAGCTGACGCCGATGCCGCCGGCAGCAGCGCGCAGCTGCTCCTTGCGCCACGTTGCAGCGTTGGGGTTCGGGCGATCCGTCCCAAGGCTCTCAATCGACTCGCCCGGCAGCAGATCATCGAAGATTGCGCCCGGTGCCAGGCGCAGCTCGCGAACGGGCACACCGTCCTGCAAGATCGCCTGGCCGCCGAGGTCGGCGCCGTACTGCTCGCCGCTACCTTTCTTGATCTGGAACGTCATCGACGCCGCCACCTTGGCTGCGATGCGCTCGGATTCTTCGTAGTCCTTCACGTCTTCGAAGCGCGACATGGCGCTGGCAAACACGCTCAGGCCGCGCACCTGATGCAGGCGTTTCACCAAGGCGATGCAGTGCATGAACTCGGCCGAGACGCGCTTGGTCTCCAACCGGCTACCCATCGGGTCTCCCGGATGGTTTTTGTAGACGTGGAACGCGACGGGCCGCCCCCACGCATTTCGCTCTACACCCTGCAGAATGTTGCGGGCGGGGTCGTTGAAATCCAGAGGGACCAGGTCGGCCTCCAGCATTTCGAAGCTGTACGGAACCGGGGTTCCGTGCTCAAAGTACGGCACAGACCCGATCAGATCCTGGTAGAACGCGTCACCATCGCGGAACCAGCTCCGCGCCAGCAGCTGCTGACACATGCCGTAGTCATGCGACCGGGTGGCTTCGGGCGCATCCCACCACGCATCCCACAGGTCATCTAGCTGCAGAGCAAGTTCACGGTTGATCGGCTGCCCGGGAAGGCGCGGCGCAGACAGCACATCAATGCCAGACCCGACCGTGTTCTGCACCAGCACGTTCAATGCGTTATCGGCCAGATCCAGGTCGCGCTCAAGATGGCGCGCCTGATCGCGGAGTTGGCGAGCATCCATACCGGCGATGGTGTTGCCGCTGCCCCAATCCCGCGCGAGTTTGCGATTGCGCGAGGGCCGAGTGACTTCATGGGCGCGCGCCAGGACTGGCACCATCTGTGCGCGCGCGATGTGGATGGCGCGGTCGGCACCGAGCGCTGCGTTCAGGCGTGCCTTGGCGATCTGCGCCGAAGACATCAGGTCACTCCGCCGAAATCGGCATTGGCCCAGCGTGCGCGCCGCCCGGCGCCTGCCTCGGCCCGCAGCACTGCGCCTTGCCATTCCTTCCGACCGTTGCGGATCTCGGCAAGATCTGCGCGCGAAAGCTGGCGATCCCCGAGGCGAACGGTCTGGCCCGAAAGCACGGCGACCTCCGCGTCGATGTAGAAATCCAGCATTTCCTGAGCAGTCTTCATGACTACATAGGCTAGGCTCGCAGCTGTCTCAACTCTAGGCAAAAGCTGAGACACACCACGCGCTAAAGCACTGAAAACTATGGGCAGTAAAACTAATTTGCCTCAATCTTTGGCAAACGCTGAGACAAGCCGTCTTTGGCGGCCTTTCGCACCCCTCCGGGGAACAGTCGATGCAGCGTCGCACGCGAGATATCAAACGTCGACATCACTTGTTTCACGGGAATCCCACTCTCGAGTGCACGCTTTATCTCCTCGACCGGATAGGCCTTCGACTCCGCAGGGAAGTACGGGCGCTCACCGGCAAAACACTGCATCACCGATTCGACAAATGGCAGCGCCATGCGTTCGCTGATTCCGATGTCGGCCTGCATGGCGGCCAAGATCCTCTCTCGCAGTTCTTCTGCTGACTCGGTACGCTTCGCCATCAGAGCGCCCACCCATCGCGGGCCAACCCGCTGCTACGCGGCTTGGCCTGAGGAGTTCCACGCGAAACACTTGCAACCTGTGCAGGAGCTGGCACGGCTTCTGTTTCACGGGAATCCGAACTGCTGACCGTCAGCAACGTCCGGGCCTCCATGACATCCCAGTCGGATCGGGCATAGCGATGCAGCCGCACTTCCGGATGATGGGTTGCTGCGTAGGCGTAAACCCAGGTGTCGAGCGGCTCATTGCGCGCCACCCGCTTCTCAAAGCGATTCTTCACTGGGTTGTGAACCTCAGACACCAGACCAGGGAAGTACTCATCCGGAAGCTGGTCGCTAAAGTGCACCAGGCGTGACTCGACAGCCCGCTCAGCATCGGCCGAGAGACGGCTGTAGAGATAGAACTTCGCTGCAACCGTACCGACATGGTGGATAGTGATGCCCCGCTTGTCCGTCCGTCCGTTCCACGTCACATCAACCAGCTTGCCCTTGGATAGCACCGGAGCGTTGTTGGGCACCGCTCCAAAGATGCACATCGGCCGTGTGATACGGCGCTGCCGAACGTAGTTTTTTACCGCCTCGGTGCGGTGACCACCGGCATCGATAGCCACCGCCAATGGACGAAGCAACGCGCCATCTTCGCGCTCAATGGCACGGTTGAGCAGATCGGTCAGAGCTACCCATACCGCCTCTTCGGCCGGATCGCCCTGCAATTCCACGTAGTCCAATGTCCAGGCGGTCATTCCGCGCCCCCAGCCCACGATGTGAACCGCGAGGCGATTGTCCTGCGTGTCGACACCCACGGTGATCGCCAACACACCCCGAGGCGCCAGACGTAGTGCATAAGGCTCCGCCCGATCCTTGATGACGTTGTGCTTTACGGCCCGCATCGACGGGTCTTCCCACGTCTCGGCCAAGCGATCGTTGACGAAGGTCTTGAGCGAGGCAGGGTCGCCCTGGGCTTCCAACCATTCCTTCGCCAGATCCAGCCAGCGCGGGCCCAGCCCGAACTGGTAGTAGAGACAGTTGATGGTGTAGCCGCGAATGGGGGAATCCGGGTTCGCCGCCACCCAGCGCCCCCTCGCAATCATCTCTGTCTTGAAATGCTCTTCGATCGCGACCCCGCAGTCACAGCAGGCGTACCACGCCCGGCTCTTGTCGGGCGACCACACCAGGCCGCTCCACTGCAGCGCCTGGTAGTGCCCACAATGAGGGCAAGGCACATGGAACCGGCGCTGGTCGCTCTTCTCATACAGCTTTGCGATGCGGCTCAAACCCGCGATGCCCGGCGTACTGATGTACTGCCGCTTATAGGTTGTCGGGAACGAGGAAGTGCGGCCATCGAGCATCTTCACCGGGTCGTCGCCGGTGGACAGCTGCTGCGGCGCCTCATCGATCTCATCCACCTGCAGGTACTTCACGGTCGAAGACTTCAAACGCTGCGGACTGCCCATATGCTCCACAAAGAGCTGGCCACCGGCGAAGTCCTTGAAGGTGCGCTGGTTAGCACTGTCGCGGCTGGCGGTGCTGGTCAGCGCCTTCTTCACCGCGGCGCAGACCTCGATCATCGGGTTGAGCTTCTGGGCAATCCACTTGTTCATGGACACTTCGCCAGGCAGCGCATACATCATCGGCCCGGGTGCATAGTCCATCCAGTAGGCCATGGCGTTCGTCGCCAACTGACTCTTGCCGAACTGGATGGGGAACATGCAGACCTGGTCATGCACCGGGCTGCGAGCAGACATGTTGTCCATGGGCTCGCGCAGCGGCGGATTGCGGTCGGTCACCCACCGACCCGGTTTGCTGCCGCTTTTGCTGGAGAGCCGCATGTTTTCATCGCACCATTGCGAGACACTCAGCGGTCGCCGGGGTTGCAGCGAGCGCGCCAGCACCGATGCCATTCCCTGCGCCGCCATCATGACGATGCACCCTCAGCGGCCTTGGCAGCCAAGGTTCGGAAGCCCTGGCTGAGCTCCTCCAGCGCGTGGCTCACCTCATCCCACACCAGACGCCGGCACTCCGCCTCATCCGCCGTTGCTGCCAGCTGCGGGGCCATGACATCGGCGAGACGCTCCATGGCTCCCCGAAAGGTCGTTGCATGTTCGGCCAGGAATGCCTCCACATCGGCGCGGGGCAGCAGCAAGCCGAGCTCTTTCTGTAACGTGATGTGCGCCATCTGCGCGTCGGTCTCAGCTTTGTCTGCCAGCGCCTTGGCCTTGCGCGCCGAATCAGGCGTCATCGGTCGACCAGTGCGGCCAAGCCGCGGCGCGTCTTCGTCCTCATCGTCACTGTCGGCATCCGTGTCGTCGTCTGCCTCCTGATCGACGCCGGCAACGCCCTCCCCCGCAAGCGCAGAGCCGCGTGCCTCTGCGTGTCGCTGAGCAACGCCAGCGTAGGCGGGATCGGCAGTTTGAGCGTAGAGCGCCAGGGAGGCGGCTTTCAGGAATCCCTTGCCACCTTCGCCAACGACCACCCTTCCCTTCTTCCTCAGTTCAACCACGTAGGACGGCCTGCAGCCAATCACCTCAGCCAGCTCTTTTCCCGTGATCGTCACATCCGTCTCAGTCATTGCTGCCCCCTACCCCATTTCCTTTGAAGACCGTTGAAGCGATGAAAATCGCGCGCGCGAGCGTGTGCGGGACGTGCGGCGGGCTGTGCGGGCGCCTGAATTCATGTATCGATTGCGGCAGTAGGCCTGTGCGGGGTGTGCGGGATGTGCGGGCACCCTTACGTGCGCGCGGCATCGGAGAAGCGGTATCAATTCCAACTCCATGCACGCACGCGCCCGCCCATGTAGGCCGATGCCCGCACGTCCCGCACAAGCCTTGTGCCGCAATGGTTTGGCACTCATTTCGATGCCGCACAAATGACCGCACGGCCCGCACATCCCGCACAATCGAGGCCAACGGCATCACGCACGCCCCTTGTAATCGGAGTACATGTTTCGGAACCGGAGGACCTGCTCACCCAGCCAGATGGCCTCGGACTTGTCTGCGGGTGTATTGCAGTCACCCAGCATCAGGAACCCATGTGGGCCGTTGGTGGTCTGCTCGATCTGATATCGCTTGCGCGCCCGGTCCGGATGCACGATGCCGCGCTTGCGCACCAGGGCGTTTATGAACTTTGGTGACGGCGCGGGTCGTGGCAGGCCCTCTCGGGCGCACCAGTGTTTGTAGACCTCGTACCATTCCTTTGAGAGCGCAGGCATCGGCCGCAGGCCAGGGATGTCGGCACCATAGAGCTCATCCAAGAAGCGCTGCGGGCTGTCCTGACTCAGGCCGATCAACTCCTCCTTCGCCTGCGTCATGGGCGGATTGGTTCCGTTCGTGAAACCGGCCAGATCAACCTGCAGCAGGTAGTGGTGCAGCGCCGCTGTCGCCCCGTTGCGAATGTCCTTCAGCACCTCGGTGTAAAACTCGCCACTTAGCTTGTCAGGCGTCCAGATCACAGCATGCCGGCGGTCATCCTCTTCCAAAACCACAGGCATGGCCTCGTTGGACAGGAACACCAGGTTGGCGTGATTGTCTTCCTCATACGCCTGGATGTTCTTCGGGTTGATGCGGATGCGATCGCCCGTGATCAGCGCCTTGAGCTTGTTCTTGAGGTGATACACCTCGGTGCGCGCCACGACCTCATCGGCCAGCAAGAACAGCTTGCGGCTCGCCCAGTCGTTGAACTTGTCTTCCAGCGCCGCCTGGTCCAAAACGCGGCCATAGTCCCCGTAGAGCTTCATGTACTCATCGAAGAACAGGTTCTTACCGGTGCCCTGCGGACCATGGATGACGATGGTCGATTTCATCTTGGCGCCAGGGTGCTGCAGGGGATAGGCCAGCCACTTGACCACCCAGTCATAGAGCGCTTTCTGGTTGGCTTCGTTGCCGCACATGTGCCAGAGCAGCTGCAGCAGCCTGTCGCAGTTCCCCTCCTTGGGCACCGTGGGCCATCCCGCAAACAAGTTGCAGGTCACGCCTGGCTTCTCTCCAGATGGGTCAAAATCAACCTCGCGCACGCGAACGATGGATCGGTTGGAATGCTCCATCCATGCACGGTGCAGCTCCTTCCGCGCACAGGCGTCGCGCATGTCGCCGAGCGCGACCAACATGTGCTCCTTGTGGTCAAAGACCGTGCCGCCCTGCCCGTAGACCAGAGCGAAGCGCTCCAACAGTTCGTCCAGCGAGTGGATGGGCGCCAGCCGCTCAGACCCCGCGCCCCCGGTGCCGCTGGTGAAAGCCGCGCGTTTCTCGGCGGGTACTCGCCAGGACAGCTCCGTGAGGCGGGCCTCGACCTGCCCGCGCGCCGCGTGTAGCCCTTCGAGCACGTGGAGATCGTTGAAGTCGCTGATCTTGCGACCTGTCTCCAGGAATCGCTGTCTGCGGTCAGGTTCATCCGCGAAGACCGGCAGCAACACCGCGCCGCCGACCTCAAGTGCTGCCGCTTCGGCGCCGAGCAAACCGGCGTTGGACGCGCCATGCGGTTGCGCGCACGACGGACAGAACTGCGGGTGATCGGCCAGAATAAGGCGCGTACGGCAATGCCTGCATTTCTGCAGAACGTCATCGTCAGCACAGGCCAGCACCTTGATGCCGCGGTAGCGCTTCGCCAGGGCCGCAGCCACAGGCAGCAGGTTGCCCGCATCGAAGGCCACGGCAACAGGGTAGCCAGTCGCCATGTGTAGCGTTGCTGCAGTGGCATAGCCCTCAGCCACCAGGAGAATCCACTGAGGCGTGCCGCCAATCAGGTGGAAGTGGCCCTTCTTGACCATGCCGGCCGGCCAGTACTCTTTGGCGGGCTTACCTGTTGCAGCGGCCTGCTTTGAGCTGCGCAACACCTGCAGCCCATGCACTTGGCTGTTCACGTCCAGCAGAGGCACCAGTGCAACCCCGGTCTTGCCAAAGCGTAGTCCAAACCCCTGCACGCCCTTGGCAGCCAGGTAGTCGGCGTCGCCAACTGGGAGTGCTTTTGACCAGGCCACCGACGCGCGATCCGCTGCGCGCTTGGCTTGGGTTTGGCGGGCGAGTTCAGCGCGTCGGCGATCCTCGCTCAGGCGGCGTCGCAACGCCTCGCGCTGCTCTTCAGTGAAGGACTTTTCCCGCTTTCGCAGCTCGACCTTTGTCGCGCCGTTCTCGTTGCCGTGCCACACGCCATAGGTGCCAACTACCAGCACCTCGCCTGTGGCCGTATTGAGCTCGTGCAGGACATACCAGCCACGCCGCTCCCGCGAACCCTCAACCCGGCAGCGCACCATGCGCCCGTCGGTGGTCAGGTCAGTGACCAACAGGCCGGCGGCCTGAAGCTGGCCCAGCACATCATCGTAATTCACAGACATTCAGTAACTTCCTGAGCCGCTATCTACACAGGAATTGCGCGTCCGATTACCCGCGTCCGTCAGATCCAGGGAGGACCCAAACCCGGAAACGAGAACCCCTCGCATTGCTGAGGTCGATTCAGTCGCGTGACTGACATGCAGCCCTTGATGACCTACCCGGGGGGACGGGGTCAGGACGCTGGTTCGTTGATGCATCGGGATTCCCCAAAGGCAGGCAGTGCTGCCGGTTGTCATGTCGTGCTTGTTCGAGCCGGATGCGCTCAAGCTCTGCGATCGCGTCGTCACCAGTGAGTCCAGGCTCATCCCCGTAAAGCAGGCGTTCCGCCTCTGCAATCGCGCGCAAGCCGAGCGGGCCGGCGATCCGCCTACACCGTGGTGCCCGGGGCGCCCGGTAGATGGCCACCTCACTCTTCCTGCGCCCTACTGTGTACAGCTCGATCCAGTTCACGCCGCAGTCCAATGACAGCCGCGATCACGTCATCGCCTGCCGCATCTACCTGCCGCTTGTGGGGCAGGTCGTCAGGACCGAATCGGCCATCTGCCAGAGCAGGCGCAAGGGCTTGAAGGAGGTTGCCGTACTCGCCGACCAGCTTTGCCACGCTAGCCAGCTCATATCCGGCCGAACCGGGGATGGGAACAGCGAGCATGCCGCGCCTGCGCGCCAGATCACGCTCGCAGTCGGATCGATAGGGCATTGGTAGGCTCAGCACCCACGCGTCTTCCAAGTCAGCAGGCAGAGCCTTGACCGTGCCGTCCATGTAGCGCCGCAGGATCTGAGCGTTGTTCTCCATCGCCCGGATCAAATCAGCGCCCTCGCCGGTCCTCAACTTGACCTGGCGCACGTCCGCAGCAGTCATCGCGAGATACCCGTACCGCCCTTGTGGGGGCCAACTCATGACGAAGCCGCGCTATCCGCACCCGGGCTGCGCGGCCTGGTCGCAAGTGTATGGGGAGGCGGCCGCCTGGTCCTCGGCGTCCGCGTGGAACGTCAATTTCAACAACGGCAACGTCAACAACAACCACCGCAACAACAACGGGTTCGCGTTGGCCGTGCGTCGTGCCGGTGAGTTTCAGGGAGAGGTTAGCCTGCAGGAGTTGCACCAGGCATGGCGGCGTGCGCGCCGCCAGAAGGTTCCGAGTTTCAACCAGTTGCGCTTCGACCACCGCTGGGCCGATGGCCTGCTGCAGCTGCAGCGCGAACTGCTGGCCGGCAGCTGGGCACCCCGTCCGTCCACATGCTTCGTGGCCACCCGGCCCAAGGCGCGAGAGATCCACGCACCGGACTTCGCCGACCGCGTGGTGCATCACTGGCTCGTGCCGCAGCTGGAAGCCCTGTGGGAACCGACATTCATCCACGACAACTACGCCAACCGCAAAGGCCGCGGCAGCCATGCGGCTGTCCGGCGCGCCCAGCAGTTCGTGCGCCAAGTGCACAGCGGCCAAGGTGGCGGCTGGTATCTGCAGCTGGACGTGGCCAACTTCTTCAACAGCATCCACCGCCCCACCCTGTGGCGGATGCTGCGGGCTCGGCTGCAGCGCCAGAGCGCGCCGAAGGTCGTTCAACAGGCCACCCATGCCCTCCTGCGGCGCTCCCCGCTGCATGCCGGCGTCCAGTATCGCGCCACGGCCGCCGAGCAGGCCCAGGTGCCGCCGCACAAGCGCCTTGCCAACGCCCCGCCCGGACGTGGCCTGCCGATCGGCAACTTGTCCAGCCAGTTCTTCGCCAACGTCTACCTGGACGCGCTGGACCAGTTTGCAAAGCACGTGCTCAAGGCCAAGCGCTACCTGCGCTACGTGGATGACTTCGTGCTGTTCCATCACGACCGCGAACAGCTGGCCGCATGGCGCAATCAGATCGAGGCGTTCCTGCAGGACCAGCTGGGCCTGCGGCTCAAGGCCGAGCAGAAGCTCTGCCGTCTGACTGACGGCCTGGACTTTCTCGGCTACGTGATCTACCCGACGCACACGCTGGCTCGGCGACGCGTGGTCGGGCATCTGCATACGGCCCTAGCCGAGTGGGAAGGAAGGCACGTCCAAGGCGATTTATTGCGCGGTGCGCCTTCCGATTTCCGCTGCTTGGCCAACCGTTTCGCGAGCTTTGCCGGCCACCTGCGGCACGCCAGTAGCCATCGCCTGGCTCATCGCCTGCACACCCGATTCCCCTGGCTGCGAACTGCGGCCCGTCCCCGCCGATTCAGCCACAAGGCAGAACGGCGGGTCCATTCGATCACGTGGCACCAGCACAAGGAGCAACAGGCATGACCACCGACAAGATCACCACCACCCTGACCCCTCCCGTCGTTGTCGATTTCGCCACTGAACACGAGTTCCCGAAGAAGCCCAGCGGTGAGCAACCCAAGGTTGAGCAGGTACGCGAGCAGATCGCTGCCTACGTCGACGGGTACGAGCTGGTGAAGCACACCCCTCCGGCACGCATCGTTCTGCAGGCAAGTGACCTGCGTTCCTGCGTCCGGCGAATCCTCGCGCGGATGCAGAAGCCGCACCGCGACCAAGCGAAGGCCGCATGGAAGGAGCGTCGCAAAGCCGGATCGAAGGAGACGTGGCGAGAGGCCAAGCCGGATCCGATCATCGCAGCCGAACTCACATGGCGCGGCATTCCCATCGAGGGCGCTGGCTACAGCCGCCACCGCGCGGTCGACAAGGCCTGATCCATGGCGAAGTCCGCGCAGCTGGACATTTTCGATGACGACCCCGGGCGCGAAGCACGCGCCTGGCGAATCTAAGCCGAAGAGGCGCTGCGGGCCTTCCAGTTCCCCGACTCGGTGCGCCTGGAGCGACACGCCTACTACGTGCGTAAGGCCGAGGAACTTGAGCGGCGGGCCGGCAAACCGGCTCCGTCGCCACCCACGCTTTCAACAGTGCGCCCAGGCGGGTGCATTCAACTTCCAAAGGACGAACGCTGATGACCAGCGAGAAGAACACAATCCCCGCCACCCAGGCGACCGTGAAGCACGGCGGATGCGTGCAGTTGGGGGATGGGCTGCTGCCCTGCCCGTTCTGCGGCGAACGTGCTGAACGCATCGACTTCGGTCCGGGATCCGGAGACAACGAGGGTGGGTCCTGCGTGGCGTGCACGGTCTGCCAGCACAGCGGCCCCGTTGAGTTTGGCTACAAGGAGAACTTCATCTCCAACTGGAACCGCCGCGCCCTCGCCGCCCAGCCCTCCCCGGGTGGTCAGGATGCGCTGGCACTCCCGGGTATCGTCCGCGAGGTTCTGGCTTGGTACGCCAGCAACCCAACCATATGGGTTGCTTGGAACGAAAAGGGGTGGGCCGAGGAAGAGGCTGCCAAGGCGTCAGGCCACTACACCTGCATCGGCGATTACCGCGATGGGCACATGGAGTACGTGCCGAACGAGGTTCGGGCAGAACAGGCTCTGATCGCGCTGGACGAATGGTTGGCCGCCCTCGCCGCCCGCCAGCCGGTGGGGGAGCAGCACCCAGACGACCTGGCCGTGGACGCCTTCGCCGCAGCCATGAAGGCGAAGATGGCCGAAGCCCGCGCCAAGGGTCGCGGCGGTTGGGAAGATCCCGCGCAGTGCAGCGCCGACGACCTGTCGCGCATGCTCCGCGAGCATGTCGAGAAAGGCGACCCGCGCGACGTGGCCAACTTCTGCATGATGCTGCACCAGCGTGGCGAAGCTATCGCCGCCCGCCAGACGGTGGGGCAGGAGGCGGGGCGCATCCAAGGCGACATGGTGGACGGCGAGCTATCCGTAGCATCCGCGATAGCACGGGTGCTAGAGCTGTTCCCCTCTGCCGACCGATCCGCGCTTCGCACATTGGCTGCGTGCTTCACCCACCATTCCATCTATCGCTACGCAGCCCCACCCGCGCAGCAGCCCGCTCAGGTTTATCTGGATGGCTTGGATCGAGCACTCGGCGAGGCCATTGACCAGCGCGACCGTTACCACGAAGTGGCCGACGAGCTGGCCGACCACATCGCGCGCATCACAGGCGTGGATATCGGCGAGCACAGCAGCGCCAACTGCCCGTGGCAAAACGCCATCGAGGCGGCCGAGGCGTACCAGCCCGCGCAGGCCGTGGACCTAGGGCGTGACGACAGCGAGGCGCTGCTGCACATCAAGACTGCCCCCGAGCCTGTGTCTCAGCCAAGCGAGGAATGGGTTGAACAGTACGTCCAGTGGCACGACGAGGGCCGCCGGGTGATGCGGAGGGCTGATCGTGGCTAAGCGACGTATGAAAGAAGACGAGGTCTTCGACGTGCGGATCGGCGATCACTGGGCGAACTACGGCAACACCGGGACCACCGAACGCCGAATCGTGAAGGTCGATGACGTGAAGAAGTGGGGTCGGCATGCGCGTATCTACTACCGCGACTTTGGCGGTCATCACACCTATTGCTTGCGCAGCACGTTCCGCCGCTGGTGGAGGACCGCGTTCCTCGACTTTACCCTGGACTGGGAAGGACGGGAGACTGACGGCCGGACGCTGAAGGCGCCGAAGGTCGACAGCCAGGCGGTGTGCAATGGCTAAGTCCACTTCTTCGACCGTATCCGTGTGGTGCATGCGCGGCGGCAAGATCACCGAGGTCCCGGGGTGTCGGCTGGGAAAGGAGATGGTCACCCTCCCCGATGGGCAGCGATGGTCACGAAAGCGCGGCGGCACCGATGGCTACTATGAGAGCGAGATTCAGGCGGCACGGGCTTTCATGAAAGAACTGCCCGGCGTTCTGGACGTCTATCGGACTCGTCTCTCTGCCTATGAATCGCTTGAGGCGGACTGCAAGCGAGCGTTCGAAGCTCACCGAAGGGAGATGCACGCATTGAGCGCCGGCCTGCATGGTACGGCTATCGCTGACTCCATCTGGGGCAGCGTGAATGATGAGGCCGCCCATGGCTGACCAGCTGCTCATCGCTGCACCACGGGAAGGCAAAGGCGTCATCGACCAAGACCTGGCGTTCAAGATCGCCGACGGCATCGTGTCGCGGAGGCTGGTCAAGGGATGGTCGCGCCAAGCAATCCTAGCCAGCATCGAGGGAGGTCCCTCGCCATGCGGGCGTGCGTTTTACCTGATGCGCGGCGGCGTCATCGTCGTAGCACTCTTCCCTATGACCCAGCTGAGCGATATGAACGGTCGCGGGTACTGGTACTCAATCCGCGACATGTTTCCGCCGCTTCCTGCCCGCACTCACGCTGGTACTGAGGAACTGTGGCCGTTCCAGGTCGGCGACAAAGTCTGGGCCTGGTACAAGGAAGAGCCCAGGGCTGATTACGGCCAACCCGATCAGCCAGGAGACGGCACAAACTGGAGTCGATGCGTTCCGTTGTTCACCGTCAAGAGCGTGACGGGTCCACATCTCGAACCGGCAAAGTTCGCCGGTCGATCGCACTACCAGGTGCAGCTCAGGTATCGCGAAGGGCCGCCCGCCGGTCACTACGACGCGGGCTACCACGACGTTTGCCCGATCAAGGGGCGCCCCTGGCAGATGCGCGGCGACGGCGACTACCTGCAGCTGGTGCACCGTGCATCGCCTGCGGCAAAGTCGCGCCGTGGCCGGGCCGCACCGCCGCCGGCGTTGCCAGCGAGCGAGCGCCGTCCCTCTGTCGCCGCGCTTGGCCCGCCGCCCTCGCCGTCTCAAATGGATCTGTTCGCATGATCGGAGAGGTTCTTCAGTTCCAAGACCTTCAAGAGCTCTGCAGGCCTGGAGAGCGCCCGCGACTTTCCACAGTTGAGGCGTGGGCTCGGCAGTGCGGTATTCGCTACAAGTACGACGGCAAGGGCGGCATCTGGACCACCGAAGCCGCTATGAACGCTGCGCTCGGCCTGCAGCAGCCGTCCAACGATGCATATGGGAACGACGTGATCTGATGGCTCCCCGACCACGCAAACACAATCCTTCCATTCCGCCGCATATCGACCAGGCGAAGATTCCCAAGGGCGTGTACTGGGACGCAACAGGGCGCGGTCGCTGGTACATCCTTCAAACCGCAACAGGCATTGATGGCCCAACCAAGGCGCGCCGGACTGTCGCAGGTCCGGAAGCCAAACTGTCCGAGCTCCACAGCATTATGGAAACCGGGGAGAACACAGGCACCGTTGAGTGGGTATGCACTCAGTATCACGACAGCCCGAAGTTCAAAGGTCTCGCTGCCGGCACTCAGGCCGACTACGAAGCCTCGCGCAACGTGCTGGTGGACTATCCAACCAATCTTGGCGTTCCTTTCGGCAAGCTCCAAGTGGCCAAATTGCGCAACCACAACTTCCAGCGCCTGGTCGATCGGATCGAGTCGGCCGGCACGCCCACGAAGGCAAACAAGGTGCTCCGCTACTCGCGCCTAGTCTTCCGCTGGGCGTTGAACCGGGGCATCGTGAGCCACAACCCCGCCCAAGGCCTGGAGCAGGCAAAGGAGCGAAAGCGGCAGCGCCTGCCCACTGACGATGCCTACGTCAAGCTATTGAACTTCGCACGTGAGCGCGCGGCGCGAGTAGCCAGAACCGAAGGCTCCGTACCGCCGTATCTCTGGATGATCATGGAGCTCGGCTATCTGTGCCGCCTGCGCGGAATCGAGACGCTCACACTTACCGAAGCCCAAGGAAATCCAGAGGGCCTGCACACCAATCGCCGGAAGCGCAGCCGTGACAATCTGGTGCAGTGGACCCCGCGGCTTCGGAGTGCGTGGGACGCGGCGATCGTGCGTCGGGAAGCCATCATCAAGCGCCATGACCTACCGGTCCAGCTGCGCGCCGACCTTCGCTACCTGTTCCTTGCCGAGCACGGCGAGCCATTGCAGAAAACCAGCCTGGACAGCACCTGGCAGCGCTTCATCCAGCTGGCAATAAGCGCCGGAGTCATCACCGCCGCCGAGCGCTTTAGCCTGCACGACCTGAAACGGAAAGGCGGCACCGACACCGTCGGCAACCGTGGCGAGCGCCAGGATGCACTGGGAGTCACGGACGCCATGATGAAGGTCTATGACAAGAGCGTACCGAGGGTAAAGCCGTCCGGCTCAACTGATTAGGCTGCGCTACGGGGCCCACGACCAACTGGACCTGTAAATAGGGTCTGACATCCCTACCGGGTGCTTGGGCCAGTTCCGCTGCTCCCACATTATCTGCTTTGCACTGCCATCGGGCGGGTAGTGATACCAGGTACTCTCGTCGAGCTGAAGGTAAACGTCCGTGGTGACATAGGTGCTAAAACTGGGCTCCCGGAGCGATGCCAATTTCGCAGCCACGTTGGGGGCTCGCCCTACCCAAACTAGATCATTGTTCCGTCGGATCCCCGTTCTTGCTACAAAGATGTTGCCGGTATCTATCCCGACGCCGTGACGAAGCGTTATGTCATTCGCAGACAACGATGCATACCTCGCGAACTTGGGCCTCAGAACATAGTGGACTGCCCAATTGATCCTTAACGAAGCCTTCACCGCCCTCACGCACCTATCGTCTCCGACGAAGACGCCCATCACACGATCCCCATCAAAGCTGCGGATGTGTCCGCCGTGGTAGCGAATGATTCGGCAACTTGTAGCCAAGAACGCCTTTGCGATCTCGGCGGCCATCCATGCGGGGAGAGTCATTGCGATTCTTGTTGACTCAGCAAGATCCGCATATAGCATCGCCGCGTCAATCTTCACGGCGCCAGATCCCAATGCAACGTCCTCAGCCGCCGGAACGTCTCTGGAGTTCCGCGAGTCCCAAATGGTGGAGAGGACGCCGTTCACCTCTGCCTCAACATCTTCCTTTAGACCCACAAAAGAACTCCTTGTGTCTTATCCAGCAATTGAGATGGAGAGCAACGAGACCAACCAAGGGACGATAGAAGCAAGCAGCCAACCGAACGCTCTTCTGAGGTTCCTGTACTTGACGATCAGGATGGAAGAATTTCTCCACACCTGGTGAGCAATCTCAGCAGCAAGCTCACGGTCGGGAACGTCAAGCAAAAGACGCGTGTATTCCGTCACAGACAACTTCGCGACATCCCCAAAAAAGATGGTGGATTTGCCTACCGGATCAAGGTTCGGGAATGCAGCTCGGTAGATGGCCATGAACGACAACGCAGAAAACAATGCGAACGCAATGGTTGTGACCACAATCAATGGACCCGCGTCTGCCGCATGCGGCCACTTAGAAAAAAGCACCCCTGCCATAGCAGTGTCCACGCCTAACAGCACCGCGAGCATTGCGTCCACACGCGGGAAGACACTGAGCACGACTTGCAGATGCGTCCAAGCTCTTTGTGATGACTCCATGTCGCCCCCACCCTTTTGCCTAATCACGGCACAGTGATTGTGCCGTGCCGGGCCCCTATTGCAACGGCCGGATCAAGGAATTTTACGGAGGGAATTACGGAGGCGATGAAAAAAGCGCCACTCGGGCGCTTTAAGTCATTGATTGCAATGGTGGGCCGTGATGGATTCGAACCATCGACCAAAAGATTAAAAGTCTTCTGCTCTACCGACTGAGCTAACGGCCCATGCAAGGCCCCGGCCTTTCGGCGGGGTGGGCATTCTACCGTACTTTGCGGGGCTGGGTGAAGCCGGGGATGTACGAGGTTGCCGGGCTGCGGGCGTCTAAACCTTTCCGGCGCCCGCCGCATCTCAGCTGCGACCCTGCCCCGGAGCGATGGATGCGCCTGCCACTGCCGCTGATGCTCGTCCTGCTGCTGCCGTTTGCCGCCTCTGCGGCATCGCCTACACAGGTGCGGACCGACGATATCGACCGCTTCTGGGCTACCTACGATGCCGTGCTTGCCGAGCCCGATGCCGCGCAGCGGGTGGCCCTGGTGCAGCAACGCTATATCGCGCCGGGCAGCCCTGGCCTGCATGCGCTGATGAAGGTGCGCAACTACACCGCCACCGAGTACGCCGACGCAATGCTCGCCTGGCCGCGCTTCTGGTCTTCAGTGCGGCCGCTGACCGCCAACGCACGGCAGGCCAGCGCCACGTTGGAGCAGGATCTGGCGGCGTTCCGAGCGCTCTACCCTGCCCTGCGCCCGGCCAGCATCACCTATGCGGTGGGCGTACTGCGCACCGGTGGCACCACGTTGGGCAACCAGGTGCTGATTGGCGCGGAAATGGCACTGGGCGATGCAAGCGTGGATGTAAGCGAACTGCCGGAGCCGTTGCGCAGCCGCCTGCGGATCTTCTACGACAGCCACCCGGGCGCGAACAACGCACAGAACAACCTTCATGAGTACGTGCACACCCAGCAACGCGAGACCACCGGTTCGCTCGCGCAGTACGCGGTGCGCGAGGGCGTTGCCGAGTACGTGGCCGAGCGGATCAGCGGGCGCCGACCGGCACTGCCGCTGTATACCTACGGGCCGTTGCACGAATCGGAGATCCGCGCTCGCTTCATCGCCGAGATGGACGGCGATGAGCTGGACAACTGGCTGTACAACAGCGCCCGCAATGCGTTCGGGGTGAGCGATCTGGGCTACTACGCGGGGTATCGCATCGCGCAGGAGTACATGCGCCAGCAGCCGGATGATCAGGCGGCGATCGCACGGATGATCGAGCTGGATTACACCGATCCGAAGGCGGTGCGCGCTTTGATCGAGGCATCGGGGTGGCTGCAGCAGCGGTAACGCCGGGCCATGCCCGGCGCACAGTGCCAACCAAGGTTGGCACCCACCAGAGTCAGACCTGCCCGGCGGGTCAGCCAGTGCGAACCAAGGTTCGCACCCACCGAGGGAGCGGTTGGCACCCACCAGGGTGGAGTTCGCAGCTACCGGGGTTCAGTTCGCACCTGCGGGGGGCGCCGGCCAGCGGCCGGCACTACCAGAGGCGGTCAGGCGTACAGCGTCGGGTCGGCCACGCCGGCGTCGGTGAAGCCCTGCGCACGCAGGCGGCAGGCGTCGCAATGCCCACAGGCCGCGCCGTTGGCATCGGCGTTGTAGCAGGACACGGTCAGGCCGAAGTCCACGCCCAGGCGCACGCCTTCGCTGACGATCTGGCCCTTGCTGAGGAACTGCAGCGGCGCATGCACGGTGATACCCGCGCCTTCCACGCCCGACTTGGTCGCCAGGTTGGCCAGGGCCTGGAAGGCGGCGATGAACTCGGGGCGGCAATCCGGGTAGCCAGAGTAGTCCACGGCGTTGACGCCGCAGAAGATGTCGTTGGCACCAAGCACTTCGGCCCAGCCCAATGCCAGCGACAGCATGATGGTGTTGCGTGCCGGCACGTAGGTCACCGGGATGCCCTCGCCGCCCGCTTCGGGCACGTCGATGTCATCGGTCAGCGCCGAGCCGCCGATGCTGCGCAGGTCGACGTCCACGGTCTTGTGCACGATCACGCCCTGGGCCTTGGCCACGCGCGCGGCAGCATCCAACTCGGAGGTATGGCGCTGGCCGTAACGCACGCTCAGGGCATGCACGGCGAAGCCCTGTTCCTGGGCCATGGCGATGACGGCGGCTGAATCCATGCCGCCGGAGAGAAGCACGACTGCCTTCTTCATGGGTAAATCATCCGGTTTGGGGGAAAAGCCAGCACGCTGTCCCGCGCCGGAACTACATCAAGGAACAACGTACGGGCTCAGCGGCCCGGTTCGTCATTCCAGAGAATCTTATGCAACTGCATCTGGAAGCGCACCGGCAACCGGTCTTCCACGATCCAGTCAGCCAATTGGCGGGCAGTGATCTCACCCTTGCTGGGCGAGAAGAACACCATCGTGCGCTGTACCAGCTGGTGCTCGGCGACCATGGCCTTGGCCCAGTCGTAGTCCTCGCGGTTGCAGATCACGAACTTGATCTGGTCACGCGTGGTCAGCAGCGGCAGGTTTTCCCAGCGGTTGCGGGCGACCTCGGCCGAGCCGGGGGTCTTGATGTCGACCACGCGCGATACGCGCGGATCGACCGCGCTGACGTCCAGCGCACCGGACGTTTCCAGCGACACATCCAGGCCGGCGTCACATAGCTTCTGCAGCAGCACCAGGCAGCGCTTCTGCGCCAACGGCTCGCCGCCGGTGACGCATACATGGCGCACGCCCTGCGCAAGCACCTCGGCGACGATGTCATCGATGTCCCACCAGGTGCCGCCGTGGAAGGCGTAGGCGGTGTCGCAGTACTGGCAGCGCAGCGGGCAACCGGTCAGGCGCACGAACACGGTCGGCCAACCGGCGGTATCGGCTTCGCCCTGCAGCGAGGTGAAGATCTCGGTGATCTTCAGGCGCGGCAGGGGCGACTGCACGATCTCGCTGGGCGTGGCGACGGCGGCGGACGGGGAAACGGCGGTCATGGCAAACAATTCTTCATGGGGCGCGCGACGGATGTCTCGGCGCCGGAAACGAAAGCAGCCGAGCATGGGCTCGGCTCTACAGGAGGCTGCCGGGAGTCAGCCCAGCGCCAGGGGGCGTATTGTACGCCCGGTCAGCGGATCAGCGGATCTGATTGCCGAGGCGGATCGACTGCAGGCGGTCCTGCGCGGTACGCGCGGCATCCGAGCCCGGGTATTGCGCCACGACGGTCTCCAGCGTCTGCTGGGCTTGGTCGACCTTGCCCTCGCCATACTGCGAGAGGCCGACCTTGAGCAGGCCACCTGCGGCCTTGTCGTGGGTGGGATAGCGCGAGAGCAGTTCGCGGAACTGGGACTCGGCCATCGGGAAATTGCGGGTGGCGTAATAGCTTTCGCCCAGCCAGTACAGCGCGTTAGGGGCGTAGACGCCGTTCGGGTACAGCTCCAGGAAGCTCAGGAACAGCTGCGCCGAATCATCGTACTTGCCTGCCTTCAACGCATCGAAAGCCACGTTGTAGGACGTACGCTCGTCACCGGTGACGGCCAGGCTGCCCGGGTCACCATGGACGGAGGGCGGCCGCTCGGAAGTGGCCGCCGCTGCGGGTTTTGCCGGGGCTGCAGGAGCCTTCGGTGCGCTCGCCGGAACAGCAGGCAGGGCCGGGGCGGCAGAGCCCCCTTCCAACCGGTTCAGGCGGCTGTCCAGATCCAGGTACTGGTCCTGTGCGGTCTGCTTGAGCTGGGCGTTGTCGTGCTGGAGTTGCTCGATCGAGGCCTGCAGGCTGGTGACCTGCTGCCGCAGCTGGTTGATCTGGTTCAACAGGTCCTGGTTGGAACTGTTGTTGTACATCTGCTGCTCGAGCGAACCGACGCGGTCGGCCAGGCTCTGTCGTTGTGCATGCGCCGGTGCGGCAGCCACGAGGGCTGCCGCAACGACCAGCATCAGTGTGATGCCAAGGCGCATGGATTACTGCGCGGTGTAGACGATTTCGACGCGACGGTTCTGCGACCAGCAGGACTCGTTCGACTCGGTGCAGACCGGACGCTCTTCACCGTAGGACACGACGGTCAGCTGCGAAGCCGAGCCACCGTTGGCCTGCAGTGCCGAGTTGACGCCGTTGCCACGACGCTCGCCCAGGGCCTGGTTGTACGCGCGCGAACCGCGCTCGTCGGTGTGGCCCTGCAGGGTGATGCGCGAGGACGGACGGTCACGCAGGTACTTGGCGTGGCAAGCCATGATGGCCTGGAATTCCGGCTTCACGTCTTCCTTGTCCAGGTCGAAGTAGACAACGCGCTGACGCAGGCAGGCATCGGTGTCCAGATCGCCCGGGCCGTACAGGCCGGAGGTGGACGGACCGGTCGGGGTGGTGGTCGAAGTGCCGGTATCGACCGGAGCCGGGGCTTCTTCCTTGACCTTCTTCGAGCAACCGGCCAGGACGGCCACGGACAGCAGGGAAACAAGCAGAACGCGGGTGGACTTGTTCATGGCGATACCTTTGTGGCTCCTAAGCCGATGAGGGGTTCAATACAGAGAAAATATTAACACTCTTTTAGCGCTGGGTACGGTATGGGGACCATGCCGGCTCGCGCACATCACCGTCTGCCAGAACCAGGCGCTGGCGCACGCGCGCGTCGGCCGAGACGGCGTACAGCACACCACGACCACCCTCACGGGCGGCATACAGCACCATGCTCGCGTTGGGCGCGAAGCTCGGCGATTCGTCCAGCGAACCCGGCGACAGCGTGCTCCAGCGGGGCGAGCCCAGCGAGCTGTCCATCAGCGCGATCTTGTAGCTGTTGCCCGACCCCTGGGCGACAGCGATCTTCTTGCCGTCGTAGGACACTGAGGGCTTGGCGTTGTAGTTGCCCTGGAAGGTCACGCGCTCGGCGCTGCCACCACCGGCACCGACCTTGTAGACCTGCGGACGGCCGCCGCGGTCGGAGGTGAAGTACACCGCACTGCCGTCCGGGGCCCAGGTCGGCTCGGTATCGATGGCGAAGTGGTTGGTCAGCTGGGTCAGCTGCTTGCTGCCCAGGTCCATCACGTAGATTTCCGGGTTGCCCGAACGCGACAGGGTCAGGGCCAGCTTGCGGCCATCCGGCGAGAAGGCCGGGGCGCTGTTGATGCCGCGGAAGCTGGTGACCAGTTCACGGGCGCCGGTGGAGATGTTCTGGATGTAGATGGCGGAGTTGCCACGCTCGAAGCTGACGTAGGCCAGCTTGTTGCCATCCGGGCTCCACGACGGCGACAGCAGCGGCTCGGCCGAACGCACGATGGTCTGCGGGTTGAAGCCGTCCGAATCGGCGACCATCAGCGCATAGCGCATGGCGTCGCCCTTGCCGCTGGCGGTCACGTAGGCGATGCGGGTCCAGAAGGCGCCACGGACACCGGTGATCTTCTCGTAGATGGCGTCGGCCATCTGGTGGGCAACGTCGCGCATGGCGTTGCCGCGTGCGGTCATGGCCAGGCCCAGCAGGCGCTCGCCCTTGGGCACGTCGAACAGTTCGTACTCCACGCGGTAGGCGCCGGCACCGGCGTCCATGACCCGGCCGACGACGATGTAGTTCTGCTTCAGCGCGCGCCAGGTGGCGAACTGGATGTCACCGCCACGGGTCGGCTTTTCGACGATCTGCGCTTCGGGCAGCGTGCGGAACTGGCCCGAACGTTCGAGGTCGGCACGGACCACGCCGGCGACATCGGTCTGCGGGGCGCCGGCCGCACCCTGGTAGGGCATCGGCACGATGGTGATCGGGAGGGCGGAGGCATTGCCGCCGATGATGTCGATATCCAGCCCCTTCTGCTGCGCGACAGCAGCAAAGGGCAGCAACAGGGCCGCAAACACGGCAAGCCAGCGAGGCATCTTCTTCATGGAGCGCTCAAATAGGGGGAACCGGAACGAGGGATAACAAAACGGCAGTGAACCGCTTCGCAATCATGAACCAAGGGTACGTGAATTCCGGGTCAGTGCCAGCCGGTTCTCTCACATGCCGTTAACGTCGCGGCCAACTTCCGTGCGGATGACTCGCCCAAAGCATGGCTTGGACGGCACCGTACGATCCAGAGTCAGAGACGTCATCGCATGACGGGACAGCCCCACAGGGCTGCCCTGCCCCTGCGCCTCAGCGATCCTGGGCGGTGAAGGTGAAGTTGATCGTGCGGGTGAACACCTGCTCGAAGCCACGGTATGGCAACGGCTGGGCGTTGAGCACGGCGGCCTCGATCGAGCGCTTGCCGGCCTCGTCGAACGGGCAGCCGGCGCTGACCGTGGCGCTGCGGACGGTACCGCCCGGCAACTGGTTGATGGTGATCTGGCAGCGTTGGCCCAGCGGAACACTGTCCGGACGCACCCACTGCGCCAGCACCTTGGCCTGGATGGCCGCAGCGTACTTGGCAGACAGGTCGTCACTGCTGCCACCACCACCGGCGGCAGGCTGTGCGGCGCCGCTGGCACCGGCAGAGGCCGTGCCCGCCGCGTTACGCGCAGCAGCGACCTGGCGCAGCTTCTGCTCGGCCAGCTTGGCTTCCTTCTCGGCCTGCTCGCGGCGGGCACGGATGTCGGCGATCTTCTTCTGCTTCTCGGCTTCGGCCTTGTCGGCAGCCAGGCGCTCCTGCTCGGCCTGCTTCTTCTTGGCGTCCGCTTCCTGCTGCTTGGCCAGGCGCAGCTTCTGCTCGGCTTCTTCCTGGCGCTTGCGCTCGGTCAGGTCGATCTGCTCCTGGCGGCGCTTGGCTTCCTGCTCCTGCTTGGCCTTTTCCTGCGAGATCGCCAATGCGCTGACCGCGTCCTGGTCCTTGGTGTCAGGCTGCGCCACGCGCTCCTGCGCCTGTTGCTGCTGCGGCGTTGGCGCGTCCTGCGGGCGCGGTTCTTCAATCGGCTGCGGCGGCGGAATGGTGTCTTCCGGCACCGGGATCGGCTCGGCCACCGGCGGCGGCAGGTCTTCCAGCTTCTCCGACTGGCGCAGGGCCTGGCGGGCGGCGGCGGCTTCGGACGCGGACAGCGCCAGGCTGGCCTCGACCGAGGGATCGCCTGCGGCGGCATCGGTATTGCGCTGCGGCGACCACAGCCAGGCGCCGATGAAGATCAGCGCGACCAGCAGGTGCACCAGCACGGCCAGCACCAGCGGCTGGCCCCAGCCAGGTTCCTGCTTGTGCGGTGGCGGCAGGGCGTCAGCGTGCATCGGTGGCCAGGCCTACCTTGTCGACGTTGGCGCGCTTGATCACGTCCATCGCCGCGATGACCTTTTCATAGGCCACGGCACGGTCGGCGGCGACGATCACGCGCACTCCCTTGTCCTGCGCGGCGATGCCGGACAGGTGACCCTGCAGTTCCTCGGCGGTGACGGCGGTGGGCTCCTTGGCGTCGGGCAGCTTCAGGCTGAGCTGGCCGTCCTGGCGCACCGAGACGATCACCGGGTCCTGCTTGCTTTCCAGTGCCTTGGCATTGGAATTGGGCAGGTCGACATCAAAGCTCAGGGTGAGCAGTGGCGCGGTGACCATGAAGATGATCAACAGCACCAGCATGACGTCGATATAGGGAACGACGTTGATTTCCGATTTCAGCTTGCGGCGCTTGCGGCGACCGATGGCAGCGGACATGGCTTGGACTCCCGGGTCTGGCGCTTACTCGTCGCCAGCGCTCTGGCGCTGCAGGATCGAGCTGAACTCGTCGGCGAAGGTCTCGAAACGCACCGACATGCGCTCCACGCGGGTGGTGAAGCGGTTGTAGGCCCACACCGCCGGAATGGCCACGAACAGGCCAATGGCGGTGGCGAACAGCGCTTCGGAGATGCCCGGGGCGACGGCGGCGATACCGGCCTGGGCACCGCTGCTGATCATGTCGTGCATGGTCACCATGATGCCGAACACGGTACCGACCAGGCCCACGTACGGGGCGGTCGAACCGATGTTGGCCAGCAGTTCCAGGTTGCGTTCGAGCTGGTCGACTTCGCGGGTATAGGTGGTGCGCATCGCGCGCTGGGCACCTTCCAGCTGGGCACGGCCATCCAGCCGGCGCTTGTCGCGCAGGCGGGTGTACTCGCGGAAACCGGCTTCGAAGATCGCTTCCAGGCCGCCGACATTGCGGCTGCGGTCGGTGGCCGAGCTGTACAGCTTGCCCAGGTCGGCACCGGACCAGAAGCGGTTCTCGAACTCGTCGGCTTCGCGGGTGGCCTGCTTGAAGATGCGGGCCTTGCGGAAAATGATCACCCAGCTGACGAACGAGCCGACCAGCAGCGCCAGCACGATGATCTTCACCGGCAGGCTGGCCTTGGCCATCAGTTCGAGGTAGTTGATGCCGCCGCCGGTGGTGGCCTGGGCAAGGGTCTGGGTCGCGGCATTGCTGACGTCAGCCGGCAAAGCCTCGGTGACCGTGGCCTGCAGGGCCAGGAGCGTTGCGATCATCCGTTGTTCCTCAAGAGTTCTGTTCGGATTCGGGGTGGAGGTGGGGTTGCAGCGCGGCAAGGACGGCATCGTCCATGCCGCGCGGGCGGAAACTGGCCGCGTCCAGTGCGGCGATGCGGACCTGCGCGGACAGCAGCAGCTGGCCGTCACGCAGGACCTGCTGGTCGAAGACCATGCTGGCCTTCTTCAGCTGGACCAGGCTGGCGCTGACCTGCAGCTGGTCATCCAGCCGTGCCGGCTTGATGAAATCCATCTGCATGGAGCGCACCGCGAAGACCATGCCGTGCTCGGACCGCATGCGCTCCTGGCCGTAGCCCAGCGCACGCATCCATTCGGTCCGGGCCCGTTCCATGAAGGCCACGTAGCGGGCGTGGTAGACCACTCCGCCAGCGTCGGTATCTTCCCAGTAAATGCGTGTCGGCCAACTGAATCGGGGTTCAACCGAGGGTTCAACCGACATCGGGAACCTCTGCGAACAGATCCTGCGGCGGGTTCTTCGGCTTCAGGCCCATGTGCCGGTAGGCCTTGTGGGTGGCCATGCGGCCACGCGCGGTGCGCACCAGGTAGCCCTGCTGGATCAGGTACGGCTCGACTACGTCTTCCAGCGTGCCGCGCTCTTCGGACAGCGCCGCGGCGAGCGATTCGATGCCGACCGGACCACCGTCGAAGTAGTCGACCATGGTCTTCAGCAGCCGGCGGTCGAGCTCGTCGAAGCCTTCCGGGTCGACCTTGAGCATCTGCATCGCCGCCTGGGCCACGGTCTGGTCGATGTGGCCACCAGCCTTGACCTGGGCGTAATCGCGCACGCGGCGCAGCAGGCGGTTGGCGATACGCGGGGTGCCACGCGCGCGGCGCGCGATCTCCCCTGCCCCGTCGGCGGTGCAGTCGATGGCCAGGATCGCGGCCGAGCGACGCACGATGCGGGTCAGTTCTTCGACGCTGTAGAACTCCAGGCGCTGGACGATGCCGAAGCGGTCGCGCAGCGGCGCGGTCAGCAGGCCGGCGCGGGTGGTGGCGCCAATCAGGGTGAACGGCGGCAGGTCGATCTTGATCGAGCGCGCCGCAGGGCCCTCGCCGATCATGATGTCGATCTGGAAATCTTCCATCGCCGGGTACAGCACTTCTTCCACCACCGGCGACAGGCGATGGATTTCGTCGATGAACAGCACATCGTGCGGCTGCAGGTTGGTCAGCAGCGCAGCCAGATCCCCGGCCTTCTCGATCACCGGGCCGGAGGTCACGCGCAGGGCCACGCCCAGTTCGTTGGCGATGACATGGCTGAGGGTGGTCTTGCCCAGGCCGGGCGGGCCGAAGATCAGCACGTGGTCCAACGCATCGCCACGACCCTTGGCGGCCTGGATGTAGATATCCATCTGCTCGCGCACCGGCACCTGGCCGAGGTAATCGGCAAGTCGCTTGGGTCGGATGCTGGCGTCGGCGGCGTCATCCTCGCGGGTGGCGCCGGCGCCGATGATGCGGTCGTCGGTCATGTGCTGATTATGCGGCAAAAGTACGGGGTTCGGCCGGGCTGCGCCCGGCACCCGCAGAAGCCAAAGCAACGGCAACAGCCGAAGCAAGAGCAGAAGCAGCTTTCCGGAGGGATGGCGGGGAGGGTCCGGTTGCGGGGGACGCTGCAAGTACGTCCCTGTAAGCTCGGTCGCGCCATCCATGGCGCTCACGCCCCCGCAACCGGACCCACCCCGCCTTCCACAGTCGGCCGCGATCTGCCGGGATCGCATGGCCTGCTCTTGGTAGGTGTCGACCTTGGTCGACACGGAATGGCCCGCTCTTGGTGGGTGTCGACCTTGGTCGACACAGTAGATCCACGCCATGCGTGGATGGATGTGTGTATGGCACGAACCGAACAGGGGGTCAGAGCCCTTTTCCTGAGGAAAAGGGATCCGACCCCGTGCGGTCAGATCTCCACCTGGGCGCCGAGTTCTACGAGGCGGTTACCCGGAATCCGGAAGAAGCCCGTCGCCGGTGCGGCGTTCCTGTGCATCAGCGCGAACAGCTTGTCGCGCCAGATCGGCATGCCACGGTTGGCGGTGGCGACGATGGTTTCGCGGCTGGCGAAGAAGGTGGTGTCCATCGGGTCGAAGTAGATGCCGCCGTGGTCGCACGAGCGCATCAGCGCCAGCGGTACGTCGGGGGTCTCCATGAAGCCGAAACGCACGTAGACCCGATAGAACTCATCGCCCACCGATTCGATCTTCAGTCGTTGCCCTTCCATCGCATACGGAATGGGCAGGGTTTCCACGTGCAGGAACACATTGCGCTCGTGCAGCACCTTGTTGTGCTTGAGGTTGTGCATCAGCGCATGCGGGGCCACGGTCGGGTCGGCGGTGAGGAACACCGCGGTGCCGGGTACGCGGACCGGCGGCGCCAGCATCAGGCCCGGCAGGAAGGTGTCGATGCGGATGCCGTCCTTGCGGATCTCATCGCGCAGCAGTTCGCGGCCACGGCGCCAGGTGCGCATCATGGTGAACAGGAAGATGCCCAGCACCACCGGGAACCAGGCACCCTGCAGCAACTTGGCGCCGTTGGCGATGACAAAGCCCAGGTCGATGACGAAGAACACCACGCACAGCGGCAGGATCCAGTTGCGTGCCTTCGGCCACAGCGAACGGGCGACCAGGGCCAGCAGCAGGGTATCGATCAGCATGGTGGCCGACACCGAGATGCCGTAGGCCACGGCCAGGTTGGACGAGCTGCGGAAGGCCAGCACCAGGCCGATCACCATCACCGCGATGCCCCAGTTGATGCCGGGGATGTAGATCTGGCCGATGGTGTCGTGCGAGGTGTGCTTGATGCGCATGCGCGGGATGTAACCCAGCTGCATGGCCTGCCGCGAGACCGAGAACGCGCCGGTGATGACCGACTGCGAGGCGATCACCGCAGCCATCGTGGCCAGGATGATCATCGGGTACAGCGCCCACGACGGTACCGCTTCGAAGAACGGGTTCTTCACCGCCTCGGGGTGGTTGAGCACCAGCGCGCCCTGCCCCAGGTAGTTAAGCACCAGGCACGGCAGCACGAAGAAGTACCAGGCGTGGCGGATCGGCTTGGCACCGAAGTGGCCCATGTCGGCATACAGCGCCTCGCCACCGGTGACCGCCAGCACCACCGCGCCGAGGATGAAGATGCTGTGCCAGCCATGATTCATGAAGAAGCGGATCGCCCACCAGGGGTTGAACGCTTTCAGCACTTCCGGCGCGTCGACGATGTTGTAGATGCCGATCGCCGCCAGCGAAATGAACCAGATCGAGGTGATCGGCCCGAACAGCTTGCCGATCTTCGCGGTGCCAAAGCGCTGCACCGCGAACACCGCCAGCAGCACCACCACGGTGATCGGCACGATGAAGGCATGCAGCCCGGGGGCCGCCACCTCCAGGCCTTCCACCGCGCCCAGCACCGATATCGCCGGGGTGATCACGCCGTCGCCGAAGAACAACGAGGCGCCGAAGATGCCGAGAATGCCGACCACGTACGCCGAGCGTGACCCGTTGCGCAGCGTGCGCTGGGTCAGCGCCATCAGCGCCATGATGCCGCCCTCGCCGTCATTGTCGGCGCGCATGATGATGGTCACGTACTTCAGGGTGACCACGATGTTCAGCGCCCAGAACGCCAATGACAGCACGCCCAGCACGGTGTCGTGGTCGCTGCTGAGCCCGTAGTGCGGCGAGAACGCCTCCTTCAGGGTGTACAGCGGGCTGGTACCGATATCGCCGAAGACCACGCCGATCGCACCGATGATCAGCGCCAGCCCCCCGGCGGGGGGAGCGTGACCATGGCCGCCATGGGCGGCGGTGTGCGGGGTTTGACTGCTGGACATGGGGCTCCTGGCGAAGCTCAGGGTGTAATGGGAGGAAAGGAAACGGCGCGGCTCAGCGCAGCGCCGACTGCAGGGCCTTGCGGATGACCATGGCCACTTCGTCGCCCTCGTTGAAGGCCTCGCGCGCCATCCGCGCCGCCTCGGTCGGCTTGTAGCCCAGCTGCTGCAGCGCCACGGTGGCATCGGACAGCGGATCAGCCGGGGCCGGGCCACTGCCGGTCGGCAGTGCGCCACCGGCGCCGAACTGCGCCGCGCGGTCACGCAGCTCGAGCACCATGCGCTCGGCGGTCTTCTTGCCGATGCCGGGGATGCGGGTCAGCGCGGTGATGTCACCGGCCTGCACCATGCGCGCGAATTCTTCGACGGTGACGCCGGACAGCACGGCCAGCGCGATCTTCGCGCCGATGCCGCTGACCCGCTGCACGTCGCGGAACAGGCGGCGCTCGCCTTCGCGCAGGAAGCCGTACAGCGAGACGCTGTCTTCCTTCTGCGAATAGTGGGTGTACAGGGTGACCTCACGGCCCAGCTCGGGCAGGTCGTAGAAGGTGCTCATCGGCGCCTCCAGCTCGTAGCCCACCCCGTTGACGTCCACCACCAGCCACGGCGGCGCCTTGTAGGCGACGATTCCGCGCAGTCGACCGATCATTGCGTGCAGCTCCTCATTTGCGCCCCCACGCCTGGCGGGCAGTCAGCCCCAGGCGGTTGGCCGTTGCCCTTACGTGGGCATGGGTGATGGCCACGGCCAACGCGTCGGCCGCGTCGGCCTGCAGCTTGGTTTTCAGGTTGAGCATGAGCCCGACCATGTGTTGAACCTGTTGCTTTTCGGCACCGCCGCGACCGACCACCGCCAGCTTGATCTCGCTGGCAGCGTATTCGTGCACGGGCAGGTCACGCAGCACCACCGCCGAAATCGCCGCGCCACGGGCCTGGCCCAGCTTCAGCGCCGAATCGGGGTTGCGTGCCATGAACACCTTTTCGATGGCCACTTCCTGCGGCTGGTACTCGTGGCACAGCTCGGCCAAGCCCAGCACCAGCAGCTTCATGCGCTGCGGGAAGTCGTCGGCCCCGAGCAGCACCAGCGGCTGGTGATGCACGTGGCTGACCCGGCCGCTGGCGTCGACATCGATGATGCCGACCCCGGTCCGTTGTGAACCCGGGTCGATGCCGAGAATACGGGTCATGCGGCACACACGCAGACGCCGCTGATCCGGACAGGACGCATGCGGCGGTGATGGCTGGAAACGTCTGGGGTCATCATGGTCCGCATTGTCCGCTCACCGGCCGCCAAAGGCGACCGGTGGAGCGTACGTTCAGGCGTAGGCGTCCGCGCCGAGATCGGCGTTGGAGTAAACGTCCTGTACGTCGTCGAGGTCCTCCAGCATGTCCAGCAGCTTCTTGACCTGCAGGACGGTGTCGCCCTCGACCTTGATGTCGTTGTCGGCGCGGAAGGTCAGCTCGGCATGGTCCGGCGTGCGGCCGGCCGCCTGCATCGCATCCTTGACCGCGTGGAAGCTGTCCGCGGCGGTGAGCACGTCGATCGCGCCATCCTCCGGATAGACCACGATGTCATCCGCACCGGCCTCGATGGCCGCTTCGGAGATGGCGTCCTCATCGGCGCCGGCAGCGTAATGCAGCACGCCCACGCGCTTGAACATGAAGCTGACCGAGCCTTCGGTGCCCATGTTGCCGCCGCACTTGCTGAACGCATGGCGGACATCGGCCACGGTGCGCACGCGGTTGTCGGTCAGGCAATCGACGATGACGGCCACGCCACCGGGCGCGTAGCCCTCGTAGCGGATCTCTTCGTACTCGACGCCTTCCAGTTCACCGGTGGCCTTCTTGATGGCCCGCTCGATCACGTCCTTGGACATGTTCGCGGTCAACGCCTTGTCCACGGCCACACGCAGGCGCGGGTTGTTGTTGGGGTCGCCTCCACCGCCGCGCGCGGCGACGCCGATCTCACGGATGATCTTGGTGAAAATCTTGCCGCGCTTCGCGTCAGACGCGTTTTTGCGGTTCTCGATGGAGGGGCCTCTACCCATGGGTCTTTCCGTACGTGCGTTGATGGATAAGGCCGCGAATTCTACCTGATCGGGCCGTGCCACCGTGTCGAGGCCGCAGGACTACGCGGAAAGCCCATCCACGCATGGCGTGGATCTACTGCCGCCGGGCATGGCCCGGTCAAGAGCGTGCGAACCAACGGTTCGCACCCACCAAGCCAGGATGGCTCGCCCCCACCAACTTACGCTGCAGCGGCGTCCCGGCCATGGTCGAACTGGCCATGGCGGAGGAAATGCGCGGTCTGTCGCGCGGCATCGGGCGACACCACCAGGCCGCTGTGGCTGGTGCGCACCACGCAGTGGTCGGCCAGGCCCGGCAGGCGGGTCTCGGCCAGCGCCACGGTGCCGTCGGAATCGTCATCCAGCGCCCCGAGCAGGCTGCCCAGCCCATGCGGCACCGAGCCGGCGATCAGGCCGACTGCGGCCTTGCCCTGCCAGTCCGGCAGCCCGTCCAGCAGCAGTTCGCTGCTGCGGCCCAGGGCCAGGCCCCAGCCATGTTCGGACAGCGAGCGCGCAGTGCCACTGCCCCGCAGCGGCGAGCCCAGGCAGACCACGCGCTGCACGGGCAGCTGCGGCTGCCGGCGCAGGGCTTCCAGCGCCAGCAGGCCGCCCAGGCTGTGCCCGACCAGCGACAGCGGGCCTGCGTCTGCCAGCCGCTCCAGCAACTGCGGGACGGCCACATCGGGGCCGCCGAATACGGACGAGTAGCCAAAGGTATGGACCTGGAAGCCACGCGCGCGCAGGCGCCAGGCCAGCGGCCCGACCCAGGCACGGGCATTCCAGATGCCATGCAACAACAGAACGGGGGGAGTCATGTGCAACAGCCTGGCGGTCAGCGGGGCGGAACTACGGTGATTGAACAGAAGCCAGGGGCAAGCGGTGGTGAATGGCTTCAGGCCGGATGTGGCAGACGGCGCAGGATGAACTCAAGATCGTTGGTATCGCCCACCGGGAACAGGTACTCGCCGGCCTTTTCGAAACCATACCGGGCGTAGAAGCGCTGCGCGCCGAAGTTTTCCGACCAGACGCCCAGCCACAGCGTGCGCGGGCCGTCGCGTTCCAGCCAGGTCAGCGCGGTTTCCAGCAGGCGGCTGCCCCAGCCGCAGCTCTGCTGCGTCTTGACCAGGTACAGGCGCTTGAGTTCGCCGTCACCGGGCTTCACGTCCGGGTGCGGCAACCCACAGGGGCCGGCGGCAGCATGGCCGACCGCCTCCCCGTCCAGCTCCAGCAGCCACACCGCGTAGTCGGGGTGGGCCAGGATCGTGCGCTGGCGCTCGACCGTGTAGGCCTCGTCGATGAAGTCCTGCAGGTCCTGCGGCGGATACAGATGGCCGAAGGTTTCGGTGAACGTGCGCGCGGCCAGCGCCGACAGGGTCGGCGCGTCGTCCACAGTGGCGCGGCGGATCGAATACATGGGTCGAGTTGACGTCAGGACAACGGTTCGGGTCAAGCCCGCTCCGCCGGTTCCTTGCCGTCTTCTTCCTCTTCCTCTTCCTCTTCTTCGTATTCCTCGTCGTCCTCTTCTTCCTCGCCTTCTTCCTCTTCTTCTTCGCCTTCCTCGTCCTCGTCGTACTCTTCCTCTTCGTCGTCTTCGTAATCCTCGACGCCGAAGTCTTCACCGTCCCAGCGACCTTCGCCGTCGGCGACGAAGGTCAGGGCCATGGCCGACGGGTTGGTACCGACGCGGACCAGCCAACCACCGAAGACACGTGCGCGTTCGGTGACCAGGTTGGCCTCGGAGCCTTCATTGCCCAGCTTTTCCCACTCCAGCGAAAACGCAAACTCGGTCATTGCCTGGATCTCCTGATCAGTTTTTCTTGGGGCGAACCTGGATGTGCACTTCGGCCAGCTGCTCGTCGACGATCGGCGACGGCGCGTCGGTCATCAGATCCTGTGCACCGGTGGTCTTCGGGAACGGAATGACGTCGCGGATCGACTCGGTGCCGGCCATCAGCGCGGCGATGCGGTCGATGCCGAAGGCGATGCCACCGTGCGGCGGCGCGCCGTAGTTCAGCGCGTCGAGCAGGAAGCCGAACTTGGCACGGGCCTCTTCGGCACCGATGCCGAGCAGCTCGAACACCGCGCTCTGCATGTCGGGGCGGTGGATACGGATCGAGCCGCCGCCGATTTCATTGCCGTTGAGCACCATGTCGTAGCCGCGCGAAACGGCAGTCTTGGCGTGCGCGCGCAGATCAGCGATGTCGTCCACGGCCGGCGCGGTGAAGGGGTGATGCAGGGCGACGTAGCGCTGCGCTTCCTCGTCCCACTCGAACATCGGGAAGTCGGTGACCCACAGCGGCGCCCAACCGTCAGCGACCAGGTTGAAGTCCTTGCCGGCCTTCAGGCGCAGCGCGCCCATGAAGTCGGACACCTTGTTGTAGCCGCCAGCGCCGAAGAACACGATGTCGCCGTTGCCGGCGCCGACGTGGGCTACCAGCGCAGCGAAGCCTTCTTCGCTGAAGAATTTCTGGATCGGCGAGCTGATTTCACCGTTCTCGCCCACCTTGATGTAGGCCAGGCCCTTCGCGCCGTACTTGGCGGCGTGCGCAGCGTACTCATCGATCTGCTTGCGCGACAGGCTGGCACCACCCGGGATGCGCAGCGCGGCGACGCGGCCATCGGCATCGTTGGCAGCAGCGGTGAACACCGGGAACTCGCTGGTCTTGACCAGCTCGGCCACGTCCACCAGTTCCAGCGCGATGCGCAGGTCCGGCTTGTCCGAACCGTAGCGACGCATCGCCTCGGCCCAGGTCATGCGCGGGAAGCTGGCGTCCAGCTCGACGTCGACCACTTCCTTGAAGATGCCGCGGATCATGTCTTCGACGAAGTCCTGCACGTCGCGCTCGCGGACGAAGGCGAACTCCATGTCCAGCTGGGTGAATTCCAGCTGGCGGTCGGCACGCAGGGCCTCGTCGCGGAAGCAGCGCGCGATCTGGTAGTAGCGGTCGAAGCCGGCCACCATCAGGATCTGCTTGAACAGCTGCGGGCTCTGCGGCAGGGCGTAGAACTCGCCCGGGTGCATGCGCGCCGGCACCAGGAAGTCGCGCGCGCCTTCCGGGGTGGCCTTGGTCAGGATCGGGGTTTCGATGTCCTGGAAGCCCTTTTCGTCCAGGTGGCGGCGCAGGGCCTGCACCAGCTTGATGCGGGTGCGCTGCATGCGCTGCATTTCCGGACGGCGCAGGTCCAGGTAGCGGTACTTCAGGCGGGTTTCTTCGCCCGGGTTCTCGTGCGCGTGGAACGGCAGCGGCGCGGCCTTGTTCAGCACTGTGATGGCGGTGGCGATCACTTCCACCTTGCCGGTGCGCAGCTTGTCGTTGACCGAGTGGCGGGCGCGCACAACGCCTTCCACCTGCAGCACGTCCTCATAGCCCAGGCTGGCGGCCACGGCAAACACTTCGGCGTTGTCGAGCTCCACCGTCACCTGCACGATGCCTTCATGATCGCGGAGATCGATGAAGCAGACGCCGCCCTGGTTACGGGCCACGTCGGTCCAGCCGGCGAGGGTGACAGTCTGGCCAATCAGGGTCTCATCGACCAGGCCGCAGAAGTGGGTACGCATGGGGGGAAAGCTCCGCTGGAGAACGCCGGCGCCTGATGGGGCCGGAAAGCCTCTTATTCTGCGGCCGAGGCCCCGGCCGGGGCAAATGCGGACGGTCACGCGGGCTTGATCGCCCCGGTCCTTATAGTCGCGCACCTACTCCCGTATGGGGATGTCGCCATGAAACCGCAGTCCCTGGCCAGCCTGGCCGTGATCCTGGGTACCTTTACCGCGCTCGCCCTGCCCTTCGCCCCTGCCGCTGCGCAGGATGGGGTGGTCCGTTGCGAGAGCCAGAACAACCGCGAACGCATCTGCAACACCGGCTGGCGCGACGCCCGTCTGGTTCGCCAGCTGTCCGGCTCGGCCTGCGTGGAAGGCCGCACCTGGGGCACCCGCAATGGCAGCATCTGGGTCAACAACGGCTGCCGCGCCGAATTCACCCAGGGACGAGGTGGCTGGGGTGGCGGCAACGGCGGCGGCTGGGGTGGTGGCAACGGCAACGGCGGCACCGTGCGCTGCGAAAGCCAGGACAACCGCGAACGCAGCTGCCCGGTCGGCTGGCGCAACGCGCGCGTGGTCCGGCAGATATCCGGCACCCAATGCGTGGAAGGCCAGAACTGGGGCGTGCGCAACGGCGCCATCTGGGTCAATCGCGGCTGCCGCGCCGAGTTCGCCGAGGCCCGCGGTGGCTGGGGCGGCGGCAATGGCGGCGGCTGGGGTGGCGGCAACAGCAATTACACCGTGACCTGCAGCAGCAACAACAACCGCCAGCAGAGCTGCAACTGGGATGAACGCCAGGGCCGGCCGGTGCTGCAGCAGCAGCTGTCCGGAAGTGCCTGCCAGGAAGGCCGGACCTGGGGCTACTCGCGCGGCAACGTGTGGGTCAGCAATGGCTGCCGGGCGCGCTTCGGCACGCGTTGAGGGCAGGGTCGGATCCCTGGCCGACGGCCAGCGCTCGGCCCCTTGGGTGCGTGCAATGCTGGGGTCGGAGCCCTCCACAGGAGGGAGCCGACCCCGGAATCAGCGTGCCGGCGAAGCCTGATCCCCCCAGGGGGCGGGCGGCAGTGCGACCGGCTTGCTGAGGTCGAACTGGACCCGGAATCGCCGGCCCTCCGGACGGGTCAGCTCATAGACGAAGCGCTGGTCCGGCTCGATCTCCATCGCCCAGGTGTTGTGGGTTGAAGCCAGCATGTCGGCACGACGGAACATCGCCACCGATTCGCCATCGGCGGGGAACTGCTGGCGTTCGGCGGTACCCGGCGGCGTGCTGTCGCCCCCGTACAGGGTGATCGCATCGGGGCTGCCATCGGCGTGGCGGTGATCGTGCTTCAGGCGCACGCCGTGCTCGGTGCGGGTCAATACCCAGGTGCGCGAATGGTCATCGCCCACGTGGAACGGGATGCGCAGCTCATGCCCCGGGTCGGCACAGCCACGCACATGCATCACCAGCTTCTGCCCGGCAAAGGGATCCTTGCCGGTGGGCGCCGGCGTGTCTTCCACCACCGTGCCCTCGTAGGCCTGGCCGCAATGGGCTGCGATGGCGGCCATGAAGGCGTCGGCCGGTGCGGTCGCCAGATCGTGGTTGACCGTATGCGATGGCTGCGAGCAGGCGGCGAGGCCGAGCAGGGCGAGGGCGGAAGCAACAGCGGCGATCGGTTTCATGCCCCAACCCTAACGGCCATGGCCGATGCGCGCAAACCGCACTCCCTGGATCTGCCTCAGCGCTCGGCTGCTGGGGTAGCGGCAACCACTTCCGTCGCTGCCACCGGCGCATCTTCGCCCTGCCCTGCCGGCTCCTGCTCGACCGGATCGACATCGAACGGCGTGCGGAACACCAGCGAGGGCAGCAGCGTGGTCAATGCGGCGTACAGTAGCAACGCGCCGAACAGCACCGCCGGAATCTGGAAGCGATCGCGCATGATCGCGGCCAGCACCAGGGTGAAGATCAACGTTGGTGCCAGCGCCAGCGACACACGCAGGCTGCTGCGGAAGCTTTCGCCGAACATCACGCGGCGCTGCAGCCAGACCACCGCGATGCGCAGCGGCAGCACCACCAGGGTGATGACGATGCCCAGCCCCAGCGCTTCCCAGCTCAGTGCTTCGCTGGGTACCTTGGTGCCGGCGTTGAAGAAATAGAACGGCACGAAGAACGAGGCGAACAGACGCAGCGCATGCAGGTTTTCGTGCGAGGCCAGCAGCGGCATGCGCTGGTGCAGCAGGCGCGCGACCAGGCCGGCGATGAAGGCGCCGACCAGGTAGTACACGCCCAGCAGGTAGGTGATGTACGCCGCCACCATGCCGACCATCACCAGCAGCGAGAATTCCGAGCCCGGCGCATGCGGCGCAACCCAGCGGCCGAGCGCGATGAACACAAGCGGCAGGCCGATCATCATCGCCAGCAGCGCCGTGCTGGACAGCGCCATGTGCGCCGGATCCCCCGCCTGCAGCACGATGAACAACGCCGCCAGGGCCAGCAGTTCACCGGCGATGGCCTTGCTGGTGACCCAGAACCGTTCGTCCTCGCTCAGCCCCAGCCGAGACAGCGAATCCATGATGAAGCCGGTGGACGGGGTCAGCAGCGCCAGCGCCAGCAGCCCTGCCGCCTGCCATGGCAGACCGGCGTAACGCCAGGCCAGCCAGCCGACGCCGAACAGGGTCGCACTGCGGATGAGCAGATGCGCCAGCAGCGGCCACATGCCACGCCGCAGGGCTTGCAGGTCAACCTCCAGGCCGGCGAACAGGAACAGCGAAGAGATGCCCAGCGTGGCCAGCAGTCCGATGACCGCGTCGTGCACCTGGTCGCCCAGCCAGAGCATGCCGATGATGCCGAACAGCAGGCAGGTCAAGGGCGCGGGCAGGCTGAACCGCTGCAGCGCGCGCGGGATCACCAGCAGCGCGAAGATCAGCAGCAGGTAGACCAGTTCATGACTCATCGGCGACTTCCATGCGGATCGAAGGCGCGCAGGATGCACGCCTGCGCGCGACGGGACAAGTAGAACATTGCTGAAAAGCAGCCTCTGTTGCGCAGACTCCGTGCGCAGCCGCTGCGGTCAGGCGATCAGCCCATCGGCGATGCGCCCAACCTGCGCAAGCACCGCCGCGCGCTGCTCGAAGCTGATCGCGCCCGCCTGCAGATAGGCCGTCACGATCCACGGCGAACCACCCTGCACTGGCCACAACACGGCGATGTCGTTGCGGGCGTCTTCACCATTGCTGCCGGTCTTGTCGCCCACCCGCCAGCGTTTGCCCAGGCCTGCACGAAGGCAGGCATCGCCGGTTTCGTTGTCGATCAGCCAGTCGGCCAGCTGCTGGCGTGAGGCCGGCTTGAGTGCATCGCCCAGCACCAGCCGCTGCAGCGTCGCAGCGATGGCCGCCGGGGTGGTGGTGTCGCGTGGATCGTCGAAGGCGAAGCTGTTCAGTTCCGGCTCCAGGCGATCGCTGCGGGTGATCGTGTCGCCGGTGGCGCGCAGGAACGCGGTCACGGCCGGCGGCCCACCGATCGCTGCGAACAACAGATTGGCGGCGGTGTTGTCGCTGGTGATCAGCGTGGCCCGGCACAGGTCACGCATGGTCAGGTCCTTGCCGACGTGGCGGCGGGTGACCGGCGCGTGCTCGAGGATGTCCTGCGCCTGCACCGGCAGGCGCCGGTCCAGCAGTGCCGGATCGCGCTCGGCCTGTTTGAGCACCGTGGCGGCCAGCACGCTCTTGAAGGTGCTGCAGAGCGGGAAACGCTCGTCCTGGCGATGGCCGAGGCGACGGCCACTGCCGATGTCGAGCAGGGTCACGCCGAGTCGACCGCTGCACGCCTTTTCCAGCGCGGCGAAATCGCTGGCGGAGGCGATGGCGGCAGAGGTTGGCGCAGCAGCCATGGTTGTTGTGGCGGCACGGGCGAGCAGCGGTGCCGCAAGCGCGGAAGCGGCGGCAGCTCCACTGAACTGCAGGAATCGGCGACGAGCGAGCATTCGGATTCTCCTGGGCGAATTCCGATTATCGGAGCCCATCAATGCTGGCTACCAGCGCGAATTTTCATGAGGAGACATAAAATTACTTTATGCCTAACGCACGCAGTTTGCCGCCATTTCAAAGCCACACATCAACCAGATACGATCAGCCATCATTCCCGCTCACGGCTCACGCATGCTCCACCCCACTCTGCCGCTGAATGCGCTGCGCGCCTTCGAAGCCGCTGCCCGGCACCAGAACTTCACCCGGGCTGCTCTGGAACTCTGTGTCAGCCAGGCCGCGCTGAGCCACCAGATACGCGGGCTGGAAGACCGTCTGGGCGTCCGCCTGTTCCATCGCCTGCCGCGCGGCGTGGCGTTGACCGAGGAAGGAGCGGCGCTGTACCCGGTGCTGAATGAATCCTTCGAACGCATTTCAGCCAGCATCGCCCGCTACACCGGCGGCCCCGCACGGGAAGTGCTGACGATCGGCGTGGTCGGTACCTTCGCCACCGGCTGGCTGCTGCCACGGCTGGCCGCGTTCGACGCCGCGCACCCGGATATCGAGCTGCGGCTGCAGACCCACAACAACCGCATCGACCTGGCCGGAGAAGGTCTGGACCTGGCGATCCGTTTCGGTGATGGCGACTGGCAGGGGCAGACCTGCACGGCGATCCTGGATGCGCCGTTCGCACCCTTGTGTGCACCGGCACTGGCGCGGCGGCTGAAGCATCCGCGCGACTTGGCGAACTTGCCGCTGCTGCGTTCGTACCGCAGCGACGAATGGCCACGGTGGCTGCAGATGGCCGGAGCCAACGGCGTGGAAGCACGCGGACCGGTGTTCGATTCGTCGTTGACGCTGGCCGTGGCTGCCGCCGGTGGCGCAGGCGTGGCCTTGCTGCCGCTGCGCATGTTCGAGGCGGACCTGGCCGAGGGCCGGCTGCTGCAGCCGTTTGCCACCACGCTGGAGCTGGGTCGCTACTGGCTGACCCGGCTGCGCTCGCGTGCCGAACGGGAGCCGGCCAAGCGGTTCCGCGAATGGCTGCAGGCGCAGGGATGAAACACGTGCGCCGCCGGTAGCGCCGGGCCATGCCCGGCGAGCGCAGCGGATGGGAAAAGCCGCCGGGCATGGCCCGGCGCTACCGATGGAATCAGGATTCCAGCAGTTCCATCCAGGCCGCTTCGGCCTTTTCCAGCTGCGCAGCGGTGGCTTCGCGGTCGCGACCGAGCACGGCCATGCGCGTGGCATCGGCGTAGTTGCTCGAGTCGGCAAGCTGCCGGTCCAGTTCGGCCAGCACACTTTCCAGCTCAGCGACCTTGGCTTCGGCACTGGCCAGCTTGTGCGGGTTGACCGGCTTCTTCTGCACCATCTGCGCGACCGGTGCGGTCTTGACCACCACCGGTTCCTCCTCCTGCTCCATGCGTACCTTGGTGCCCTGCGCCTGCGGACGCGTGCGCAGCCAGGCGGCATACGCGTCGAGGTCACCGTCGAACGGTTCGACCACACCATCGGCCACGCGCCAGAAGGTGTCGCAGACCAGGCCGATCAGATGGCGATCATGCGAAACCATCACGATCGCGCCGTCGAAATCGGCCAGTGCTTCAGCCAGCGCTTCGCGCATTTCCAGGTCAAGGTGGTTGGTCGGTTCGTCCAGCAGCAGCACGTTCGGCTGCTGCCAGGCGATCAACGCCAGCGCCAGGCGTGCGCGCTCGCCACCGGAGAATCCATCCACCGGTTCAAAGGCACGGTCGCCCGGAAAATTCCACTTGCCGAGGAAGTCGCGGAATGACTGGTTCGGTGCATCCGGGGCCAGGTCGCGGAAGTGTTCCATCGGCGACTGGCCTTCATGCAGCGACTCGACCGTGTGCTGGGCGAAGTAGCCGATGCGCAGGTCCGGGTGCGCGGCGCGTTCGCCGCCGATCGGTGCCAGCTCGCCCACCAGGGTCTTCACCAGGGTGGTCTTACCAGCGCCATTGGGGCCCAGCAGGCCGATGCGCTGCCCCGCTTCCAGGCCGAAGCCCACGTTGTGCAGGATCACCGAATCGCTGCCGTAGCCGGCCTCGACGTGGTTCAGGCGGATCAGCGAGAACGGCAGCTTGGCCGGCGGTGCGAACTCGATGCGGAACTCGCGCTCGGCGCGCACCGCCTCGGTACCGGCCAGCTTGGCCAGGCGCTTCATCCGGCTCTGTGCCTGCGCGGCCTTGCTGGCCTGGGCCTTGAAGCGGTCGATGAAGCTCTGCAGATGGGCGCGCTCGGCCTGTTCCTTCTCGTGCGCGATCTGCTGCTGGCGCAGCTGTTCGGCGCGCTGGCGCTCGAAGTCGGTGTAGCCGCCCGGGTAAAGCTTCGCGCCGCCACCGTGCAGGTGCAGGGTGTGGGTGGCCACGTTGTCGAGGAACTCGCGGTCATGCGAGATCAGCAGCAGGGTGCCCGGGTACTTCAGCAGCCACTGTTCCAGCCAGTAAACCGCGTCCAGATCCAGGTGGTTGGTCGGTTCGTCGAGCAGCAGCAGGTCGCTGGGCATCATCAGCGCGCGGGCCAGGTTCAGGCGCACGCGCCAGCCTCCGGAGAACGAGGACACCGCGCGGTGATGCGTTTCGGCCGGGAAACCCAGGCCGTGCAGCAGCTTGCCGGCACGCGCTTCGGCGTCGTAGGCATTCAGCTCGGCCATGCGCGTATGCGCCTCGGCCACCGCTTCCCAGTCCTCGCGGGCGGTGGCGTCGGCCTCGGCGGCCAGCACCGCTGCCACCTCGATGTCGCCGCCCAGCACGAAGCTCAGCGCCGGGTCCGGCAGTGACGGGGTTTCCTGGGCGACGCTGGCGATGCGGATCTTGCCGGGCAGGTCGACGTCACCCTTGTCGGCCTCCAGCTCGCCCTTCACCGCCGCGAACAGGCTGGACTTGCCAGCACCGTTGCGGCCGACCACGCCTACCCGGTAACCGGCATGCAGAGTCAGGTCGACATTGGACAACAGCAGCCGCTCGCCGCGGCGCAAGGCGAAATTACGAAGCGAAATCATGGGGGGAGGCGTCCATATAACCGAATGGAATGTGCTGGTAAGCACTGTTCCTGCGACGCAATTCTAACGTTAACGAATACTTGACGCGCCCCGGGATGCGCGGCGGGCGACGTTCCTCTCTCCCACGTCCTGTCCGCGCGCCTCCCGGGCCCCTCCCCCGTCACTGCCTGTCGCAGCTAAATGGTTGCTGCTGCAACGTTTTTTCTGATGACCGGCATTTGACAGGCACTGAATATCCCGTTAATTCCTGTATTGCGCACCGCAACAACCGTCGTCCGCTCACCCCCGTGATGTCGATTCCGGTGCCATCCCGCCAACCGGAGCCCACTCCCGATGACCCGCAAGACCAGCCTGATCGCCGCCGCCGTCGCTGTCGCACTCGGTGGCTCTCCGTTCGTTGCCGCCGCCCAGCAGGCCGGCACCGCCCCCAACACGCTGGATACGGTGATTGTCACCGGCACCCGCGTGGCCGACCGCACGGTCGCCGAATCGCAGTCGCCGATCGACATCATCACCCCCGAGATCCTGCAGTCCACCGGTACCGGTGAGCTGGCCACCGCGCTGTCGCGCGCGCTGCCGTCGCTGAACTTCCCGCGCCCGGCACTGACCGACGGCACCAGCGGGGTGCGCCCGGCACAGCTGCGCGGCCTGTCGCCGGACCAGGTGCTGGTGCTGGTCAACGGCAAGCGCCGCCACACCTCGGCGATGATCAACGTCAACGGCAGCATCGGCCGTGGTTCGTCGGCGGTGGACATCAACGCGATTCCGATCGCCGCCATCGAGCGCGTCGAGGTGCTGCGTGACGGCGCCTCCGCACAGTACGGTTCGGATGCCATCGCCGGCGTCATCAACATCGTGCTGAAGGGCAGCGGCAGTGGCGGCAGCCTGGCCGTCGACTACGGCCAGTACTCGGCCGGTGACGGCAACAAGTACCAGCTGTCCGGCGATACCGGCGTGGAATTCGGCAACGGCCGTGGCCGCGTGCACGTGGCCGGCCAGATCAGCCAGCAGGACGAGAGCGACCGCGCCGGCCCGTACCGCGGCACCACGCCCAACACCGGCAATTTCCCCAGCATCGGCCAGACCACCTTCATCGTCGGTGACCCGAAGGTCGACGCCACCGCTGCCTCGGTCAACGCCAGCTTTGATTTCAGCGACCACGTGACCGGCTATGCGAGCGCGCTGCTCAGCAACCGCGACATCACCTCGTTCGCGTTCTACCGTTCGCGCAACCACAGTGGGCAGAGCGCGCTGCTGGCGCAGACCTACCCGGACGGCTACGTGCCGCAGATCAACCAGTACTCCAAGGACCGCTCGCTGGTGGCCGGCGTCAAAGGCAACACCGACAACGGCTGGACCTGGGACCTGAGCCTGAACCACGGCGAGAACACCCTGGATTTCCACACCCGCAACAGCATCAACTACAGCTTGGGCGCGACCAGCCCGCGTTCGTTCTACGACGGCACGCTGAAGTATCAGCAGGACATCTTCAACGCCGACCTGACCAAGTCGCTGGACTGGGGCCTGGCCTATCCGGTCACACTGTCCTTCGGCGGTGAGTACCGTCGTGAGAAGTGGGACCAGAACCCGGGTGAACTGAACTCCTACACCGGCACCGGCGCGCAGGGCTTCGCCGGCTTCACCCCGACCAACGAAGTGCACACCGACCGCCACAACTACGCGGTCTATGCGGGCCTGGAAGCGGACCTGACCGAGAAGTTCTCCGCCGGCATCACCGGCCGCTACGAGGACTACTCGGACTTCGGCGACCGCTTCTCCGGCAAGCTGTCGGCGCGCTACGCGTTCACCGACAAGGTCGCGCTGCGCGCCACCGCCTCCAGCGGCTTCCGCGCACCGTCGCTGGCCCAGCAGGGTTACCAGGCGGTCACCAGCCAGTTCCTCAACGGCGTGTTCGTTGAACGCGGCACCTTCCCGACCACCAGCCCGGCTGCGCAGGCGCTGGGCGCGTCGCCGCTGAAGGCAGAGACCTCCACCTCTTACAGCCTGGGCCTGGTGCTGCAACCGGTCGACCGCCTGTACATCACTGTCGACGCGTACCAGATCGACATCGATGACCGCATCGCGTTGTCGTCCAGCATCACCACCAACGCCGCCTCCAGTGCGCTGCTGGCCGGGCTGGGCCTGCCGCAGGTGACCGCGTTCTCGTACTTCACCAACGGCCTGGACACCCGCACCCGTGGCGTCGACTTCGTGTCCAGCTACACCGTGCCGTTCAGCGCCAGCAGCCTGGAACTGACCGCGGCCTACAGCTACAACGACACCGAAGTGCAGCGCGTTGGTGGCACCCCGGCGGTGTTCGGCACGCTGGGCCTGACCCAGTCGCTGATCGGCCGCGATGAGATCGGCCGCATCGAAGACAGCTATCCGCGCGACAAGACGATCCTGAGTGGCACCTGGCGTTCGGATCACTGGGAACTGGGCCTGGCCGCGACCCGCTACGGCAAGTTCACGGTGCGCAACTCGGCCACGGCCGCGCGTGACCAGACCTACGGCGACAAGTGGGTGCTGGACGCTTCGGCCAGCTACAAGCCGAGTGCCAACTGGACGCTGACGGTGGGTGCCGACAACCTGCTGGACGAGTACCCGGACCGCACCGAGGATCTGCAGAACTCGACCTTCGGCATGCTGCCGTACAGCAACTACTCGCCGTTCGGCTTCAATGGCGCGTATGTGTACGGGCGGATCAAGTACAACTGGTAAGCGGATGCAGGTGCCGGACCTGCGGCCCGGCGCCCGCCGAGACAACGGCAACCGCAACACCTTCGGTAGGGCCGGCCGCTGGCCGGTAACAACGCGCGGGCAAACCCGCGGGCCACGGATCATGGCCTGCGGGTTTGCCGTATCTGGCCGTATCGGTGAAAATCGGGGTACCCCCCTGTTTCCTGCGAGAGCCGATGCACCATGACAACGACCTGATCAACATCGTTGCCGTTGGTCTCGGGCTCGCCTTCATCTTCGGCGCGCTGGCCAACAAGCTACGCTTGTCTCCTCTGGTCGGTTACCTGGTTGCTGGCATCTGCGTCGGTCCGTTCACCCCGGGCTTCGTCGCCGACCAGGCATTGGCCAACCAGCTGGCCGAACTGGGCGTGATGCTGCTGATGTTCGGCGTCGGCCTGCACTTCTCGCTGAAGGACCTGATGGCGGTCAAGGCCATCGCCATTCCTGGTGCCATCGGCCAGATCCTGGTCGCGACCCTGCTCGGTTGGGGCCTGGCGGCGCTGATGGGCTGGCCGCTGATCCACGGCGTGGTGTTTGGTTTCGCGCTGGCCACGGCCAGTACCGTAGTGCTGCTGCGCGCGATGGAAGAGCGCCGCCTGCTGGAAACCCAGCGCGGCAAGATCGCAGTCGGCTGGCTGATCGTCGAAGACCTGGCCTGCGTGCTGGCACTGGTGATGATGCCGGTGATGGCCGGCGTGTTCGGGCCCGACGCGGCCAATGAACACCACACCATCGGTAGTGTGCTGGCCAGCATCGGCTGGACGTTCGTGCAGCTGGGCCTGTTCGTGGCGGTGATGCTGGTGGTCGGCCGCCGGGTCATTCCGTGGATCCTGGAGCGCATCGCCGGTACCGGCTCGCGCGAACTGTTCACCCTGTCGGTGCTGGCGATCGCGCTGGGCGTGGCATTCGGTTCGGCGATGCTGTTTGGTGTGTCCTTCGCGCTGGGCGCGTTCTTCGCCGGCATGCTGCTCAATGAATCCGAACTCAGCCACAAGGCGGCCAGCGATTCGCTGCCGCTGCGAGACGCCTTCGCGGTGCTGTTCTTCGTCTCGGTGGGCATGCTGTTCAATCCCAGCATCCTGATCGAACACCCCTGGCAGGTGCTGGCTACTGCCGGCATCATCATGTTCGGCAAATCGGCGGCGGCGTTCTTCATCGTGCGCGCGTTCGGCCATCCCACCGGCACCGCATTGACGATCTCGGCCAGCCTGGCGCAGATCGGCGAGTTCGCCTTCATCATCGCCGGCCTCGGCGTGACCCTGAAGATCCTGCCGCCCACCGGCCAGGCGCTGGTGCTGGCCGGCGCGCTGATCTCGATCATGCTCAATCCGCTGGTGTTCGGTCTGCTCGACCGCTGGCTGCTGAAGCACCAGGAAACCACGCCCACGGCGGTGGAGACCGAGCTGCCACCGGGGCCGTCGCTGGACCTGCACGACCATGCCATCGTCATCGGCTACGGCCGCGTTGGCAGCGCGCTGGCACAGGTGCTGCGCGACCGTGGCGTGCCGGTGATGATCATCGACGACAACAAGGAACACGTGGCCGAAGCACATGCGGCGGGCCTGCCCGGCATCCGCGGCAGCGCCGCTTCGGACAAGGTACTGGCCGAGGCCCATCCCGAGCGCGCCAAGATCGCGGTGCTGGCGATCCCGCAGCCGCTGGAAGCCGGTGAGACGCTGGCCAAGCTGCGAGCGATCAACCCTGACCTGACCCTGCTGGCGCGCGCGCACAGCGATGCCGAAGTGAAGCATCTGCTTGAACACGGTGCTGACGGCACGGTGATGGCCGAGCGCGAGCTGGCTTACTCGCTGGCGGAAATGGTGATGGCGACCCCGCCGTACCGCAGTCTTGGGCAGCACAGCATTCCGGTGGTGTGAGGGGTGTGCGGCAGGGCTGCGCCCTGCACCCTGCACCCGCGGTAGTGCCGGCCGCTGGCCGGCAACCGCAACGGCAACGGCAACAGCAAAAGCTGGCTTCCTGTGGGTTGGCGGGGTGGGGCCGGTTGCAGGGGACGCCGTGAATCCGTCCATGGAGGCTCGGTCGCGCCATCCATGGCGCTCACGCCCCCGCAACCGGACCCACCCCGCCTTCGACAGATCTCCGCGATCTGCCGGGATCGCATGGCCTGCTCTTGGTGGGTGTCGACCTTGGTCGACACGTCGATCCACGCCAGGCGTGGATGTTCTTCGTTCAATCGTCGAAGAATTCGATTTCGATTGAGATTCATCCACGCATGGCGTGGATCTACCGGGGTTGGCTGCGCCAAAAAAAATCCCCGGCCGACCCGCATCGGCCGGGGATGATATCGCCACGCCCTTGGAGAGCGTCTCTACCGTAGCGCGTTCCTGCAGCGGTGGTGATCGCCTATGGCGATGACGACCAAGCCGCCAGCTATCAGGCGTCAGCCAACGCCTGCTCCAGGTCAGCGCGCAGGTCGCCGATGTGCTCTATGCCGATCGACAGGCGCACGGTGTCCTCGCTGACCCCGGCCCTGGCGAGCTCGGCTGCATCCAGCTGGCGATGGGTGGTCGACGCCGGATGGGTGGCCAGCGACTTCGCATCGCCCAGGTTCACCAGCCGGGTGAACAGCTTGAGTGCATCGAGGAAGCGTGCGCCGGCAACGCGACCGCCCGGCAGGCCGAAGGTCAGCACGCCGGAGCCGTGGCCGCCCAGATAGCGCTGCGCCGCCGAGTGTTCGGGATCGTCAGCCAGCCCGGCATAGCGCACCCAGGCCACCTTCGGATGCGCGCGCAGGTACTGCGCCACTGCCAGCGCATTGGCGTTGATCCGCTCCATGCGCAGGGCCAGGGTCTCGATGCCCTGCAGGATGAGGAAGGCATTGAACGGTGACAACGCGGCACCGGTATTGCGCAATGGCACCACCCGCGCACGACCGATGTAAGCCGCCGCGCCGAGCGCTTCGGTATAGACCACGCCGTGATAGCTCGGATCGGGCTGGTTCAAGCGGGCGAAGCGTTGCGGCTGTGCCGTCCAGTCGAAGCGGCCGGAATCGACGATCGCCCCGCCCAGACTGGTGCCGTGGCCACCGAGGTACTTGGTCAGCGAGTGCACCACGATGTCGGCGCCATGTTCGAACGGGCGCAGCAGGAACGGCGTGGCCACGGTGTTGTCGACGATCAGCGGCACGCCCGCCGCATGCGCGACCTCGGCAATGGCGGCGATGTCGGTGACGTTGCCGCGCGGGTTGCCGATCGATTCAACGAACACCGCCTTGGTGCGCTCGTCGATCAGGGCTGCGAACGCAGATGGGTCAGCCGGATCGGCAAAACGCGTCTGGATGCCGTACTGCGGCAGCGTGTGGGCCAGCAGGTTGAGGCTGCCGCCATACAGCGCGCTGGCAGCGACAATGTTGTCGCCGGCCTCGGCAATGGTCTGGATCGCATAGGTGATCGCGGCCTGCCCGGAGGCCAGTGCCAACGCGCCAATGCCCCCTTCCAGCGCCGCAACGCGCTGCTCCAGCACGTCGGTGGTGGGATTCATGATGCGCGTATAGATGTTGCCCGGCACCTTCAGGTCGAACAGGTCCGCCCCGTGCTGGGTGTCATCGAAAGCGTAGGCCACGGTCTGGTAGATCGGCACCGCCACCGCGCGGGTGGTCGGGTCGGGGCGGTAGCCGCCGTGCACGGCCAGGGTTTCCAGTTGCCACTGCGGATCGCTCATTGCGCCAGGCTCCATCCGGGGAAACGCCCACCATAGGCCAGCCATCGACCGCCATTGAGAGCCCCTGGCGATGACGCCAGTACCGGCGGTTATCAGGTTGCCCGGGATTCAGGCAGACGTCATGGGCCATTGCTAGGCTTCGCCGCCGGGCCCTTCGCCCCGGACAAGGACGCCCTACCGATGCAGCCCTCCCCGTGGACTCCCGCCGCCGGCAACCCGACCCAGGTGCTGCTGGTCGAGGACGACCGCCGCCTGGCCGAGCTGGTCAGCGACTACCTGAGCGAACATGGATTTGCCGTGCAGCACGTGCCGCGTGGCGACCTGGCCAGCGCGGCCTGCCGCCAGCACGCGCCGGAACTGGTGGTGCTGGACCTGATGCTGCCTGGCCTCGGTGGCATCGACGTGTGCCGGCAGATCCGCAGTTTTTCCGACGTGCCGATCCTGATGCTGACGGCGTGCGAGGACGATATCGAAGAGGTACTGGGCCTGGAGTCCGGCGCCGATGACTATGTGCACAAGCCGATCGAGCCGCGCCTGCTGCTGGCGCGCCTGCGTGCGCTGCTGCGCCGTCGCCATGGCAGCGGCCCTGCAGGCGTGCCGTGCCGGCTGATGCATGGCGAACTGCTGATCGATCGCGTGCAGCGCGAGGTTCACCTGCATGGGCAGCCGGTGGAACTGGGCACCACCGAATTCGAGATCCTCTGGCTGCTGGCCAGCCAGCCCGGGCAGATCCTCTCGCGCGACCAGATTCTGCAGGCGGCGCGCGGCATCGGCTTCGATGGCCTGGACCGCAGCGTGGATGTCTGCATCGGCAAGCTGCGCCGCAAGCTGGGCGACGACGCGCGCGAACCTCGCCGGATCAAGACCGTCTGGGGCCGCGGTTACCAGTTCAATCCGTCGGCCTGGTCGGCGTGAAGCGTCTGTTCCTGTGGTTGTGGTTCGTCACCGGCGGCTGCCTGCTGGTGTCGGTGTTCAGCCTCAACCATCTGCTGGACCGCATCTACACACCCCTGCAGGAACGTGTCTTCGTCGAACAGGTGCGCGGACAGGTGTATGCGCTGCGCAGCGGACTGGCCGGCCTGGACCGCCAGCAGCAACAGCAGCGTCTGCTGCAGTGGCAGCCGCATTACGGCATTGCGCTGTCACTGCTGGATGCACCGCCCGTGCTCGATGACGAAGAGCGCAGTGCCCTGCGCGGGGACGGCTTCATCGTCCGTGAGCGCTACCAGCAGGTGCTGCTGCCCATCGAGGGGGCTGACGGACGCTGGCTGCAGCTGCGCCTTCCCGGCGAAGTGCAGATGACCCTGTACATGACCGCCGCCGCGTACCTGTGCATCCTGCTGCTGGTGGGCGCCTGCCTCTATGCGTGGGTACGCCTGCTGTGGCGCGACCTGGAGGCGCTGCGGGGTCATGCAGACCGCATCGGTGCCGGCGACCTGCAGGCGCGTGCGCAGGTATCGCCGCGTTCGCAGATCCGGGTCATCGTCGAGCATTCCAACCGCATGGCAGCGCGCGTGGCCGAACTGGTGCAACGGCAGCGCGATCTGACCCATGCCATTTCCCACGAGCTGCGCACGCCAATCGCACGCCTGGCCTTCGGCCTGGACCTGATGCAGGACAGCAACGATCCGGCGCGGCGGGCACACCTCGCTGCCGGCCTGCATGGCGATCTGGCCGAGCTCAACCGGTTGGTCAGCGAACTGCTGGCCTATGAGCGGCTGGAGCATCCCAACGACGCTGAGCCCATGCAGCGAATCGAGGCCAACGACTGGCTGCAGGCCTGCATGGAAGATGCACGGCGCGATGCCGAGCGCGCGGGCCTGGTGCTGCAGGTGTGGCCCAGTGCGCTGCCACGCGTTGACGCCGAGCCGCGCCTGCTGCAGCTGGCCCTGAGCAACCTGGTCGGCAACGCGATGCGTTATGCACGCACCCGTGTGGAGGTGTCACTGGTCAGCGTGGCCGGCAAGGCTTGTCTGCGCGTGGATGACGATGGCCCCGGCATCGCCGAAGGTGATCGCGAGAAGGTGCTGCGCCCGTTCACCCGTCTGGATGACAGCCGCAGCCGCGATACCGGCGGCTTCGGCCTGGGCCTGGCCATCGCCGGGCGCATCGCGGTTCGTCACCACGGCGAACTTCGCGTGGCACGCGCGACCCTCGGTGGCGCGCGCCTGGAAATGCACTGGCCAATGGCTGCCAGCTGAACGGCGCAGGCCGCGCTTACAGTTGCTTACAACTCCCGCACAACTGCGGACGGATTGGTCGCCGGCGTCCCGCCACGCTGGCGACCCAGCAGCACGCGCCGGATGCGCGCGCTGCACTTCCTCCCAATGCAGAGAGTTGCCATGTCCCACCTTCGCCGTTTCCCCCCCCTGCTCGGCCTGGCCCTGTTGCCCTTGTTCGCAACGTCCGCAGCGCATGCCAAGGATGACCAGTGGACCTTCGAGCTTGCTGCCGGTGGCGGTGTCGCCCCGCGTTACAGCGGCAGCGAGGAATTCCAGGCCGCCCCCACTCTGTCCTTCGACGTGACCTCGCCGGGCGGCTGGTTTCTGGGTACCAGCGGTGCGGGTTGGGGTACGGCAATCGGCGAACACACCCGCGTGCGTGCCTACGTCGGTGGCAGCGGCAGCCGCCGCGAGAAGAACTCGATCCTCGGCGGCTCGGACTTCCTGCGTGGCATGGGCGATATCGATACCCGGCCCCTGGTCGGCCTGGCGGCTGGCTATACGCTGGGTGAGGCGGTGCTGAGTGGTTCCTGGCAGTACACGCTGAAGGACGATGACAAGGGCGACAACGGCCTTGCCACCCAGCAGATCCACCTGAACCTGGAGATGCCGTTGTTCGATCTGGCCGGTGGCGTGGTCAGCGGCAGCGTCTCCACCGACTACGGCAACCGCGGCTACATGCAGACCTGGTATGGCGTCAGCCCTGACCAGGCCGCTCGCACCGGTTTCGCCCAGCACAAGCCCAAGGCCGGTCTGGTCAGCGCAGGCCTGGGCATGAAATGGAGCCATCACGCCGGTCGCAACGGCAACTGGTACATCGCCGTGGAAGGCACCCGCCTGCTGGGCGATGCGGCAGACAGCCCGATCGTGCAGAAGGCCAACCAGTTCGGGTTGATGACCGGGTATACGCACCGGTTCTGAGACTTGCCGGCAAGCGCCGGATGCGGCCGGTCGCTACAACCGAAACGGGGCGCTGCAATCGTGCAGCGCCCCGTTCGGCTCAGGCTCAGGCCTTGGCGAACACCAGATGCCCACCGTCGTTGCCCACTTCGATGGTATCGCCATTGGCGAACGCACCGGACAGGATCTTCTGCGCCAACGGGTTCTCCAGCTGTGCCTGGATCGCACGCTTCAGCGGACGCGCACCGTACACCGGATCGAAGCCGACGTTGCCGAGCAGATCGAACGCCGCATCGGACACCACCAGCTTCAGGCCACGCTCGGCCAGGCGCTTTTCCAGGCCGCGCATCTGGATGCGCGCGATCTGCT